>CAZEPK010000044.1:0-20632 GCA_964514085.1 uncultured Nocardioides sp.
GAGGAGCGCTCGCGCGCCCTGCACGGCCGCGCCGACCAGCTGCTCCGGGCCGCGCGCGAGGAGCGCGAGACCCGGGTCCGTGAGACCGAGCGACGGGCCCGCCTGCTCCGCGAGGGCCAGGCCGCGCAGGCGGTCGGGGTCGCCGCCGGCTACGTGCTGACCCGGCTCGACGTCTCCGTCGGCCGGGCCGCCGCGGCCCGGGCCGAGGTCGAGCGCGCCCGTCAGGGCCGGGAGGAGCAGCTGCTCGCCGTGCGCGCGCGGCTGCGTGACCTGGCCCGCGAGCACGATGAGCTGGTCAACTCCGTGCACCGCGACGAGATGGCCCGCACCCAGCAGAAGATGCGGATCGAGCAGCTCGAGGAGCGCGCCCTCGAGGAGCTCGGCATGGACGCCGACACGCTGGTGGCCGAGTACGGCCCCGACCAGCCGGTGCCGTTCAGCGGGGTGGTCGAGGAAGGCCAGCCCGAGCCGGAGCCCACGCCGTTCGTCCGCGAGGAGCAGGCCAAGCGGCTGCGCACCGCGGAGCGGGAGCTGGCCATGCTCGGCACCGTCAACCCGCTGGCGCTGGAGGAGTTCAGCGCGCTGGAGGAGCGGCACAAGTTCCTCGGCGAGCAGCTCGAGGACCTCCGCAAGACCCGCAAGGACCTGCTCGACATCGTGCGCGAGGTCGACGCCCGGGTGGAGCAGGTCTTCCGCGAGGCCTACGCCGACGTGGAGAAGGCCTTCGACGCGACGTTCGCCCGCCTGTTCCCCGGCGGCGAGGGCCGGCTGGTGCTCACCGAACCCGACGACATGCTCAACACCGGCATCGAGGTCGAGGCGCGGCCACCCGGCAAGAAGGTCAAGCGGCTCTCGCTCCTCTCGGGCGGGGAAAGGTCGCTGGTCGCCGTGGCGTTCCTGGTGGCGCTGTTCAAGGCCCGCCCCTCGCCGTTCTACATCCTCGACGAGGTCGAGGCGGCCCTCGACGACACCAACCTCGGCCGGCTCCTGCAGATCTATGAGGAGCTGCGCGAGACCTCGCAGCTGCTGGTCATCACCCACCAGAAGCGGACCATGGAGGTCGGCGACGCGCTCTACGGCGTCTCGATGCGCGGCGACGGCGTGTCCGCGGTGATCAGCCAGCGGCTGCGCGAGGCCGAGTCGGCCTAGGGGCGAGCGGAGCGTGCCGGCGGAGCGACCCACCCGCGACCACTACGTCCACTGGGAGCGGGTCACCACCCGCTGGGCCGACATCGACGTCTACGGGCACATGAACAACGCCCGCTACTTCGAGCTGATCGACACCGTGGTCAACAACCACCTCGAGCAGGCGACCGGCACCGACATCCGCACGCTGCCGGCCATCGGGGTGGTGGCCGAGGTGGGGTGCCGCTACTTCGCCGAAGTCGGCTACCCGGCGCCGGTCGACGTCGGCGTCTACGTCGAGCGGCTCGGGCGCAGCTCGGTGGTCTACAAGGTGGGCCTGTTCCAGGGCCCCGAGGACGGAGCCGGTGCCCGGGCGGCCGCCGAGGGCACGTTCGTCCACGTCTACGTCGACAACACCGACCCGGCGCGACCCGTGACGCCCGTGCCCGAGGAGATCCGCGCCGCCGTCGCGCCGCTCGTGCGCCCCTGACCCGCGAGTCGGCGTTCCTGCTGGCGAGTAACCGGCCGAGTCGGCGTTCGTGCTGGTGAGTAACCGGCCGAGTCGGCGTTACTGGGAAGCAGTAACGCCGAGTCGGCGTCGGGCGGCGCTCCTGATTGGATAGGGGGCATGTCTGCCTTGGCGCTGCTGATCGTCATCATCGCCGTGGTCGCCGTGCTGCTGGTCGGCGCCGTGGTCGGTCTCCTCGTCCGCGGGCGCAGGCCCGCGCCGCTGCCGAACACGCACACCGACGTCCTCGTCCGCCCGCCCGACCTGGCCGAGGACGCCACCGCGCCGCCGGTCGAGGTGAGCGCTCCGCCGGCCACCATCGAGCGGCCGGAGTCGACCGCCTCGAGGCTGGTCCGGCTGCGCCAGCGGCTGGCCGGTGCGCAGGGCGGCTTCGGCCGGGGCCTGCTCGCCCTGCTCAGCCGCGACCGGCTCGACGAGGACACGTGGGAGTCCATCGAGGACCTCCTGCTCACCGCCGACCTCGGGGTCGCGCCGACGCAGCAGGTGGTCGAAGGGCTGCGGACGCGGCTGCGGGTCGAGGGCACCCCCGAGGACCCGCGGGCGGCGCTGCGCGCGGAGCTCGTCCAGCTCGTCGACCCCACGATGGACCGGCGGCTGCAGGTCAGCGGCGCCGACGGGCTGCCGGGCATCGTCCTGGTGGTGGGCGTCAACGGCACCGGCAAGACCACGACGGTCGGCAAGCTGGCCCGCATCCTGGTGGCCGAGGACCGCACCGTCACCCTGGGCGCGGCCGACACCTTCCGCGCCGCGGCCGTCGACCAGCTGGCCACCTGGGGCGACCGGGTCGGTGTCGAGGTGGTGCGCGGGGCGGAGGCGACCGACCCCGCCAGCGTGGCCTTCGACGCGGTCAAGCACGGGGTGGACGCCGGGATCGACACGGTCATCGTCGACACCGCCGGGCGACTGCAGAACAAGGCCGGGCTGATGGACGAGCTCGGCAAGGTCAAGCGCGTCATCGAGAAGCTGGCGCCGGTCACCGAGGTGCTGCTCGTCATCGACGCCACCACCGGTCAGAACGGCCTGATCCAGGCCCGCGTCTTCTCCGAGGTCGTCGACGTCACCGGCGTGGTGCTGACCAAGCTCGACGGCTCGGCCAAGGGCGGCATCGTGGTCTCGGTGCAGCGCGAGCTCGGCGTACCGGTGAAGCTGGTCGGGCTCGGGGAGGGCCCCGACGACCTCGCGCCGTTCGACGCCGAGGCCTTCGTCGACGCGCTGCTGGGCTGACGCCGCGTGGCCGCGCTCGTCTCCGTCGTCCTGGACCCGGGGCACGACGACGAGCTGCGGGCGGTCTCGCTGGCCTCGCTCGAGAACCAGACGCTGACCGACCGCGAGGTCGTCACCGACCTCGCCGCGGCGCAGGGGGAGTACGTCGCGTTCCTCGACGCCGGTGACTCCTGGGTGCCCGACCGGCTCGAGCGTCTGGTCGGCCTAGGCCGCCCGTTCGTCGCCGACGAGCTGGAGGGGGAGCGCGGCAACGGGCAGAAGGTCGTCTTCCGCACCGCGGCTCCCGACGTGGAGCCGGCCCGGCTGGTGGCCCGGCGCGAGGCGCTGCTGGGCCTGGGCCCGGTCGACCCGGGCACGTCGACCGCGTGGTTGCTCGACCTGCTGCTGCGCGGGCCGACGAGCGTGGACCTGGTCCCGGTGGTCGGGGTGCGACGCAGGTTCCCTGACCGGCGCCGCGCGCTGCGGCCGCCGCCCGGGGACTGGCGCCGGGTCGTGCTCAACAAGCACCTCGTGGACTGGGCGGCGCTGGCCGCGCGCACACCGACGCCCGGGCTCACGTCGGTGGTCGTCCCGACGTACGACGGCAGCGAGCTGACCACCGCCTGCGTGGCCTCGCTCCTGGCCGCGGGCGACGACGTCGAGGTGGTGGTCTGGGACAACGGCTCCTCGCCCGAGGTGGCCGCCGCGCTGGACCGGCTGGCCGGTGACCGCGTGCAGGTCCACCACGGCGAGGAGAACCACGGGTTCGCCCTCGGCAACAACCTGGCGCTGGCCCACGCCACCGGTGACGTCGTGGTCTTCCTCAACAACGACACCACCGTGCCGCCCGGCTGGACCGCGCCGCTGCGCGAGGCGCTGGCCGACGACGACGTGCTCGGCGCCCAACCGCTGCTGCTCTACCCGAGCGGCTCGATCCAGTCCGCGGGCGTGGCCTTCCCGACCTGCGGCGGGCTGCCGCACGCCTTCCTCAACGGCTTCCCGGTCGAGGACGCGTACGGCGTCGAGGGGCTGCGGCTCCACGCGGTGACCGGCGCTGCGCTGGCCCTGCGGTACGCCGACGCGGTGGCGCTGCGCGGCTTCGACCCCGTCTTCAGCAACGGGATGGAGGACGTCGACATCTGCCACCGGCTCTCGCGGCAGCGGGCCGGGCACTTCCGCGTGGTGGGCACGGCGCCCGTGGTGCACCACGAGTCGCGGACGCCCGGCCGCTACGACAAGCACCTGGCGAACCGCGGCGTCTACCTCGAGCGCTGGCAGCGGGTGCTGGCCCCCCGGGACGACGCCGCGCTCTGGGCCACCCGCGGGCTGCGGGTCGTCGACCACGAGGTCGGCGCCGCCCGCCACGGTGAGCCTCCGCGGCTGCGCGTCCCGCGGCCGGTGCTGGTCCGCGAGGCCAGGCTGCAGGTGGCGGAACCCGACCGGCTGCGGTGGGCCATCAAGAACCCGGCGCCGGCGGGCGAGGGCGGCGAGCGGTGGGGTGACACGCACTTCGCGGCGTCCCTGGCCGACGCGCTGCGCCGGCAGGGGCAGGAGGTGGTGGTCGACCGCCGCCCGGAGTGGGACCGGACCACCGGCCGCCACGACGACGTGGTGCTGGTGCTGCGCGGCCTGGTCCGCCACGACCCGAGCCCGGAGCAGGTCTCGCTGCTCTGGGTGATCTCCCACCCCGAGCTGGTCACCGCGGACGAGGCGCACGGCTACGACCGGGTCCTCGCAGCCGGGAAGCCGTGGGCCGACCGTCGAGCGCTCGACTGGGCCGTGCCGATCGAGCCCCTGCTGCAGGCCACGGACCCCGAGCGGTTCCACCCCGATGCGGCCGAGCCGGACACCGGTGAGCGGGTGCTCTTCGTCGGCAACTCGCGCCGCGAGCTGCGGCCGGTGGTCCGCGACGCGCTGGCCGCGGGCCTGCCGCTGGCGGTCTACGGCGACCTGTGGTCGGGGCTGGTGCCCGACGAGGTGGTGCGCGGGCGGTCGGTCCCCAACCAGGCCCTCGCCGCGGCGTACCGCTCGGCCGGGGTGGTGCTCAACGACCACCACGAGGCCATGCGGGTCGACGGCTTCGTCTCCAACCGGCTCTTCGACGCGGTGGCCAGCGGCGCCCGCGTGGTCAGCGATGAGGTCGACGGGCTGGCCGAGCTCTTCGGCCCCTCCGTCCAGCCCTACGCGACGCCGGACGACCTGGCCCGGCTGGCCACCCTGGCCGACCCCGACGCGGTCTTCGGTGACGACGCCCTGCGGCGTGCGGCGGCCGAGCGGGTCCGGTCCGAGCACTCGTTCGCCGCCCGGGCCGCCCGCCTGGTCGAGGTCGCCCACGAGGCCCGCGCGGAGCGGCGTAGTCCGTGACCCTGTGGCCCCTGCCTGTGGAGGACAGGGGCGGAAAGGTCACGGACTACCGCGGCGACCGGATGGCGAAGGAGCGGGCCAGGTCGTCGGGGTCGGCCGTGCGGAGCAGGTGGCGCTCGAGCAGGTCGACCGGGGCGTCGGGGACGGCGGCGAGGACGCGCGCCTTCCACTCGACCAGGTCCGGGGTGTCGTAGGGGTTGGCGGTGAGGAAGCGCCGCTTGAACAGCGGGAAGCCCTCGGCCAGGAGGTCGAAGACGCCCGGGCCGTAGACGGGGTGGTTGGGCCGCAGGTCGGGCACCCAGGTGTCGAGCTCGAAGCCCTGCCCGACGAGGTACTGCGTCGTGCCGGTCTCGTACTTCTGCACCAGGTTCGCCCGGTCGCGCTGGGGTCGTACGGCGTCCAGCCGGCGCCGGAAGCCGGGGTCGTCGAGCACCGGCCGGCGCAGCGCCAGGAAGTAGGAGCCGACGTGCACCAGCTCGGGGTAGCGGAACGCGGTCGGCGGCAGCCACGACCGCTTCACCTCCTCCAGCGGCACCGACTGCGGCTGCGACGGCTCGGGCTCGAAGCGGCGCGCGGTCAGCTGCAGCCCCCAGAAGTCGCAGCTGCGCGCGTCCATCCGGGCGAACACCTCGTCCAGCGGCCGCAGCAGCCAGCAGGAGTCGTTGGCCAGCAGCACCTCGTCGTACCCCGCGAGGGCGTCCCAGCCGACCAGGTCGCGAGCCAGCAGGCTCCAGGACCCGAAGTCGTGGGCGCCGTGCGAGCGGACCCAGGCGCCCTGCGCGGCGGAGAGCCGCTCGAGCTGGCCGTCCTGGACCGAGCCGTCGAAGCAGACGAACACATCGGCGTGGCGGGCCAGCTCCTCGACGTAGGCCACCACGGCGTCGTCGACCAGCCCGTCGGGGTCGTAGGCCGCGAACAGGCAGGCCCGGCGCGGCGCGGCGGCCAGCGTGGTCGCCGGCCGGGGCACCCGGCGGGGGAGCGGCGGCAGCCCGCGGTGCCGGCCGTCGAGCAGGTGGTGGACCAGCGGGTTGGGGGCGGTCTCCGACTCGTCGGCCGGGTCGAGGTGCTCCGCCCAGTACCACCACACGTCGAAGTCGAGGCTCGGGTTGCGCAGGGCCCGCCAGCCGCGGCGGCAGAAGTGGTCGACCGGCTCCGCGCCGCGCTCGGCCTGGGGCTGGTTGTGCGCGAGGTAGCCGGCCTCGTCGACCGCTCCGGCCAGGCGGACGGCCGCGATCTCGCAGCGGCGCCCCTGGCCCACGGTGGTCTCCGCGGCCGGTGGCAGCGCGAGGGCGTGGACGCCGACGTCCAGGGCCCGCTGCAGCAGCGACCCGCCCTCGGGCGAGTCGGGGCCTGCGGCCAGCCAGGCGGTCACCAGCCGGGCCCAGGCGGGCCCGAAGTCGGGCCCGACGTCGGGCCCGGCATCGGACCCGGCGTCGGGCGCTGGGCTCGGCTCGGTCACGGGCCACATCATCCCCGGTCGACCCGACGAAACACCGAAGTAACACAGGGCGGGAACCCGTTGCACGCCCGCAACACGGTGACGAGGACCGCGAAACCTGCCACCACGAGGGTTCAGGGCAACAGCAGGTCCCGGCAACGACAGCGCCGTCACCCCGAGCGCCGCGACCCTGCTCCCTGGTTCTTATGGAGGTTCTGTGGACGGCTATTACGCCTTCATGCTGATCGCCACGGCGTTCGTGCTGATGATGACCGTGCCCGCGCTGGCGCTGTTCTACGGCGGCATGTCCCGCTCGAAGTCCGTGCTCAACATGATGATGATGTCCTACGTCGCGGTTGCGATCGTCGGCATCCTGTACGTCGCTGTCGGCTGGTCGATGGGCTTCGGTGGCGAGGGCACGTTCTTCCACGACCCGTTCGACCTGTTCTGGCTGCACGGCGTAGGGACGGACGGATACATCGGCGTCATGTTCCAAGCGACCTTCGCCATCATCACGGTCGCGCTCATCAGCGGCGCCGTGGCGGACCGGATGAAGTTCTCCGCCTGGGTCCTGTTCGTGCCCGTGTGGGCCCTCATCGTGTACTTCCCGATGGCGCACATGGTCTTCAGCTGCACCGACGACTCCCTCATCTGCGGCCGCATCGGCGCACAGGACTACGCCGGCGGTACGGCGGTCCACATCAACGCCGGTATGGCTGGCCTGGTGCTGGCCATCCTCCTCGGCAAGCGCATCGGCTTCGGCAAGGAGGCACTGCGTCCGCACAACCTGACGCTCACCATGCTCGGCGCCGGGCTCCTGTGGATGGGCTGGTACGGCTTCAACGTCGGCTCGATCGTCTTCGCCGGCGAGGAGGGCGAGGCCTTCGACGCCCGCTTCTTCAGCGAGACCGGCCGCACCTTCGCCAACACCACGCTCGCCACGATGGCCGCCATCCTCGGCTGGCTCCTGATCGAGTACCTGATGCACAGGAAGGCCACGTCGCTCGGCGCCGCGTCGGGCATCGTCGCGGGCCTGGTCGCGATCACACCCGCCTGCGGCGCTGTCGACATCGAAGGTGCGGTCGCCATCGGCGCCATCGCCGGCGGTGTGTGCGCCTGGGCCGTGGGCCTGAAGTACAAGCTCGGCTACGACGACTCGCTCGACGTGGTGGGTGTGCACCTGGTCGGCGGCATCATCGGCACCGTCCTCATCGGGGTCTTCTCGACCTCGGACGGTGCAGGCGGCATCGACGGCCTGTTCTACGGCGGTGGCTTCGGCTCCCTGGGAGACCAGTCCCTCGGGGTGCTCGTGGCGATCACGTTCTCGGGTGTCCTCACCGCGATCATCGGCCTGGCGATCAAGTACACCCTCGGCCTGCGTCTCAGCGAGGAGGAGGAGGTGGAGGGCATCGACTTCGTGGCACACGGAGAGTCGGCCTACGACCTCCACACCAGCGGAGGCAGCAGCTCGACCGGCATCCTCGCCGCCAAGACCGCTCCCGTCAGCGAAGGAGTCAACGCATGAAGCTGGTGACCGCGGTCATCAAGCCGCACAAGTGGGAGGACGTCCGCGAGGCCCTCGAGACCTTCGGCGTGACGGGCATGACCGTCAGCGAGGTCAGCGGCTACGGCCGCCAGAAGGGCCACACGGAGGTCTACCGGGGCGCGGAGTACGACATCGCCCTGGTGCCCAAGATCCGCATCGAGATCGTCGTGGACGACGGCGACGCCGAGGACGTGGTCGGCATCGTGACCAAGACCGCGCAGACCGGCCGGATCGGTGACGGCAAGGTCTGGGTGAGCCCGGTCGAGACGGTGGTGCGCGTCCGCACCGGCGACCGCGACTCGGCGGCGCTCTAGCCCTCACCCCACCGGCCCGGCTCTCCCTCGGGGGAGCCGGGCCGGTGACATGATCGGCCGCACCTGCCCGTGCCCGCCCACCCCCGGAGGAACCCGTGAAGCTCGTGACCGCGGTGGTCAAGCCGCACAAGTGGGAGGACGTCCGCAGCGCCCTCGAGGCCGTCGGCGTGACGGGCATGACCGTCAGCGAGGTCAGCGGCTACGGCCGCCAGAAGGGCCACACGGAGGTCTACCGGGGCGCGGAGTACGACATCGCGCTGGTGCCCAAGATCCGCATCGAGATCGTGGTCGACGACGGTGACGTCGACGCGGTCGTCGGGGCCATCTCCGCGAGCGCGCAGACCGGCCGGATCGGTGACGGCAAGGTCTGGGTCGTGCCCGTCGACACCGTGCTCCGCGTGCGGACCGGCGAGCGCGACGGGTCGGCCGTGTGACCGCCGTCGATCCGTGACCGCCGAGGAGCGCGCCCGTCGTACGGCGGACGCGGACGCCCTCTGCGCCAAGGCGTGGTCGGACGTCGGCGGTCCTGACGCCGGCCTGGCCCTGGTGGCCGTCGGCGGCTACGGGCGCGGCGAGCTGGCGCCGCACTCCGACCTCGACGTGGTCCTGGTCAGCGACGCCCTGCCGCTCCCCGGCGGGACCGGCGTGGACGAGCAGCAGCTCCGCACGATCGCCGAGCAGCTCTGGTACCCGCTTTGGGACTCCGGCGCGAACGTCGACCACTCGGTGCGCTCGCTGCCCGAGATGGTGGCTGCGGCCGAGCGGGACCTGCGCGTGGCCTCGGGGCTGCTCGACGTCCGCCACCTGACGGGCGACCCGAACCTCACGCTGCGGCTGCGCGCGACCATGCTGGCCCAGTGGCGCCGGGAGGCGCGGCAGCGGCTGCCCGAGCTGCACCGGCTCGTGCGCTCGCGCCACGAGCTGATGGGCGAGCTGGCCCACGAGTCCGTGCCCGACCTCAAGGAGGCCGAGGGCGGGATCCGTGACGCGACGGTGCTGAAGTCGCTGGTCGCGACCTGGCTGGTCGACGTGCCGCACGTCGAGCTGGAGCGCAGCCGGATGGCGCTGCTCGACGTCCGCGACCTCCTCCACGACGTGGCCGGCCGGGCCACGGACCGGGTGGCGCCCGAGCTCTGGTCGGAGCTCGCGCCCCGGCTCGGCGTGGCCGACGCGCGGGCCGCGCAGGTGCACGTGCGCGAGCTCGGCCGCCGGATCACCCACCTCTCGCGGCTGACCTGGCGCCGGGTGGACGACGCCCTGGCCCGGCCCGCGCACCCCGGGCCGCGCCGGCCCTCCCTGACCCCGCTGGCCGAGGGCGTGGCCCTGGCGGCGAACGAGGTGGTGCTCGACCGGCGCGCGCGGCCCACGGAGGACCCGGCCCTGCTCCTGCGTGCGGCCGCCGAGGCGGCCGAGCGCGACGTGGTCCTGGCTCCGCCGACGGCGGCCCGCCTCGCCCGCGAGTGCGCGCCGCTGCCCGACCCCTGGCCGGCCGAGGCGCGGCAGCTGCTGGTACGGCTGCTCGCCTCCGGGCGCGGGCTGCTCGGGACGTGGGAGACGCTGGAGGAGACCGGTGCGCTGACCCGCATCCTGCCGGAGTGGGAGCGGATCAGGCTGCTCCCGCACGCCTCACCGATCCACCGGTTCACCGTCGACCGGCACGTGGTGGAGACTTGCATCGAGGCCTCGGCCCTGATCCGCCGGGTGGTGCGGGCCGACGTCCTGATGGTCGCCGCGCTGCTGCACGACATCGGCAAGGGCAGCCTCACCGAGCACAGCGTCGCGGGGGAGCCGATCGCCCGCGCCATGGCCACCCGCATGGGGTTCGACGCCGAGGCGGTCGACCTCGTCGCGCTGCTGGTCCGCTGGCACCTGCTGCTGGCGGAGACCGCCACCACCCGTGACCCCGACGACCCGGCCACGGTGGCCGCGCTGGCCTCCCGGCTGGGGTCGGCCGAGGCGCTCACCCTGCTCACCGCCCTGACCGAGGCGGACGCCCGGGCGGCCTCGCCCAAGGCCTGGTCGTCGTGGCGCTCGGGCCTGATCCTGGACCTGTCGCGGCGGGCCGGCGCCGCGCTGACCAGCGGCGCGGCCCTCCCGCCGGTGGCCAACGACGAGGTGGCCGTGCCCAACGAGGTGCGCCGCGGCGGCATCTCCATCACCGTGGAGCCGGTGCCCGACGGCGCCCGGGTGACGGTCATCGCGCCCGACCGGGTCGGGCTGTTGGCCGACTTCGCGGCCATGTTCGCCCTCCAGCGGGTCACCGTCCGGGCCGCCCGGGTCTGGTCGCAGGACGACCTGGGCATCTCGGTGTGGGAGGTGGTGGACGAGCACGTCGACGCCGCCGTCCTCCGCCAGCGGCTGGAGGCGATCCAGGACGGCCGGCTCGACCCCGCGCCCCGGCTGGCCCCCTCGGCCACCCAGACCCTGGCGCCGACGGTCGAGGTGCGACCGGAGGCCTCGACACAGGCGACCGTCCTCGAGGTCCGCACCTCCGACCGACCCGGCGTGGTCTACCTGGTATGCGCGGCGCTGGCCCGTCTCGAGGTGGCGGTCCGCTCCGCCCACGTGGACACCCTCGGACCGCAGGCCGTCGACGTGTTCTACCTCCAGGAGGCTGCCGCCGGCGCGCTCAGCGAGGTCCGCGCCGCCGAGGCCGCGCACGCCGTACGGGACGCTCTGACGGCGCAGGGCGGCGCAGCGGTCACCTGATCTCAGGTGACCCCGTCACTTCTGCACCGAGATCTCGGCCGGGAAGTGCAGGGGTCACCTGAGATCAGGTGACTCCGACCGGAGGCGGCCCGGCGCCCGGTTAGGCTGGTCGGCAGACTCACGACGCAGCTCCCACGCCGAAGGAACCCCTTGTTCGCCACACTGTCCGACCGCCTCGCCGACACCTTCAAGAACCTCCGGGGGAAGGGCCGGCTGTCCGAGGCCGACATCGACGCGACCGCGCGCGAGATCCGGATCGCGCTGCTCGAGGCCGACGTCGCGCTGCCCGTGGTGAAGGAGTTCGTGGCCGCGGTCAAGGACCGGGCCCGCGGCGAGGAGGTCAGCGGGGCGCTGAACCCCGCCCAGCAGATCGTCAAGATCGTCAACGACGAGCTCGTGACGATCCTCGGCGGGGAGACCCGGCGGCTGCGCTACGCCAAGGCCGGGCCGACCGTCATCCTCCTGGCCGGCCTCCAGGGCGCCGGCAAGACCACGCTGGCCGCCAAGCTCGCGCTCTGGCTCAAGGACCAGGGCAAGAGCCCGCTGCTGGTGGCCTGCGACCTCCAGCGCCCGAACGCCGTCCAGCAGCTCCAGGTCAACGGCGAGCGTGTCGGCGTACCGGTCTTCGCCCCCGAGCCCGGCAACGGCTCGGGTGACCCGGTGCAGGTCGCGCGGGCCTCGATCGAGGAGGCCAAGCGCACGCTGCACGACGTCGTCATCGTCGACACCGCGGGTCGCCTCGGTGTCGACGCCGAGCTGATGCAGCAGGCCGCCGACATCCGCGACGCCGTACAGCCCGACGAGGTGCTGTTCGTGGTCGACGCGATGATCGGCCAGGACGCCGTCAACACCGCGCAGGCCTTCCTCGAGGGCGTCGGCTTCGACGGCGTGGTCCTCACCAAGCTCGACGGCGACGCCCGCGGCGGTGCCGCGCTGTCGATCGCCTCGGTCACCGGACGACCGGTCATGTTCGCCTCCGCGGGCGAGAAGATGACCGACTTCGACCTGTTCCACCCCGACCGGATGGCCTCCCGGATCCTCGACATGGGCGACATGCTCACCCTGATCGAGCAGGCCGAGAAGACCTTCGACCAGGAGCAGGCGGCCAAGGCCGCCGGGAAGCTGCTCGGCGGCGGCGACTTCACCCTCGACGACTTCCTCGAGCAGATGCAGCAGGTCCGCAAGCTCGGCTCGATGTCGAAGATCATGGGGATGCTGCCGGGGATGGGGCAGTTCCGCGAGCAGCTCGACAACTTCGACGAGCGCGAGATCGACCGGATCCAGGCGATCATCCAGTCGATGACGCCGGCCGAGCGGGCCAACCCCAAGATGATCGACGGCTCGCGCCGGGCCCGCATCGCGCGGGGCTCGGGCCGGCAGGTCTCGGACGTGAACAGCCTGGTCGACCGCTTCTTCGAGGCGCGCAAGATGATGCAGCAGTTCGCCAAGGGCGGGATGCCCGGTGTCCCCGGGATGCCGGGCATGGCGGGCGGCGGCAAGCGCGGCAAGCAGAAGGCCGCGGTCAAGAAGGGCAAGGGTCGCCGGGTCTCCGGCAACCCCGCCAAGGCGGCCCAGGAGGCCGCGGCCGAGAAGGAGAGGGCGGCAGCGTCGGCCAGCAACCCGTTCGGCAGCCCGAACGGCGCGGACGAGGTCGACTACGAGAAGGCCGCGGCGGCCCTCGACCTGCCGAAGGACTTCTCCAAGTTCCTGAAGTGAGGGTGCTTGTCGTCGACGGCGCCAACGTCGTCGGCAGCCGCCCTGACGGCTGGTGGAAGGACCGCGCCGGCGCCGCGCGCAAGCTGCACGAGCAGCTCGTGGTCGCCGACCTGCCCTACGACGAGGTGGTGCTGGTCCTCGAGGGCGCGGCCAAGGGCGGCATGGCGGCCGGGCGCGACGGCCACCTGCGCACCGTGCACGCCAAGGGCAGCGGCGACGACGAGATCGTGGCCCGGGCCGACCGGCCGGGGGACACCGTGGTCGTGGTGACCGCCGACCGGATGCTGCAGGCGCGGGCCAGCGCCGTCGGCGCCTCGTCGCTGAGCCCGTCCTGGCTGCTCGACCAGCTCTGACCCGACGCCGAGTCGTCGTTACTGCTTCTCAGTAACGCCGACTCGGCCGGTTACTCGTCAGCAGCAACGCCGACTCGGCCGGTTACTTGCAAGCAGGAACGCCGACTCGCGGTCAGCCGGCGGCCACGCGGGCGATGGCCAGGGCCACCGCGCCGACCACGGCCGAGCGCACGCCGAGGTCGCCGGGGACCACCTCGAGGGCGGCCGCGGTGTCGGGCTGGGCGTAGCGGTCGATGGCCGAGCGCAGACCCTCGACCAGGGACGTCGAGCCGCCCAGCGTGCCGCCGACCACCACCAGCTCGGGGTTCAGGCTGTTGGCCAGGTCGGCCACGGCGCGACCGATGGTGCGGCCGGCGTCGTTGAGGACGCGGCGCACGCCGGCGTCGCCCTCGCGGTCGAGCACCAGCACCTGCTCGATGTCGAGCGGCGCGTCGTACGCCGGCTGCAGCAGGTCGAGCAGGCGGGCGGCCGAGACCCTGGTCTCCACGCAGCCGCGGTTGCCGCACCGGCAGACCTGGCCGTCCTCGCCGACCTGGACGTGGCCGATCTCGCCGGCGATGCCGCTGGCGCCGCGGTGCAGCCGCCCGCCCAGGACGATCCCGGCGCCCACGCCGCTGGCCACCTTGAGGTAGACCACGTCCTGGCGGCCGCGGGCCACCCCCTGGTGGAGCTCGGCCAGCGCCCCGAGGTTCGCGTCGTTGTCCGCGTGGACCGGGACGCCGAGCCGCCGTTCGAGCTCCTCGCCGGGGAGGAGCCCCTGCCAGCCGGGCATGATCCCGGTGCGGATCCGCGAGGACCGGCGGTCGAGGGGAGCCGGCACGCACATCCCGATGGCGAGCAGGTCCTCCAGGGTCAGGTCGGTGCGGCCCACGAGCGTGCGGACCATCGCGGCCGCGCGGTCGAGCACCTCGGCGCCGTGGGTGTCCGCGTCGACCAGCGCGCGGTCCTCGGCCAAGACCTCGCCCAGCCGGTCGGCCACCGCGACACGCACGTGCCCGTGGCCCACGTCGACGCCGGCCACGCCGCCCGCCGGTGCGCTGAGCCGGACCAGTACCGGCGGCCGGCCGCTCCCGCCCTTGTAGGGGCGGGCCCGGTCGTCGGTCTCGGTGATCTGGCCGTGCCGGATCAGCTCGGCGACCAGGCTGGAGACGGTGGTGCGCGAGAGCCCGCTGGCCCGGACCAGGTCGGCCCGGCTCATCGGGCCCTCCCCGGCCAGCAGTCCGAGCACCGTGCGCTGGTTGGCGGCGCGGAGCCGCTCGAGGGCACCGGAGCTGGGCATGGAGCACAGCCTAGGCGGATTAGTGCGAGAGGTGGAGGAATGAAGGTCTCGACAGCCTCCTTTCGGCATTGACCGGGAGCAATAGCGGTTCGTACGGTGCTGTGGCGGGCGTCACGCTCGCCCGGTGGCCACGGCGGCGACCGGCTTCTTGATTCGGGCAAGGAGAAGCATCGATGTTGCGCACCCCTCGCGGCGCCGTCCTCGGCACCGCACTCGTGGCGGCACTGGCCACCGGGATGCTCCAAGCACCCACCCAGGCCGCTCCCACCGAGCGACACCAGCAGGCGGGGCCGGCCTACCGGAACCCCGGCCTGACCACCGAGCAACGGGTCGCCGACCTGCTCTCGCGGATGACCCTGGCCGAGAAGATCGGGCAGATGGCCCAGGCCGAGCGGATCGACGTGGACGCCGACCCCTCGCTGATCACCACCTACGGCCTCGGCAGCGTGCTGTCCGGCGGCGGCTCCACCCCGGCCAGCAACACGCCGGAGGCGTGGGCCGGCCCGGCCGACCGCTACCAGGAGGCCGCGCTGCGGACCCGCCTCGGGATCCCCATCCTGTACGGCGTCGACAGCGTCCACGGCCACGGCAACCTCCAGGGCGCCACGGTCTTCCCCCACAACATCGGGCTGGGCGCGACGCGCGACCCCGACCTGGTCGAGGACATCGCCCACATCACGGCGATCGAGACCAGGGCGAGCGGCCCGCAGTGGGCCTTCGCGCCGTGCATCTGCGTGGCCCGCGACGACCGCTGGGGCCGCACCTACGAGAGCTTCGGCGAGGACCCCCGGCTGGTCGAGCGGATGGAGACCGCGATCGACGGGCTCCAGGGCAACGGCTCGACCGACCTGGCCCGGCCGGACCGCGTCCTCGCCTCGGCGAAGCACTTCGCCGGTGACGGGCTCACCTCCTACGGCACCGGTGAGGGCGACTACACCGTCGACCAGGGCATCGACGAGGTCTCGCGCGCCGAGTTCGCCGAGCTGGCGCTCGCGCCGTACGTCCCGGCCGTCAAGAAGCACCACGTCGGCTCGATCATGCCGTCGTTCTCCAGCGTCGACTGGACCGAGGACGGGCTGGGCAACCCGGTCAAGATGCACGCGAACGGCGAGCTCATCACCGGCTGGCTCAAGCAGCAGCAGGGCTTCGACGGGATCGTGATCTCCGACTGGCGGGCCATCCGGCAGCTCCCGGGCACCTACACCGACCAGGTGCGGGCCTCGGTCAACGCCGGGGTCGACATGTTCATGGAGCCGATCCAGGCGCCCAACAACCCCAACGGCTGGGACGTCTTCATCCCGACCTTGACCTCGCTGGTCACCTCCGGTGAGGTGTCCACCGCCCGGATCGACGACGCGGTGACGAGGATCCTCACCGCCAAGTTCGAGCTCGGCCTCTTCGAGCACCCGCTCACCAACCGCCGCAACATCGACACCATCGGCAGCAAGGCCCACCGCAAGGTCGCCCGGCAGGCCGTGGCCGAGTCGCAGGTGCTGCTCCGGAACAAGAAGCAGACCTTGCCGCTCAGCACCAGCAAGAAGCAGCCCGTCTACGTCGCCGGGAGCAACGCCGACAACATCGGCAACCAGGCCGGCGGCTGGACCCTCACCTGGCAGGGCGGCTCGACCAACGTGATCCCCGGCCAGACCGTGCTCGACGCGGTGCGCAGCACCTCCAAGGGGCGCGTGCAGTTCAGCCAGACGGCCAGCGACCCGGTGCCGGCCAACGCGGCCGGGATCGTGGTGGTCGGCGAGACGCCGTACGCCGAGGGCTTCGGCGACGTCAACGGCCCACAGTGGGCCTACGACCCCGGTGACCACAACGTGCCGCGGCCGAAGAAGACGATGGAGCTGAGCGACGCGGACGCCCTGGCGGTCCGGACGGTGTGCGCGCACGCCGCGTCGTGCACCGTGCTGGTCGTCTCGGGCCGGCCGATGATCATCCCGCCCGAGCTGCTCTCGCAGATCGACGCGCTCGTCGCGTCGTGGCTGCCGGGCAGCGAGGGCCAGGGCGTGGCCGACGTGCTGTTCGGCAAGAAGCCGTTCACCGGGAAGCTCCCGGTGACCTGGCCCCGGTCGGTGGCCCAGGAGCCCATCAACGTCGGTGACGCGGACTACGACCCGCTGTACCGCTACGGGTTCGGCCTCGGCACCTGATCGACGGCGAGTCGGCGTTACTGCTGCGCAGTAACGCCGACTCGGCGTGTTACTCGTGAGCAGCAGCGCCGACTCGGCGTGTTACTCGTGAGCAGCAGCGCCGGCTCGGCGCCGGGTAGCGTCCGGGAGGTGAGTGCGAGCGTGCTGCGGGTCTCCGGGCCGGTGCTGCCCGACGGCGAGGCCCGCGACCTCTACGTCGTGGACGGCCGGATCACCCTCGAGCCGCAGGCCGGGGCCGAGACGGTGGCCACCGGCTGGGTGGTGCCCGGACTGGTCGACGCCCACTGCCACGTGGGCCTCGACGAGCACGGCGAGGTCGACCGCGAGACCACCGAGGCCCAGGCGGTGGCCGACCGCGACGCGGGCGCGCTGCTGCTGCGCGACTGCGGAAGCCCGGCCGACACGCGCTGGGTCCAGGACCGCGACGACCTGCCCCGCCTGATCCGGATGGGCCGGCACCTCGCGCGCACCCGTCGCTACATCCGCGACTACGCCTGGGAGGTCGAGCCCGACCAGCTCACCGCGTACGTCGAGCGGGAGGCGCGCCGCGGCGACGGCTGGGTCAAGCTCGTCGGCGACTGGATCGAGCGCGACCGCGGCGACCTGGCGCCGTCCTGGCCGGCCGAGGCCTTCACCGCCGCGATCGAGACGGCTCACGCCCTGGGCGCCAAGGTCACCGCCCACTGCTTCGGCACCGAGGTGCTGCCGATCCTCATCGACGCCGGCATCGACTGCATCGAGCACGGCACCGGCCTGACCGAGGAGCTGGTCGACGGCATGGTGGCCCACCGCACCGCGCTGGTGCCGACGGCCATGCAGCTCAACAACTTCCCGCGGTACGCCGAGCAGGCGGGCGGGAAGTTCCCGGCCTACGCCGCCACCATGACCGGCCTGTACGAGCGGCGCCGGGCCACGATCATGGCCGCCTTCGAGGCGGGGGTGCCGATCTACGCCGGCACCGACGCCGGGGGAGTGCTCCCGCACGGCGGGATCGCCGGCGAGGTGGCCGAGCTGGCGTCGTACGGCATCCCGGCCGAGGAGGCGCTGGCCGGCGCCTCGTGGAAGGCGCGGGCGTGGCTGGGGCTCGACGGCACCCTGGAGGAGGGGACGCCGGCCGACTTCGTCGTCTACGACACCGACCCCCGCGCCGACCTCACGGTGCTCGCGAGGCCGGCGCGGGTGGTGCTCCGCGGCCGGGTGGTGGCCTGACCCCGCTCAGCGCGACAGCGAGCGCCGGTCGTCGGAGTAGTGGCGCAACCACCGGTTGTGCTGGGTCACGCAGCGCGGGAGCCGCGAGCGCCAGCTGTCGATCGCCGTCGGCGAGACGTGGCAGGACGACTGAGTCTTGGCTCGGCTCGAGACGACGGCGGACGGCGCGCCCAGCGCCGCCGGAGCGAGCACGGCGGCGGTGCCGCCGGCTGCCGGCGGCTCCTCGCTGCCGCACGCGGCGGTGCTGGTGAGGACGGCGGCGGTCAGTGCGAGGGCGGTGAGCCCGGTCCTGATGTTCATGTGGTGCTCCTTCACTAGGTGGCCGGTGTCGGTCGGACCGGCTCTGGCCCCGAGGTTGTGACCGGGCGGTGTCACCGCGCCGCCGGTCCGGTATCAGCCCGGTATCGGGGCCGTTGACCGGCCCGGACCGCGCTGGGACAGTCCGGAGGCATGAGGGTGGGGCTGCTCGGCCCGCTGGAGCTCGACGCGGACACGCCGACACTGGGACCCCGGGACCGACTGGTCCTGGCGGCCCTGGCCATGCGCCGGGGGCAGTGGCTGGCGCCGGACGTCCTGGCCGACGTGCTGTGGCCTGCCCAGCCGCCCGTCTCCTGGGTCAAGGTGGTCCAGGGCTGCGTCAGCCGGCTGCGGCGGGTGCTGGGGGCGGACTCGATCGAGACGAGCCCCTCCGGCTACCGGCTGCGGCCCGAGTGGGTCGAGCTCGACGTGGCCGAGCTCGAGGACCTGGTGGCCCGGTCCCGCTCAGCGCTGGAGGAGGGGTCGGCGGAGCGCGCGGTGGCGCTGTTCGAGAAGGCGCTCGGTCTCTGGCGCGGGCGGCCGCTGGCCGAGCTCGAGGAGTGGCCGCCGGCCCAGCTTGAGGCGGCGCGCCTCAGCGAGCTCCACCTCGCTGCCCAGGAGGAGCGCCTGACGGGCATGCTGTCGGCCGGACGGCACCAGGAGGTGGTGGCCGAGGCCCTGGTGCAGGCACGCGAGCAGCCGTGGCGGGAGGGCAGGTGGGTCTCGCTGGCCCTCGCGCAGTACCGGTGCGGCCGCCAGGCGGACGCCCTGGCCTCGATCCGCGCGGCCCGCCGGACCCTGGGTCACCAGCTCGGCCTGGACCTCGGCTCGGACCTCGCGGACCTCGAGCGGGCCATCCTGGAGCAGGCGCCGTCCCTGGCCGCCGACCACGAGGTCAGGGCGGCCAGCGTCGCCTGCCCGTGGCGCGGGCTGGCGTCGTACGACGAGGAGGACGTCGAGACGTTCGTCGGGCGCGAGGAAGACGTGGCGCAGTGCCTGGTGCGGCTGGCCGAGACGCCGCTGCTGGTGCTGGCCGGCCCGTCCGGCAGCGGCAAGTCGTCGTTGATGAAGGCGGGGCTGATCCTGGCGCTGGCCCGCCAGGGACGCTCGTCGGTCGTCTGCACGCCGGGCGCCGACCCCCTCGGCGCGATCGCCGCGGCCCGGGCCCGCAGCACCGACCGCCGAGCTGTCCTGTGCGTGGACCAGGCCGAGGAGGCGCTCGAGCCGGGCGACGAGGAGGCCGTGGTCCGGTGGCTGCGGGTGCTGGCCGACCACGTGGTCAGCCACGGGCCGGTGGTCCTCACCCTGCGCGCGGACCACCTCCCGGCCCTGGCCCTCGACGCGGAGTTCGCCCGGCTCGCCGAGCGGGGGCTGTACCTCGTCTCGCCCCTCACCGACGACCGGCTGCGCCGGGTGATCGAGGAGCCGGCCCAGGTGGCGGGCCTGCGGCTTGAGCACGGGCTGGTGGACCTGATGCTGCGCGACGCCGAGGACCAGCCCGGCGCCCTGCCGCTGCTCTCGCACGCCCTGGCCGAGACGTGGCGGCGACGCGACGGCGTCCTGCTGACGGTGGAGGGCTACCGGGCCTCCGGTGGCATCCGGGGCGCGGTGGCGGCGTCCGCGGACCGCCTCTTCGAGAGCCTGGACGCGCAGCAGCGGTCGAGCCTCCGCTCCCTGCTCCTGCGCATGGTCTCGCTCTCCGACACCGGTGAGCCGGTCCGGACGGTGCTGCCCGCCACGGCGGCCGGTGATCCCGAGCGCCGGCGGCTGCTCGACCTCCTGGTCCGCTCGCGGCTCATCACGTCCGAGGGGTCGAGCTACGAGCTGGCGCACGAGGCGCTGGTCCGGGCCTGGCCGCGGCTGCGGTCCTGGCTCGACGAGGACACCGCCGGCCACCGCATCCGCCGGCACCTGTCGGTGGCGGCCGCCGGCTGGGAGACGCTCCAGCGGGCCGACGGCGAGCTGTACCAGGGTGCACGCCTCGAGGCCGCCCTCGAGTGGGCGGCGCGGGGCGAGGAGTCGCTGACCCCGTCGGAGCGGGAGTTCCTGGAGGCCTCGGACGTGCGGGCCGAGGACCAGAAGCGGGCTCTGGAACGCCGCGCGCACGAGCAGCGCACCCAGAACCGCCGGCTGCGAGTCCTCCTGGTCGGCATCCTCGCGCTCCTCCTGGTCGCGGTCACCTCCGGACTCCTGGCGCTGGACCGCGGACGGGCCGCGGGCAAGGACCGCGACACCGCCCGCGAGGCGGCGCGCAGGGCGACCCACGAGTCGTTGGTCGGCAGGTCGCTCACCCTGCGGTCCAGCAACCAGGCGGTCGCCGCCCTGCTGGCCGTGGAGTCGTGGCGCGACCGGCCCGACGCACTGGCCCGGTCGGCACTGTTCGGCAGCCTCACC
>CAZEPK010000045.1:0-20517 GCA_964514085.1 uncultured Nocardioides sp.
GGCGCCGGCGTCGAGCTGCACGACCGAGTGGGTGCTGGCCCCGAGGTAGACGACCTCGCGCACGACGCCCGGCGCCACGCAGGTGCCGGCGTCGGCGACGGGGGCCTCGTCCTCGGCGTGCATGACCAGCTTCTCCGGGCGGATCACGAAGGTGCCCGCCTGCCCGACGACCTGCTCGGCGACCGCTCCGTCGAGCAGGTTGGAGGTGCCGACGAAGCCGGCCACGAACGACGAGGCGGGCTGCTCGTAGAGCTCGAAGGGCGTGGCCAGCTGCTGGATGCGCCCGTCGTTGAAGACCGCGATGCGGTCGCTCATCGTCAGCGCCTCCTCCTGGTCGTGGGTGACGAAGACGAAGGTGATCCCGACCTCGCGCTGGATCTGCTTCAGCTCGACCTGCATCTCGCGGCGCAGCTTGAGGTCGAGGGCGCCGAGCGGCTCGTCGAGTAGCAGCACCTTGGGCCGGTTGACCAGCGCGCGGGCCAGCGCGACCCGCTGGCGCTGGCCGCCGGAGAGCTGGTGGGGCCGGCGGGCGGCGTACCCCTCGAGCCGCACGGTCGCGAGGGCCTCCTCGGCCCGCTTGCGGCGCTCGGCCCTGGGCACCTTCTTGACCCGCAGGCCGTACTCGACGTTCTGCAGGACGCTCATGTGCGGGAAGATCGCGTAGTCCTGGAAGACGGTGTTGACGTCGCGGTCGTACGGCGGCCGGTCGGTCACCTCCTCGCCGCCGAGCCGGATGGTCCCGGCGGTGGGCGGCTCGAAGCCGGCGATCAGCCGCAGCACGGTGGTCTTGCCGGAGCCCGAGGGCCCGAGCATCGAGAAGAACTCGCCGTCGGCGATGTCGAGGTCGAGGTCGTCGACGGCGCGCACCTGGTCGTAGTGCTTGCTCAAGCCCCGCACCGAGATGGCCGGCGCTGCGCCGCCCGACCGGGAGGCCACCGGCGTACCTGCATCCGCCATGCACGGCAACCTAGTGAGGTCTGGCGGCGAGTTCCAGCACCGATCCGGCACGGTGGCGACGATTCACGTCGTCGTAGCGTCGGCGAAACACGGTATCCGTGTCGCAGGTAAGGCCCCGTAGGGTCGCAGACGTGGAGCAGCCGGGCGCACGCGCCGTGGACCAGGCCCTGGTGCCGCTGGTCGCCGCGCTGGCGCCGTGGGGCGTCGAGGAGGCGCACTGGCTGCCCGACCGGGCCGGTGCTCCGGTGGTCTGGGTGCGGGTCCGCACCAGCGAGCAGCGCGCGACCCTCGAGGGGCAGGCCTGGCTGGTCGCCCAGCTGCACGTGACGCTGGCCAGGCTCGGCGTCCCGCACGAGGCGGTGCGCACGGCCCGGATCGAGGTCAGCGCGGCCCAGGACGAGGCCCGGCTCTTCGAGGAGTGAGCCGGCCCGGAGCGTCCTAGCCCGCGACCTCCTGCATCCCCCACGGGCTGCCGTACTCGGTCAGCAGGTCGAGGAACGGCACGGCGTCGAAGGCCTCCGGGCCGAGCACGCCGGCACCGGACCAGGTGCCCCTGGCCAGCAGCTCGAGGGCCACGACGGGGTTGATCGCGGTCTGCCAGACCACGCACTGGTGGCCGTACTCGCGCATCGTCCACTCGTTGTCGACCACGTGGTAGAGGTAGGTCGAGCGCTCCGCGCCGTCCTTGCCCCTGCCGGTCACCCAGAGACCCGCGCAGGTCTTGCCCTTCATCCGCGGGCCGACGGTGGCCGGGTCGGGCAGCACGGCGGCCACCACGTCGCGGGGCGAGACCTCGACCCCCTTGACCCGCACCTTCTCGGTGCTGTCCAGGCCGAGCGTGTGCAGCACCCGCAGGATGTTGATGAACTCGTCACCGAGCCCGTACTTGAACGTCGCCCGCTTGCAGTCGACCCAGCGCGGCATGAGGAGGACCTCCTCGTGCTCGACGTTGACGCACTCGACCGGGCCGATGCCCTCGGGGAAGTCGAAGACCTCGGGCTCGCTGAACGGCGCGGTGGTGGACCACTCCCCCTTCCCGGAGCCGTCGCCTGTCCAGATCACGGGCGGGTTGAGGCACTCCTCGATCGTGGTCCACATCGAGAACGACGGGGCGAAGATCTCGTTGCCGTCCTCGTCGGTGACGGTGAGGTTGGCCCCGTCGCGGGTCCCGAGCTCGTCGATCTCGCTGAAGAGGTGGTCGGCGGCGTAGCGGGCGAAGACGTCGGACAGCCCGGGCTCCACGCCTATCCCGACCAGCGCCAGCCGGCCTGCCGACTCCCACCGGCCCGCGACGGCGAACTGCTCGTCGCCCAGCTTCACGCCCGTCTTCTCGTACGGCGCGTCGGGGTGGGGCTTCGAGAGCGACATGGCCATGTCGAGGTAGTCGGCGCCGGCGGCGAACGCACCGTCGAAGACCGGCATGTTGAACACCGGGTCCACCGCGTTCATCACGTGGGTGATCGCGTGCTCGCGGCACAGCGCCTCGACCGAGCCGGCGTCGGACGCGTCGACCTGCGCCGCGGCGTACCGCTCGTCGGTGGCCGCCGCCCTCTCGGCCTTGGCCAGGTCGTAGTCGGCGATGACGACCGCCTCGAAGAAGTCGCGGCGCGCCGCGATGGCGGTGAAGGCGCCGCCCACACCGCCGGCGCCGATCAGGAGGATCCTCATGCAGTCCCAGCCTTCGGTTGCGAGGTTTCGAGACGCTCGCTGCGCGAGCTCCTCAACCAGCGGTGGTCGCTCACTCCCCGATGTACGACATCACGTGCTTGATGCGCGTGTAGTCCTCGAGGCCGTACATGGAGAGGTCCTTGCCGTAGCCCGAGTGCTTGAAGCCGCCGTGCGGCATCTCGGAGACGAAGGGGATGTGGGTGTTGATCCAGACCACGCCGAAGTCGAGGTGCTTGGACATCCGCAGCGCGCGGGCGTGGTCCTTGGTCCAGACGCTCGAGGACAGGCCGTACTCCACGCCGTTGGCCCAGCGCAGCGCCTCGGCCTCGTCGGTGAACTTCTGGACCGTCATGACCGGGCCGAAGATCTCGCTCTGGATCTGCTCGTCGTCCTGCTGCAGCCCGGAGACCACGGTCGGCTCGTAGAAGTAGCCGACCGAGCCGTGCCTGGCCCCGCCGGTCTGGAGCGTCGCGTGGTCGGGCAGGCGGTCGACCATGCCCGAGACCCGGTCGTACTGGTTCTGGTTGTTCAGCGGGCCGTAGTAGGTGTCCTCGCTGTCGGGCGCGCCGGTCGGCATCCCCTTGGCGGCCTCAGTGAGCGCCGCCACGAACTCGTCGTGCACGCCCGGCCCGGCCAGCACGCGGGTGGCCGCGGTGCAGTCCTGGCCGGCGTTGAACAGGCCGGCGCCGGCGATGCCCTCGGCGGCCTTCTCGATGTCCGCGTCGTCGAAGACGATCACGGGCGCCTTGCCGCCGAGCTCGAGGTGGACCCGCTTGAGGTCGGAGGACGCCGCCTCCGCGACCTCTATGCCGGCGCGGACCGAGCCGGTGATGGCGACCATGGCCGGCGTCGGGTGCGAGACCAGCGCGCGGCCGGTGTCGCGGTCGCCGCAGACCACGTTGAGCACGCCCGGCGGCAGGAACTCCGCGCAGATCTCCGCCAGCAGCGTGGAGCTCGCCGGCGTGGTGTCGCTGGGCTTGAGCACGATGGTGTTGCCGCCGGCCAGCGCGGGCGCGATCTTCCAGATCATCATCAGCAGCGGGTAGTTCCAGGGCGTCACCTGGCCGACCACGCCGACGGGCTCGCGCCGGATCCACGAGGTGTGGTCGGCCATGTACTCGCCGGCCGAGCTGCCCTGGAGGACCCGCGCGGCGCCGGCGAAGAAGCGGAAGTGGTCGGAGGCGTAGGGCATCTCCTCCGACATCGTGAGGTGGAGCGGCTTGCCGGTGTCGCGGCACTCGACCTCGTTGATCTCGTCCTTGCGGGCGTCGATGGCCTCGGCGATCTTGAGCATGGCGGTGGCCCGGTCCTGCGGCGTCGAGTCGCCCCAGGTCTCGAAGGCCGCCTCCGCCGCGGCGTACGCGCGGTCGAGGTCCTCGGCGCCCGACATCGGCGCGGAGGCGTAGACCTCCCCCGTGGTCGGGTCGATGACGTCGTAGGTCTCGCCCGACGCGGAGTCGACGAGCTCTCCGTTGATGACGTTCTGGAAGCGCTGGTCAGCCATGGCCGGAGCCTAGGCGGCCCACAACGGAATCGGTAGGGCTGGGGCCCCGGACGTGCGGAATCAGTTGCGTCCCGAGGGCGGTGCGTGGGCAACCGCCGTCCACAGTGCCGGCGCGGGTCGGGTCCGGGGGGGCGGTGGGTGGGCACCCGTCGTCCACAGCCCAGGGCGGGGCAGCGGTGCCGGGGCACCTGCTCTCCACGGGGACGGCGGTTGCTGCCCCACCGCCCCTCCGGACGCACCCGTGGACCACGGGTGCCCACCCACCGCTCCCCCGGGAGCCGTCAGCCGTGCACCCGCGCCCCGTCGATCCAGGTGGAGACCACCCGGGCCGCGCCGATGTCCTCGGGCGGGCCGGCGAACGGGTCGCGGTCGAGCACCACCAGGTCGGCCACCGCGCCGACCTCGACCCGGCCGGCGTCGTCGCGGCCGTTGGCCCACGCGCTGCCGGAGGTGTACGCCGCGAAGGCCACCTCGAGCGGCAGGGCCTGCTCGGGCAGGAAGGGGTCGGTGCCGGACCGGCCGGTCCCGCCGTGCTCGGTCCGGGTCACCGCGGTGTGGATGGCGGCCAGCGGGTCCGGCGTCGACACCGGCCAGTCGCTGCCGCAGACCAGCCGCGCGCCGGCCCGGTGCAGGTCACCGAAGGGGTACTGCCAGCCGGCCCGCTCCTCACCCAGGAAGGGCAGGGTCAGGTCGAGCATCTGCTCGTCGTAGCAGGCCCAGAGCGCCTGCAGGTTCGCCGCGACGCCCAGCGCGGCGAAGCGCGGGACGTCGTCGGGGTGGACGAGCTGGAGGTGCGCGACCTGGTGGCGGCGGGCGGGATCCGTGCCGGTCATCGCGTCCAGCGTCTCGCGGACGCCGCGGTCGCCGATCGCGTGCACGTGCACCTGGAAGCCCGCGCCGTCGAGGGCCCGCACGGCCTCCCGCAGCCGCTCGGCGTCGAGGAAGGAGTGGCCGCGGTTGTCGGTCGCGTGGCCGCACCGGTCGAGGTAGGGCTCGAGCAGGGCGGCCGTGCCGTTCTCGGCCACGCCGTCCTGCATCACCTTGACCGAGGTCGCCCGGAAGCGCCCACCCGTCAGCGCCTCGCGACGGGCCACCAGGTCGGCCACCTGCTCGACCCCGCGCTGCCGGTCCCACCACAGCGCGCCGACCACGTGGGAGCGGAGCTCGCCGCTGCGCGCCGCGGCGACGTACGTCGAGGAGGGGTCGTCCATGCCGGCGTAGGCGCCGACGATCGCGTCCTGCCAGCCCGTGACGCCGAGGGAGTGGAGGTAGGACTGGCCGGCCAGCAGCGCCGCCCGGTAGTCCTCGGCGGTCGTGCCCGGCAGGTGCCGGGTGACCAGGGCCGTGGCGCCCTCGTGCAGCGTGCCGGTCGGCCGGCCGTCGGCGTCCCGCTCGATCCGCCCGTCCGGCGGGTCGGGCGTCTGCTCGGTGATGCCGGCCAGCTCGAGCGCCCGGCTGTTGACCCAGGCGCCGTGGTGGTCCCGGTTGGGCAGGAAGACCGGCCGGTCCGGCACCACGGAGTCGAGGTCGCTCGCGAGCGGCGTGCCGCCCGGGAAGGCCGGCATGGCCCACCCGCCGCCCAGGACCCACGGCACGTCGGGGTGGGTCCCGGCGTACTCCCGCACCGCGGCGAGGTACTCCTCGCGGGTGCCGAGCTCGGAGAGGTCGCAGCGCAGCCGCTCCAGCCCACCCTGGATGGGGTGGACGTGGGCGTCGGTGAAGCCCGGAGCGATCAGCCCGCCCGCCAGGTCCACCACGTCCACGTCGGGCCCGGGGCGGCCGGACGTGCCCGGCTCCTGCGCGTGCACGGCTGCGATGCGCCCGTCGGCGACCACCACGGCGCCCAGCGCCCGGCGGTAGCCGTGGCCGTCGAAGAGCGCGCCGTTGCGGAAGACCGTGGTGCGGGGCCCGCCCACGGTCAGCGCCCCTCGAGCAGCGGCCCGGCCGGGTCGTGGTCGATGCCGACCTTGCGCGCGGCCAGTCCGGAGAGCGCCTCGAGGCAGACCCGGTTGGCCAGGAAGGCGGTGATCTCGGCGTGGTCGTACGGCGGCGAGACCTCGACCACGTCGATGCCGGCCACCGGCAGCTCACGGCAGATCCGGCGTACGGCGTGCAGCAGCTCGCGGCTCGACAGGCCGCCGGGCTCCGGCGTGCCGGTGCCCGGCGCGTGGCCCGGGTCGCAGACGTCGATGTCGACGGACAGGAAGACCGCGTCGCACCCGTCCAGCGCGATCTCGAACGCCTCGTCCAGGCAGTCCGGCAGTCCCCGCGCGAGGATCTCGGTCATCTCGTAGGAGCGCATGTCCTGCTCGGCCATCCAGCCCAGCGTCTCGGGGCCGGGCCAGTAGCCGCGCAGCCCCATCTGCAGGAAGCGGTCGCCGCGGAGCGCCCCGGACTCGATCAGCCGGCGCATGGGCTGGCCGTGCCCGTAGAGCGAGCCGAACTCGATGTCACCGGTGTCGGCGTGGGCGTCGAAGTGGATCATCGAGACCGTGCCGAAGCCGCGGTGCCGGGCCACTGCCGTCGCGTCCGGGAGCGTGATCGAGTGGTCCCCGCCCAGGACCAGCGGCACGGCGCCGCTCGAGGCCACGGCGTAGACGGCCTCCTCGAGGTTCTGCCGTGACCGCTCCTGCTCCCCCGGCGGCATCTCCACGTCGCCGGCGTCGAGCACCCGGAGGTCCTGGAGGGCGTCCACCCGCAGCGCCAGGTGCGGACGCGACCCGTCGTGGGGTAGGTAGTCGGTCTGCCGGATGGCCTGCGGGCCGAACCTGGTCCCCGGCCGGTGCGAGGTGCCGCCGTCCCACGGCGCGCCCACCACCACGACGTCGGCGGCCGCGAGCGCGTCGGCGTCCGCCAGGTCGACGGGGTCCACGCCGAGGAAGGTGATGTCGGGCCCGAACTGTGCGCCGTAGCGGGTCATGACAGGTGTCTACCAGCCCGGACGCACGGCGGTCGCGAGGACGCACAAGGCCGAATCCGTCGCCAAAGGCGCGGACGGCGACGGATTCCGTCGTTTCCGAGTGGAGTTTCCGCGCACGTCGGAGCATCATGGGCACATGGCTATGGACCCCACCCAGCTGCAGGCGGCCGCGAAGGACCACTTGTGGATGCACTTCACCCGGCACGGCTCCTACCAGGACCACGACGTGCCCGTGATCGTCCGCGGTGAGGGCGCCTACATCTGGGACTCCCACGGCAAGAAGTACCTCGACGCGCTGGCCGGCCTCTTCGTCAGCCAGCTGGGCCACGGCCGCGCCGACCTGGCCGAGGCGGCGGCCAAGCAGGCCGAGCAGCTCGCGTTCATGCCGCTGTGGTCCTACGCCCACCCCAACGCCATCGAGCTCGCCGCCCGCGTCGCCGGCTACGCGCCCGGCTCGCTCAACCGCGTGTTCTTCACCAGCGGTGGCGGCGAGGCGGTCGAGACCGCGTGGAAGCTCGCGAAGAACTACTTCAAGCTCACCGGCAAGCCGATGAAGCACAAGGTCATCTCGCGCACGATCGCCTACCACGGCACCACCCAGGGCGCGCTCTCCATCACCGGTCTCCCGGGCCTCAAGCAGCAGTTCGAGCCGCTGGTGCCCTCGACGTTCCGCGTGCCCAACACCAACTTCTACCGCGCGCCCGAGCACGTGTCCGACGACGTGGAGGCCTTCGGCCGCTGGGCCGCCGACCAGATCGCGGTCCAGATCGAGAACGAGGGCCCCGACACCGTCGCCGCCGTCTTCCTCGAGCCCGTCCAGAACGCCGGCGGCTGCTTCCCGCCGCCGCCCGGCTACTTCCAGCGGGTCCGCGAGATCTGCGACGAGTACGACGTCCTGCTGGTCTCCGACGAGGTCATCTGCGCCTTCGGGCGGCTGGGCCACATGTTCGGGGCCGAGCGCTACGGCTACGAGCCGGACATGATCACCTGCGCCAAGGGCATCACCTCCGGCTACGCCCCCCTCGGCGCGATGATCGCCAGCGACAAGCTCATGGAGCCGTTCCTGGAGCCGGGCGCGATGTTCGCCCACGGCTACACCTTCGGCGGGCACCCGGTCTCCACCGCGGTCGCCATGGCCAACCTCGACGCCTTCGAGAACGAGCACGTCCTGGAGAACGTGCGGGCCAACGAGGGCGCGTTCCGCGCCACCCTCGAGCGCCTCAAGGACCTGCCGATCGTCGGCGACGTCCGCGGCGACGGCTTCTTCTACGGCATCGAGCTGGTCAAGGACAAGACGACCAAGGAGACCTTCACCGCCGACGAGTGCGAGCGGCTGCTCTACGGGTTCGTGTCCAAGCAGCTCTACGCCGAGGGCCTCTACTGCCGCGCCGACGACCGGGGCGACCCGGTCGTGCAGCTCTCGCCGCCCCTGAACTGCACCCAGGAGCACTTCGACGAGATCGAGCAGATCCTGCGCGTGGTCCTGGACAAGGCCGGCACGCTGCTCTGACCCCGGGCGCCGCCCGGCCCCGGCCCCGGCCCCGACCCTGGCCCCGGGCCGCGGTGGACCGCGGTCGGCCGCCCGGCCCGGGACCCGTGGTCCGGACGGCCGCCCGAGGCATCCGCCGGAGCACCCCCATGTCCGCTCCGGCGTCGCTCCCCGCGCCCCCGGTCCGGGCCTGGGCCCGGATCGGCGGCGATGCTGCACCGACCCCCCGTGTGCTTCCCCCCGGGCGGTGCCGCCTCCAGCCATGGAACCGGTGGCGGGCCTGTGCGCGCCCCGGTTGTTACCGATCAGTGGGTCTGCTGTGGATCAATCTCGGTCGATGACCAGGTTCGGACCACCCCAGGGGTGGGGCCCAGGTGGCCCGTTCGGGCCATGGGTGGTGCTGTGGTACCCCAGCAGCTCGTCCGGGAGCGCCACGACCCCGCGACCCGGGCCGGCTCCGTGGGCCGCATCGGTAACAGGAGACCCTCAGACACCGCGTCCGCAGGCGGCCTCGGCCACACGCACCGCCCTACTCGCGCACACGGGCTGCCCTGTTCGGTAACACCCGCACCCCGCGGTGGCCCGACCGCTTCGATCAAGGGGTCAAGACAACGACCTGGTGAGGGAGGCCGTCATGGAGGTGTCGACGATGCGTCGCGAGGAGGCGGTGGCGCCGCCACGCGCTCGTCTCATGCCGGCCCCGTCACCGCGGCTGGCCCGCAGCGAGGTCATGGCCATCCTGCGCGACGAGATGCGCGCACCGCTGCTCGGGCTCGAGGCCCTGCTGGACGCACTGGCCGGCCCTCCGCTGAGCGCCGAGGTCAGCGAGCGCATGCAGAGCCACTCGCGGGTCCTGGCCCAGCGCGTCTCCCTCCTCATCGAGGACCTCGCGCTGGTCTCCGCGCAGGAGACGAGCACCGTCTCGATGGACCTGCAGGAGCTGGACCTCGACACCGAGCTGGCCGCCTGTGCGGAGAGCTTTCCCGACGTGCTCGTCCGGGTGGAGGGGCACAAGGGCCTGACGGTCCGCGCCGACCGCCTCCGGCTCCAGCAGATCTGCGCCAACCTCATGCGGGGCTCGCAGCGGCGGGGCGGTCGACCGGTGACGATCCGGGTCTCCGGCGGCACGGGCTTCGTCGGCCTGCGGATCATGGGCGCCGGGAAGCCCGACGGCCACGAGCTCGCGATCGTGACGATGCTGGTCCAGGCCCACGGCGGCACGGCGGTGGTGGACGCGGCCGGCTCCCTCAACCTCAACCTCCCGCGCGCGGGGTCGCTGACCGGGCTCCCGGTCGCCCGGTGACCACCGTGGACCGGGCTCCCGAGGCCGAGACGCTCGTCGCGCGGGCCGGCCGTGGGGACCACGCGGCGTTCGGAGCACTGGCCCGGCGGCACCGGCCGGTCCTGCACGACCACCTCCTGCGGCTCACCGGCTCCGAGTCGACGACCGAGGAGCTGGTCGCCGAGACGTTCCTGCGGGCCTGGGGCAGCATCGCCAGCGGCGGACGGCCACCGGCCGCGTTCGGCCTGTGGCTGACGGCGATCGCCACGCAGGCGGCCCGGGACCTGGCCCACCTGGCGCAGAGCCGGCCCGAGCTGGTCAGCGACGACCTCGGCCCCTGGGACGACCGCCTGGAGGGCGCCGACGCCGACCTGCTGGCCCGGTGCACCGAGGACCTGGTGCGGGACGCGCTCGAGCGGCTGCCCGAGCAGCAGCGCGACGTCCTGGTCAAGCGGTTCTACGACGAGCAGACGGTGGCGCAGGTGGCCCGCGGGCTGGGCCGGACCAAGGGCGCGGTCAAGCAGCTCCAGCACCGGGCCGTGCGCAACCTGTCGCGCCTGCTCCCCGCCGACGCGCAGGTCGGCTGACGGGTCTGAGCAGGTCTCAGCCGGCCTGGGGTGCCGAGCCCCCGGCCACCTCGTAGCTCCAGACCTCGCTGTGGGTCGAGACCGGCCGCGGCGCCTCGCCGCCGGCGCGCTCGACCGCGGAGCGGTGGCCCTCGGTGAAACCTGGGGAGCCCACCCACGCCTCGAAGGCCGCGTCGTCGCGCCAGCGGGTGATCACCAGCCACTGGTCCCGCTCGTCGGTCGGCCTGAGCAGCTCGAAGCCCTCGAACCCCTCGGCGCCGTCGACCGCGCCGGCGCGCGCCGCGAACCGGTGGGCCAGCTCGTCACCCGAGCCGGCGGGGACGGTGATGGCGTTGATCTTGATCGTCGTCACCTCGCCAGCCTGCCACTCAGGCCAGCGCGCGGGCCCGCCGCCTGGAGTTCAGCTCGCTGCCGACGACGATCGCGATCGAGACGAGGAACATCAGCGAGCCGACCACGTTGACCTGCATCGGCACGCCTCGCTGGGCCACGCCCCAGACGTACATCGGGAAGGTCGTGGTCTGGCCGGCGTTGAGGTTGGTGACGATGAAGTCGTCGAAGGAGAGCGAGAACGACAGCAGCGCCGCGCCCAGGATGCCCGGGAAGACCAGCGGGAAGGTGACCCGCCAGAAGGTCTGCCGCGGCGTGGCGTAGAGGTCCATCGCGGCCTGCTCGAGGGTGTCGTCCATGCCCGCCAGTCGCGAGCGCACGGTCACCACCACGAAGGACAGGCAGAACATGATGTGGGCGACCAGGATCGTCCAGAAGCCCAGCTGCCCCGCGAAGCCGGCGCCGACGAAGAGCGCCAGCAGCGAGGAGCCCATCACGATCTCGGGCGCGGCCATGGGCAGGAAGATGACCAGGTTGGCCGTCGACCGGCCCGCGAACTGGTGGCGCACCAGCGCGAACGCCGCGAGCGTGCCCAGGATGGTGGCGCCCAGGGTGGCGAGCAGGCCGATCTCGATCGACCGGCCCAGGGCGGCGCACATGTCCTCGGCGCCGCAGGGGTGCCGCCAGTTCTGCAGCGTGAACCCGTCGAAGCGGTAGATCAGCTTGCTGGCGGGGTCGTTGAAGCTCATCAGCACGACCACGAAGATCGGGATGAAGGTGTAGACGAGAACCAGCAGCCCGAGGACCAGGACCAGGTGCGAGCGCAGCCAGCGCATCAGAGCAGCTCCTCGGTCCCGGCCCGGCGGACGTAGACCAGCACCATCGCCACGATCAGCAGCATGAGGATCATGGAGAGCGCACCGGCCGCCGGGTAGTTGTTGGCGTCGGTGAACAGGCTCTGGATGACCGAGCCGACCATGCGCTGGTTGGGGCTGCCGAGCAGCTGGGCGTTGATGTAGTCGCCGGCCGCGGGGATGAAGGTCAGCAGCGTCCCGGACACCACCCCGGGCAGCGACAGCGGCCAGGTCACCCGGAAGAAGCCGGTGATCGGGTTGGCGTAGAGGTCGCTGGCCGCCTCGATGAGGCGGTGGTCGATCTTGTCGATGCTCGCGAACAGCGGCAGCACCATGAACGGCAGGAAGTTGTAGGTCAGCCCGGCCACCACCGCCACCGGCGTGGCCAGCAGCCGCCCGTCGGACCCGCGCAGGTGGCCGGCCTGCAGCGTGGTCACGCCGCAGCCGGCGGCGGCCAGGATCAGCTTCCAGGACAGGGTGCGGACGAGGAAGCTGGTGAAGAACGGCGCGATGACCAGCACCAGCATGAGGTTCTTCCACCGACCGGCCTTGAACGCGATGGCGTAGGCCAGGACGTAGCCCAGCACCAGGCAGATCGCGGTCGCGATGGCGCCGTAGGTCAGTGAGCGGAGCAGCGGCCCCCAGTAGTCCTGCAGCACCTCCCAGTAGTTCGAGAAGTGGTAGGTCATGTCGTAGCCGCGGGCGTCCGAGCCGCTGGGGTCGAACAGGCTGGTCGCCACCAGCGAGTAGAACGGCACGACGAAGAACAGGCCCAGCCAGATGGCGGCCGGCAGCAGCAGGAGGTAGCCGGTGCGACCGCGGCGCCGCCCGGTGTCCGGGTCCGCCGTGGCCAGCGGCGCGACGCCCGCCGTGCTAGCCATCGGAGTCTACCCGCTGGGAGCCGGCCGAGGCGTCCTGCGCGGCGTCGAGGAGGAAGGCGTACTCCGGGCGCCAGGAGAGCTCGACCTTGTCGCCGACGTGGAAGATCCGGGTCCGGCCGGTGTTCTGGGAGAAGACCTGCAGCTCCTGGCCCCACGGCATCCGGACGAGGTACTGCGTGCTGACGCCCACGAAGCTGACGTCGGTGACGACGCCGCCCGGGATCGTGTTCCCCGGGGCGTCGAGCTCGGCGCCCTCGTCGCCGATCAGCACCTTCTCGGGCCGGATGCCGACCCAGCCGCGGTCGCCCGGCGCGTGCGAGCGGTCGGCCGGGATCGAGACCTGGATGCCGTGCATGTCCACGCTGACCAGGTCGGCCGCCCGCGACTGCACCGCGCCCTCGATCAGGTTGGACTGGCCCAGGAAGTTGGCCACGAAGGTCGAGCGCGGGTTCTCGTAGAGCTCGGCGGGGGCGCCCATCTGCTCGATCACGCCGGCGTTCATGACCGCGACCGTGTCGGCCATGGTCATGGCCTCCTCCTGGTCGTGGGTGACGTGGATGAAGGTGCGGCCCACCTCGAACTGGATGCGCTTGATCTCGATCTGCATGGAGCGCCGCAGCTTCAGGTCCAGGGCGCCGAGCGGCTCGTCGAGCAGGAGCACCTCCGGGCTGTTGATCAGGGCCCGGGCCAGCGCGACGCGCTGCTGCTGGCCGCCGGAGAGCTGGCTGGGCTTCTTGCGGGCCTGGCTGGTGAGCTCGACCAGCTCGAGCATCTCCCGCACCTGGGTGTCGACGTCGCCCTTCTTGCGCCGGCGCAGGCCGAAGGCGACGTTCTCGTAGATGTCGAGGTGCGGGAACAGCGCGTAGTTCTGGAAGACGGTGTTGACCGGCCGCTGGTAGGGCTTGGTCTGGGTGATGTCGTCGCCGGCCAAGGTGATCGAGCCCGAGCTGGGCGACTCCAGGCCGGCGACCATGCGCAGGGTCGTGGTCTTGCCGCAGCCCGAGGGACCGAGCAGGGCGAAGAACGACCCGCGCGGCACGTCGAGGTCGAGGTCGCGGACGGCGTGGAAGGCGCCGAAGTGCTTGGTCAGCCGGCGCAGCGAGAGCCCGTCGTACGACGCAGGGTCGGCCAGTCCGGCGCGCTCGGACGGCTGCGACTCAACCACCTGTGACATCCGCGAACTCTCCTTCGTACTGGGTGATCTGCTTCTCGTCGAGCGCCATGAACGACATCGTTTTCGCGAGCGTCTCGTCGTCGGGGAAGATCAGCGGGTTGTCGACGAGGTCGGGGTCGATCTTCTCCATCTCCTCGCGGGCGCCCTGGACGGGGCAGATGTAGTTGACCCACGAGGCGAGCTTCGCGGCGACGTCGGGCTGGTAGTAGTAGTTCATCCAGGCCTCGGCGTTCTCCTGGTGCTCGGCCAGGTTGGGCACGAGCATGTTGTCGCTCCAGAGCATCAGCCCTTCCTCGGGCGTCACGAACTTGATCGCCGGGTTGTCGACCTGGGCCTGGATCACGTCGCCGGACCAGGCCTCGCAGGCCACGATGTTCCCGGCGGCCAGGTCCTGGATGTACTCGTTGCCGGTGAAGGCCCGGACCTGCCCGCTGGAGACCACCGAGCGGAGCTTGTCGATCGCGTTGCCCCAGTCGTCGTCGTCGAACTCGTCGGGACTGGCACCGACCACCTTGAGCAGGAAGCCCATGGTGTCGCGCATCTCGGTGAGCAGCGAGATGCGGCCCTTGAGGTCGCTGCGCGTGAGCAGCTCCTCGAAGCTCTTGACCTCGCCCGTCTCGTCGGCGTTGTAGGCGATGCCGGTCAGCCCGCTCTGCCAGGGGGCGTGGTAGCTGAAGTCGGGGTCCCAGGCCAGGCCGCGCAGCGGCTCGATGATGTTGGCGGTGACGTTGGGGATCTTGGTGGTGTCGAGCTTCTGGATCCAGCCGAGGTCGATCATCCGGGCGGCCATCCAGTCGGTGAGGACCATCATGTCGCGCTTGACCGGCTGGCAGGTGCCGAGCTGGTTCTTGACCTTGGCGTAGAACTCGGAGTTGTCGTTGACGTCGGCGGTGTAGTCGACCGTGATGCCGGTGGTCTGCTCGAAGACCGCCGAGGTCGAGGTGTTCTTGCGCCGCGGGTCGATGTAGGCCGGCCAGTTGGAGATGACGAGCTGCTTCTGCGTGGCGGAGACGTCCTGGCCGATGCAGGAGGCCGCGTCGACCTGGGCACCGTCGACCCCGAAGAACGGCAGCTTGAGGGCCGCCGCGCTCAGCCCGACGAACGCCACGGCACCGCCACCCCGGAGCGCGCCGCGCCGGGTCAGGCCCCGGCCACCTGGCGGGACCGGCTCGAGCCGGTCCGGCCCCGAGGTCACCTGGTGCTCCTCCGCGTCCCCCACATTCTGCGGATCGTGTCACGCGAACGGCCGCTCAACAAGGGATCCAGCGCTCCCGAAACATTCCGGCAACGAAATCGCTCGTGACGCGGGCGGGATGCCGCGCCTCCGGGATAGCGTGCCCGCCATGAGGAACAAGCGCACCACCGAGCGCCAGAGCCTCGACGACGTCTCCAAGGCGATCATCAGCCAGCTCCAGCAGGACGGGCGCCGCTCCTACGCCGCCATCGGGAAGGTGGTCGGCCTGTCCGAGGCCGCCGTGCGCCAGCGGGTCCAGCGCCTCACCGACAGCGGTGTGATGCAGGTGGTGGCGGTCACCGACCCCATGGAGCTCGGCTTCGCCCGGCAGGCCATGGTCGGGGTCCGGGTGACCGGCGCCATCGAGCCGGTAGCCGACGCCATCGCGGCGCTCGACGAGGTGGACTACGTGGTCGTGACGGCCGGCTCCTACGACGTGCTGGCCGAGGTCGTTGCCGAGAGCGACGAGCACCTCCTGGAGATCATCAGCGACCACATCCGCTCGATCGACGGCGTGCTGTCGACCGAGACGTTCATGTACTTAGACCTGCGCAAGCAGACGTACTCGTGGGGAGTCCGCTGAGCGCTGGGTCGTCGGTGGGCGGTCTGTCCCTGTGGCACCAGACCACGCCGACGGACTGGACCCCGCGGCCCTCCCTGGTCGGCGACGTCGAGGCAGACGTCGCGGTAGTGGGCGCGGGCTACACGGGCCTCTGGACCGCCTACTACCTGGCCGAGGCCGACCCCTCGCTGCGGATCGTCGTGGTGGAGGCCGAGGTGGCCGGGTTCGGTGCCTCGGGCCGCAACGGCGGCTGGTGCTCCGCACTGTTCCCGACCTCGCTCGGTGCCGCCCAGGACGCCGCGATGCGGGCCTCGGTCGACGAGGTCGGGCGGGTCAGCGACGCCGAGGGCATCGACTGCCACTTCGCCAAGGGCGGCACCATCGTGCTGGCCCGCAGCCGGGCCCAGCTGGCCCGGGCCCGGGCCGAGCTCGGCGACGAGGTGCTGTCGGCCTCCGAGGCCGGTGAGCGGTTGCGCGCGACCCGCACCCTCGGGGCCACCTACACCCCGGACTGCGCCGCGATCCACCCCGGGAGGCTGGTCCGCGGCCTGGCCGACGTGGTGACCCGCCAGGGCGTGAGCCTCCACGAGCGCACCCCGGCCCTCTCGATCGAGCCCGGGGTGGTCCGCACCCGGCGCGGCTCCGTGCGGGCGCCGTACGTCGTCCGGGCCACCGAGGGCTTCACCGCCCGCCTCCCGGGACTGGCGCGCGAGGTCATCCCGGTCTACTCGCTGGTGATCGCCAGCGAGCCGCTGCCCCGCAGCGTCTGGGACGAGATCGGCCTGGAGCGGCGCGAGACCTTCTCCGACCACCGCCACCTGATCATCTACGGGCAGCGGACCGCCGACGACCGGCTCGTCTTCGGCGGCCGCGGCGCGCCGTACCACCTCGGCTCGCGCATCTCCCCCGCCTTCGACCGCGACCCGCGGGTCTTCGCCGGGCTGCACGCCACCCTCCTGGACCTGTTCCCGGTGCTGGCGGGCAGCCGCTTCACCCACGCCTGGGGCGGCCCGCTCGGCATCCCCCGCGACTGGTGCGCCTCGGTGGGCCTGGACCGCAGCACCGGGCTGGCCTGGGCCGGTGGCTACGTCGGCGACGGGGTCGCCACGACCAACCTGGCCGGCCGCACGCTGCGCGACCTGATCCTGTCCCGCGACACCGGTCTCACCGCGCTGCCCTGGGTGGGCCACCGCTCGCCCGCCTGGGAGCCCGAGCCGTTCCGGTGGCTGGGCGTCAACGCGGGGCTGCGCGCGATGACCCTGGCCGACGCCGAGGAGGCCGTCACCGGTCGGCCCTCCCTGGTCGCCCGGGCGATGGCGCCGCTCCTCGGTGGGCACTGAGCCGCACCGGCCGGCGGCGTACCGTCCCCCCATGGACGACGACCTCGACCAGATGAGCCACGAGGACCTGCTCGTGGCCTCCCACCGCATGCGCGAGGCCATCCGCGAGCACCGCGACTCCACGGGTCACGAGCTGTGCTGGCACCACCCTGCGCTGTGGGACCTGCTCCCGGACCCGACGCCGCCCGAGGTGGAGGTGCCGGAGTGGCCCCAGTTCATGCGGGGCTGCGTGGCCTACCGCAGCTCCCTCGACGCCCAGGTGCCCCGGGCGCCGCGCACCGGGCGCGAGCTCGACGACGGGGCGCGCTCGTGAACCGGCGGGCGCTGGTGCGCCGGCCCGGCCCCCGCCTCGACGAGGGGCTCCTGACCCACCTGGACCGGGTGGAGGTCGACACCGCGCTCGCGCACCGCCAGTGGCTCGCCTACGTCGCCGCGCTGCAGGCCGAGGGCTGGGAGCTGTTCGAGGTGGACCCGGCCGACGACTGCCCCGACGCGGTGTTCGTCGAGGACTCCGCGGTCGTCTACGGCGACCTGGCGGTGATCACCCGGCCGGGCGCGGACGAGCGCAAGCCGGAGACCGCCGGCACCGAGCGGGCGCTGGCCGGGCTGGGCTACCGGGTCGCGCACATCACCGAGCCCGGCACCCTCGACGGCGGCGACGTGCTCAAGCACGGCGGCACGGTGTGGGTCGGGACCGGGGGCCGCACCAACCAGGCCGGCGTCGACCAGCTCCGGGACCACCTCGCACCCCTCGGGGCCGACGTGGTCGCGGTCCCGGTCAGCAAGGTCCTGCACCTGAAGTCGGCGGTCACCGCCCTGCCCGACGGCACCGTCATCGGCTTCGACCCGCTGGTCGACGACCCGGGCACCTTCCCCGCGTACCTGTCCGTCCCCGAGGAGTCCGGGGCGCACGTCGTCCTCCTCGACGACGCCACGGTCCTCATGTCCACCTCGGCCCCGCGCACGCGCGAGCTGGTCGAGTCGCGCGGCCTGCGCGTGGTGGCGGTCGACATCTCGGAGTACGAGAAGCTCGAGGGCTGCGTGACCTGCCTCTCGATCCGGCTCCGGGGTTAGACCAGGCCGTTCGCGGCCGTCCGCGCCGGCACGACCGGCTGGTGCAGCCAGGCGTCGAAGAACCCGGTGAGGTCCTGGCCGCTCACCGAGGCGGCCAGTGCCTCGAACCCGGCGACCGAGCCGTTGCCGTAGGCGTGCTGGGCGAGCCACGTGCGCAGCAGCGTCCAGAACGCCGGGTCGCCGATCCGGTGCCGCAGCGCCTGCAAGGTCATCGCCCCGCGGGTGTAGACGGCGCCGTCGAAGACGTGGGCCGGACCCGGGTCGTCGATCTGGAGCTTCCAGAAGCCCGCCTCGTCGGAGAAGGCGTCGTAGCTGCTGACCAGCCCCTGCTGGAGCGAACCGTGGCCGGTGACCTCGGCCGTGTAGTAGTCCGACATGAACTCCGCGAACCCCTCGTTGAGCCAGATGTCGCGCCACTGCGCGACCGAGACCAGGTCGCCGAACCACTGGTGGGCCAGCTCGTGGCTCATCAGCCCCGGGTCGGCGGCCCCCACCCACGGGTACGTCGGCCGGGACTGGTTCTCCAGGGCGAAGTGGACCGGCAGGCTCGTGACCAGCCCACCCGTGGCGGAGAACGGGTAGGGCCCCAGCAGGCCGCTGAGGCTGGTGACGATGTCGCACGTCTGCTCGGCGTAGGCCTTCACGGCCTTGCCGGGGGCGGCTTCCGGGGTCCGCTTGCTCAGCGCGAAGACGTTGGGGACCCCCAGGCAGGTCGTCCTGCTGACCGCGAAGGAGCCGGCTGCGAAGAAGGCGAGGTAGGACGCCATCGGCTGCGTCATCCGCCAGTGCGAGGTGACCTGGCCACGGCGGTGGTCGCTCGAGACCTTGATGCCGTTGGCGACCACGTCCTTGCCGTCGGGCACGGTGACGCGGATGTCGTAGGTGGCCTTGTCGCTGGGGTGGTCGTTGGCGGGGAACCACCACGCCGCCATGTGCGGCTCGTTCATCGCCACGACCTCGCGGTCGTCGGCCAGCCAGTTCCGCTCGCCGTGCGAGCCCTCCGAGGCCGGGGTGCCGGCGTACTCCACGGAGACCTTGAACCGGGCGCCGGTGGCGATGGGCGCCGACGGGGTGATCCTCAGCTCGTAGGTTCCGGTGGTGTGGAACCGCGCCTCGGCGCCGTCCACGCGCACCGAGCGCACCGGCAGCAGGAAGTCGAGGTCGAAGCGGGACAGGTCCTGGGTGGCGCGCACGTCCAGCGAGGTCCGGCCGGCGAGCCTGCCCCGACCGAAGGAGTAGGAGTCCCTGATGTCGTAGTGCAGGACGTCGATGCCGCCGTTGCCGTCGTCGGGGAAGTACGGGTCGCCCACCCCGACCGCACCCGGGGTCGGGGCGCGCTGGGCCTGGGCCGCGGGTCCGGCCACCGTGGAGCCCACCAGCACGGTCCCGAGGAGGCCGGCCGCCAGCCGGGTGCGCGACATCACGCGCGAAACCTACGTCACGACCTGCGGTCGTCCGGAGTCGGCGAGGAGGACGACGCCGTCCCCCGCCTGCCCGATAACCACTTGCCGGGCCCGGCGGCCACCCCCCACCATGGGCCGGTACCGGAACGACCGGTGCTCCACGAGAGGAGGCGCGACGTGCCTACGACTGTCCTCGGCCTGTCCGCAGACCGTTCCCCTCTCACCTCATGGAGCACCTCCAGCGATGTCTCACGACGACTTCTCGCAGCACCCGCAGCACCGGCACTTCCCTGACGACTTCATCACCGACGCCTACCGCCACGTCCCCCCGCAGGACGACCTCGCGGACGTCGACGACCGGTTCGTCTTCGAGTTCCAGGCCTACGACGACCTCGGCGACGGCCAGCGCTGGTCCACCTGGCTCAGCGTGGAGCCGCTGTCCCGCGGTCCCGAGCCACGCCCCGACTGGGTGGTGACCTCGCAGGGCGCGGTGGACACCGAGCTCGGCGTCCTCAAGACGGGCAAGGAGGCCGACGTCCACCTCCTCGAGCGGGCCGATCCCCTCGACCCCGACAGCGGGGTGGTGATGGCCGCCAAGCGCTACCGCTCCTCCGAGCACCGCACCTTCCACCGCGCGGCGTCCTACACCGAGGGCCGCTCGATGAAGCGGTCCCGCGACGAGCGGGCCCTCAAGCGCAAGAGCACCTTCGGCCGGCTCGTGGCCGCCGGCGAGTGGGCGGTCTCGGAGTGGGCCGCCCTGGTGCGCCTGTGGGAGCTCGGCCTCCCGGTCCCCTACCCCGTCCAGATCGACGGCACCGAGATCCTGATGGAGTGGATCTCGATCGTCGACGAGGAGGGCACGGTGCAGACCGCTCCGCGCCTGGCCCAGACCCGGCCCTCGCCCGCGCTGCTGCAGTCGTACTTCGACCAGCTGACCGACGCTCTGGCCCGGATGGCGCGGGCCGGGGTGGTGCACGGCGACCTCTCGGCCTACAACATCCTGGCCCAGGACGACCGGCTGGTGATCATCGACCTGCCCCAGATCGTGGACCTCGTCGGCAACCTCAACGGCATGGACTACCTGCAGCGCGACTGCGCGAACATCTGCTCGTGGTTCCGCGCCCGCGGGCTGGACGTCGACGAGCACGCGCTGTTCGGGGAGCTCCTGGGCCACGCCTTCTGAGGTCCCGCACGACCCGCCTGCGGCGGCGACCGGAGGACAGCCGGTCGGGTCGCAGACGGATCGTCTAGGTTGCGC
>CAZEPK010000046.1:0-9999 GCA_964514085.1 uncultured Nocardioides sp.
GGACCTTGGGCTTCACGACGCAGGTGCCGATGCCCCGCCGGCGCACGATGAGCCCCTGGTCCACCAGCTGCTCCATGGCCCGGCGCATCGTGGGCCGCGAGATGCCCAGCCGGCCGGCCAGCAGGATCTCGTTGTCCAGGAGGGCGCCCTGGGGGAGCGTGCCCGCGGCGATGGCCCGCTCGAAGTGCTGGGCGACCTGGAACCACAGGGGGATGGGGCTCGAGCGGTCGATGGCGAAGGACCGGAAGACGTCGTCGGGGCCGGCCTCGGATGCGGACATGGGCGCCACTATGTCAGATGATCTAATGTTAGAACAAACTATTGACAGCCATTCCTCGACTGCGATGGGATCAACGCCGTGACGACCACCCTTCCCGTAGACCGCATCGCCGGCGCGCCCATCTCCTGGGGGCTGTGCGAGGTGCCCGGCTGGGGTCACCAGCTGACGCCGGAGCGGGTGCTCTCCGAGATGCAGGGGCTCGGCCTGGTCGCCACCGAGTTCGGGCCGCCCGGCTTCCTCGAGACCGATCCCGGGTCGCGCGTGACCCAGCTCGCCGAGCACGGCCTGCTCGCCGTCGGCGGCTTCCACGTCGCCGTCCTGCACGACCCGGACCACGACCCGGTGCCCAGGGTCGACGCCTTCATCGACGAGTGCCTGGCCGCCAAGGCCGGCATGGTGGTGCTGGCCGCCGGCACCGGCCAGGACGGCTACGACGCCCGGCCCGAGCTGGACGACGCCGGCTGGCGGACCTTGCTGGCCAACCTCGACCGGATCGCCGACCACGCGGCCGGCCGGGGCCTCGAGGCCTCGCTGCACCCCCACATGGGCACGATGATCGAGACCGGCCCGGAGACCCAGCGCGTCCTCGAGGGCTCGCGCATCGGCCTGTGCGTCGACACCGGACACCTCGCCGCGGCGGGCGCCGACCCCCGTGCGGTCGTGGCCGCCGCCCCGGACCGGGTCCGCCACGTGCACCTCAAGGACGTGGACGCCGACCTGGCGGCCCAGGTGGTGGCGGGCTCGCTCGCCTTCGCCGAGGGGGTCCGCGCCGGCATGTTCGTGCCCCTCGGCACCGGCAGCGTCGACGTCGACGGCATCGTCGACAGCCTGGAGGCGGCCGGCTACCAGGGCTGGTACGTCCTGGAGCAGGACGTCATGCTCGACGGGGAGCCGGACGGCGAGGGCCCGCTGGCCGACGTACGGCAGTGCCTCGACCACCTGACGGGCGGCGTCCGATGACCACCATCCAGCACTGGATCTCCGGGCAGGCCACGGCGGCCGGCTCGACCCGGACCGCGCCCGTCTACAACCCGGCCACCGGCCAGGTGGCGGCCGAGGTCCTCCTGGCCGAGACGGCCGACGTCGGCTCCGCGATCGACGCCGCCTGGGACGCGTTCCCGGGCTGGTCCCAGACCTCGGTCAGCGCCCGGACCAAGATCATGTTCGCCTTCCGCGAGCTGCTCAACGCCAACGCCGAGCGCCTCGCGGAGGTCATCACCGACGAGCACGGCAAGGTGCTCTCCGACGCGCTGGGCGAGGTCCAGCGCGGGCTCGAGGTCGTCGAGTTCGCCTGCGGCATCCCCAGCCTGCTCAAGGGCGACTACTCCGACCAGGTCTCCAGCGGCGTGGACACGTTCTCCTTCCGCGAGCCGCTCGGTGTGGTCGCCGGCATCACGCCGTTCAACTTCCCGGCCATGGTGCCGATGTGGATGTTCCCGGTGGCCATCGCCTGCGGGAACACCTTCGTGCTCAAGCCGAGCGAGCGGGACCCGTCCGCGTCGGTGCTCATCGCCGAGCTGTGGCACCGGGCGGGCCTGCCCGACGGGGTGTTCAACGTGGTGCACGGCGACAAGGTCGCGGTCGACGCCATCCTCGACTCCCCGAAGGTCTCGGCGGTCTCCTTCGTCGGCTCCACTCCGATCGCGCGCTACATCCACGAGCGCGGGACCGCGGCCGGCAAGCGGGTCCAGGCCCTCGGCGGCGCCAAGAACCACGCGATCGTGATGCCCGACGCCGATGTCGACTTCGCGGCCGACCACCTCTCGGCGGCGGCGTTCGGCTCCGCGGGTGAGCGGTGCATGGCGATCTCGGCGGCGGTCGCCGTCGGGTCCGGCGCCGAGCGGATCGTCGAGGCGGTGTCGGCGCGTGCCCGCGCGGTGCAGGTCGGCCCCGGCCGCGAGTCCGGCAGCGAGATGGGTCCGGTCGTCACCCGCGAGGCCCAGCAGCGCATCGTCGGGCTGATCGGCAGCGGCGCGGAGCAGGGCGCCACGATCGCGGTCGACGGCCGAGACCTGGTGGTGCCCGGGCACGAGGAGGGCTTCTTCGTCGGGCCCACCGTGATCGACCGGGTCGGCACCGAGATGGACGTCTACACCCAGGAGATCTTCGGACCGGTGCTGTCGGTGGTGAGGGCCGACGACGTCGACGAGGCGATCGCGCTCATCAACGCCAACCCCTACGGCAACGGCACCGCCATCTTCACCTCCTCCGGCGAGACCGCGCGCCGGTTCCAGCGCGGCGTCGACGTGGGCATGATCGGCATCAACGTGCCGGTGCCGGTGCCGATGGCGTTCTACTCCTTCGGCGGCTGGAAGGACTCGCTCTTCGGCGACAAGCACGTGCACGGGCCCGAGGGCGTGAGCTTCTACACCCGCGCCAAGGTCGTCACCGCACGCTGGCCCGAGCGCACCGCCGACAGCGGCGCCAGCCTCCAGTTCCCGACCTCCAGCTGAGGGAGGGGGAGATGAGTGCCGTCGGGCTGGAGCTGCTGACCGTGGGCCGGGTCGGGGTGGACCTCTACCCCGAGCAGTCGGGCGTGCCGCTCAAGGACGTCGCGACCTTCGCCAGGTCGCTGGGCGGCACCGCCACCAACGTGGCCGTGGGCGCCGCCCGGCTGGGGCGCCGGTCGGCCGTGCTGACCAAGGTCGGGCCGGACGGCTTCGGCGACTACGTCCGCGAGGCGCTCGAGGCCTTCGGCGTGGACGCGTCCTACGTCGGCACGGCGGACGGGCTCCAGACGCCGGTCGTCTTCTGCGAGCTCAACCCGCCCGAGGACCCGCCGCTCACCTTCTACCGTGCCCCGATCGCTCCCGACCTCACCCTGACCGGAGCCGACGTGCCCTGGGACCTGGTCGAGGAGGTGCCGGTCCTCTGGGTCACCGGCACGGGCGTCAGCGTGGAGCCGGCCCGCACCACCCAGCTGGAGATGCTGGCGCGCCGGCCCCGCCCTGAGCCGGGCTCGGGCCGGTGGACGATCCTGGACCTCGACTGGCGCGAGATGTTCTGGCCCTCGCCCGAGGAGGCGCGTGCGGAGTACGACGCGATGCTCGACCACGTCACCGTGACGGTCGGCAACCGCGCCGAGGTCGAGGTCGCCGTCGGCACCGCCGAGCCCCGCGAGGCGGCCCAGCGCCTGCTGGACCGCGGCGTGGAGCTCGCCCTGGTCAAGATGGGCGCCGAGGGCGTGCTGGTGGCCACCGCCGGCCCGCGCGGGATGGAGGCCACCGTCGTGCCGCCGCACCCGGTCGAGGTGGTGTGCGGCCTCGGCGCCGGCGACGCCTTCGGTGGCGCCCTGGTGCACGGGCTGCTCTCCGGCTGGGAGCCCGCCCGCTGCGCGGAGTACGCCAACGCCGCCGGCGCCCTGGTCGCCTCGCGGCTGGCCTGCGCCGACGCCATGCCCACCGTGGCCGAGCTCGACGCCATGGTCCCGACCCGAGGAGCAGCCCGATGAGCGTCCCCACCCTGAGCGACGAGCGGTGGCGCGACCTGCTCGCGACCCGGGCGGGAGAGCCCGGCGCCGTGGCCAAGGCCTACGCCGCCCGCCGGCGCCCCGGCCGGATCCTCAACGACCGCGGCACCCTCTTCCTCGTCGCGGCCGACCACCCGGCCCGCGGGGCCCTGGCCTCCGGGGGCCAGCCGATGGCGATGGCCGACCGGCGCTCCCTGCTGGCCCGGCTGGTCGAGGCGCTCGAGCACCCCGACGTGGACGGCGTGCTCGGCACCCCCGACGTGGTCGAGGAGCTGCTGCTGCTCGGCGCCCTGGAGGACAAGGTGGTCATCGGGTCGATGAACCGCGGCGGCCTCGACGGCGCGACCTGGACGATGGACGACCGGTTCACCGGCTACGACGCCGCCAGCATCGCCGAGTGCGGGCTCGAGGGCGGCAAGATGCTGCTGCGCATCGACGACGCCGACGACGGGACCGCGGAGACCCTGGTGGGCTGCGCCGAGGCGGTCAGCGAGCTGGCCGCCCGCGGGCTGATGGCGATGGTGGAGCCGCTGCCCTACCACCGCGAGGCCGACGGCTCGCTCCGCATGCTCAAGGACGTGGCCTCCCTGGCCCGCGCGGTGTCGATCGCCAGCGGCCTGGGGACCACCAGCGCCTACACCTGGCTGAAGATGCCGGCCTGCGACCAGCCCGAGGAGGTCTTCGCCGCGACGACCCTGCCCTGCCTGGTGCTCGGTGGCGTGCCGGACCCCGACCCCGCCAAGGACCTCGCGTCGTGGGGGCGCTCGCTCACCCAGCCGGCGGTCCGCGGGCTGGTCATCGGCCGGGCGCTCCTCTACCCGCCCGACGGCGAGGTCCGCGCCGCGGTCGACGCCGCGGCCAGGGTGCTCCGGGCCGGGGACCAGGCGTGACGCTCGTCGAGGCCCACGACACCGGCGCCCCCGGCGCGCTTGTGGACATCACCCCGGAGGACGCGGGGTGGGACTGGACGGGCCTGCGGGTCCTCCGGCTCGGTCCCGGCCAGCCGCAGACCGTCCGCACCGGCGGCTCGGAGATCTTCGTCCTCCCGCTGAGCGGGTCGCTGCGGGTGAAGGTGGGCGAGGAGACCTTCGAGCTGGAGGGCCGCGACTCGGTCTTCGCCCGGGTCACCGACTTCGCCTACGTCGGTCGCGACACCACCTGCGTGCTCGAGTCCGACGAGGGAGCGGAGGTGGCGCTGCCCTCGTCGCGCTGCGAGGCCGCCCTGCCTCCGGCGTACGGCGCGGCCGAGGACGTCCCGGTCGAGGTGCGCGGCGCCGGCCCGGCCACCCGCCAGGTCGCGAACTTCGGCGTGCCCGGCGTCTGGGACCACGCGGACAAGCTGGTGTGCTGCGAGCTGCTCACGCCGGACGGCAACTGGTCGAGCTACCCGCCGCACAAGCACGACGCCAGCGAGCCGTGCCGGGTGGTCAACGAGGAGATCTACTACTACCGGATCGCCGCGGGCCCGGACGGGTCGAGCGGCTTCGGCTTCCACACCACCTACACCGGCCCCGAGCACGCGGCCGCCGGCCTGGCGCCGGTCGACGACAACCACCGGGTGCGCGACCACGACGTCGTCCTGGTGCCGCACGGCTACCACGGGCCGTGCGTCGCGGCGCCCGGCTACGAGATGTACTACCTGAACGTGATGGCCGGCCCGGGCGCCGAGCGCGAGCTGGCCTTCTGCGACGACCCGGCCCACGGCTGGGTGCGCGACACCTGGGCCACGATGCCCACGGACCCCCGCTGCCCGATCACCTCGGCGGCGGGCCGGAGGGAGCCGTCATGAGCGAGAGAACCAGCACCGTCCGACTCACCACCGCCCAGGCGCTGGTCCGCTGGATGAGCGTCCAGCGCTCGCAGCTGCTCGACGGCACCGAGGTCCCACTCTTCGCCGGGGTGTTCGCCATCTTCGGCCACGGCAACGTGCTGGGGCTGGGCACCGCGCTCCAGGAGGCCGGCGACGCGCTCCCGACCTGGCGCGGCCAGAACGAGCAGGGCATGGCGCTGGCCGCGGTCGCGTACGCCCGGGCCACCGACCGGCGCCAGGTGATGGCCGCGACGTCCTCGATCGGCCCGGGTGCGCTCAACATGGTCACCGCCGCGGGCGTGGCCCACGCGAACCGGCTCCCCGTGCTGCTGCTGGCCGGCGACACCTTCGCCGGCCGTGCGGCCGACCCGGTGCTCCAGCAGGTCGAGCACTTCGGCGACCCGACCACCACCGTCAACGACGCGTTCCGCGCCGTCTCCCGCTACTTCGACCGGATCACCCGTCCCGAGCAGCTGCTGGCCTCGCTGCCGCAGGTGGCCCGGGTGCTCACCGACCCCGCCGACGCGGGCCCGGTCACGCTGGCCCTGCCGCAGGACGTGCAGGCGGAGGAGTGGAACTTCCCGGCGGCCTTCTTCGAGCCGCGCCTGCACCGCGTGCCGCGGCCGCGTCCCGACCGCGACGCGCTGGCCGCGGCCGTGGCCACGATCCGGTCGGCCGAGCGGCCGCTGCTGGTGCTCGGCGGTGGCGTGCGCTACTCCGGCGCGGCGGCCGAGGCGGTGGCGCTGGCCGAGGCCCACGGCGTACCCGTGGTCGAGACCGTCGCCGGCCGCACCCTGGTGCCGCACGACCACCCGCTGTACGCCGGCGCGCTCGGCATCGTCGGCTCGGCCTCGGCCAACACCGTGGCCGCGGAGGCCGACGTCGTGGTGGCCGTCGGCACCCGGCTGCAGGACTTCACCACCTCCTCGTGGACCGGCTTCTCCTCCTCGGTGCGGATCGTCGGCCTCAACGCCGCCCGCTTCGACGCGGTCAAGCGCGGCGCCCAAGAGGTCGTCGGCGACGCGCGGGAGGCGCTGGTGGAGCTCGACGCCGCCCTGTCCGGCTGGACGTCCGCCGCCACCTGGCCCGAGCGGGCCCGGGCGGTGAAGGCCGAGTGGGACGCCGAGGTGGACCGGCTCCGCGCCGGGGTGACCGAGGACGGCACCCTCACCTACGCCCAGGTGACCGGCGTGGTCAACGACGCCTCCGGCCCCGACGACTACGTGGTCACCGCGTCGGGCGGGATGCCCGGCGAGCTGCACGGTGGGTGGCGCACGGGCAAGGTCCTGCCCGGGTCGACGTCCGGCGCGACGATGGACCTGGAGTACGGCTTCTCCTGCATGGGCTACGAGGTCGTGGCGCCGTGGGGCGCCGCGATGGCGCGGGCCCGCACCCACCCCGACGGGCTGGTCACCTCGATCTTCGGGGACGGCTCCTACCTCATGCTCAACTCCGAGCTGTACTCGGCGGCCTTCGCGGGGGTGCCGTTCGTGGCCGTGCTCTGCGACAACGGCGGGTTCGCGGTCATCCACCGGCTCCAGACCGGGCAGGGGGCCGAGGGGTTCAACAACCTGCTCGCCGACTCGCGCGGCCCCGGCGCGGCCGCGGGCCTGACCGTCGACTTCGCGGCCCACGCGCGCTCGCTGGGCTGCCACGTGGAGGAGGTGGCCGACGCCGCCACCCACGAGGACGCCCTGGCCGGCCTGCGGGCGGCGTACGCAACCGCCCGCGCGGCCGCGGTCGCCGAGCAGCGCCCGGCCGTCGTGGTCTGCCGGGTGGCGCAGTCAGCCTGGACCGAGTCGGGCGCTTGGTGGGAGACCGGCACGCCGGCCTCGCTGTCCGGGCACGCGGACCTCGACGAGGGCAAGGCGCGCCAGGTCCGCTGGCTCTGAGCCCGTTTCGGCGCGGGTGTCGCGGGGCAGGACGGGGATGTCCCCGCCGACTGCACCGAGGAGTGACCATGGCCGCCGAACTCAGCGTGGAGCTCGCCGATCTCCGGGGCTGGGGTGGCCAGGTGGGCCGGTCCGGCGAGGACTGCGCCGCGCTCGCGGCGTACGTCTCGGACCACGTGCCCGACGGTGACTTCGGCCGGATCCTCTCGCTCATCACCGGCGACTACGAGTCGATGGCACGGACCGTCCAGCAGGCGCTGGTCACCGACGGGCAGCGCCTCGACCGGACCGGTGACTCGCTCCGCGCCGTCGGCCGCCGCTTCGCCGAGACCGACGCCCAGGTGGCGCAGGACTTCGGGGTGGGGGCGCGGATCACCGACGACGGCAGTGCGGCGGGGGCGTTCAGCGACACCGGCAGCACCGCCGCGTCGTGCCCCTCGACCGGCGGCGCTGCGCTGCCGGAGGTCAGCTTCGGGTGGCTCTTCGACAAGGCCTGCGAGCTCATCGACTGGGTGGGCGGTCCCGACCTCCGCTCGTGGGTGACCGACCAGATCGCCGGCGACGTGGGCAAGGCCTCGCTGCAGGCCTCGGCCTGGGGCCACGCCGCCGACGCCATGCGGGCCGTGGAGGGCAACCTGGCGCGCGGCGAGGGCGCGATCGCCCAGACCTGGCACGGCGACGCCGCCACCGCCGCGGGCGCCTACCTCGACCAGTGGCTGGCCTCGCTGAGGTCGCAGGCCTCGGGCATGGACCGGGTCAGCGGCTACCTGCACGACATGGTGGGCCAGGCCGTGGACATGGCGCAGGTCGTGGTCGACATCGTCAAGGAGGTCCTCAGCATCATCAGCGCCGGGTGGTCGATGGCGGCGATCCCGATCTACGGCGAGATCAAGCTGGTGGACAAGGTCAAGGACGCCATCAAGCTGGTCAATGACGCGCGCAAGGTCATCACCGTCTTCTGGAACGCGCTGGTCATGGTCATCGACGGGATCACGATGACGGTCCACGCCTTCCAGGCCGAGTCCCTGCCGGCCGCGCCGTCCCTCCCGGCGTGAGCGCCCCCGGGCCGCAGGCCGCGATCGACGCCGCCTGGCGCGAGCTGCAGGCGACCATCTCCGGCGCCCGGGCCGCGCTCGACCGGGTCCGCGCCGAGCCGACCACCACGCCGGAGGAGCGCCGCGAGCTCCAGCGCGTGGCCCTCTCGGGCCGGCTGGGCCCGCAGATGCAGGAGCTGGCGCACCACGTCGAGTTCGGCCGGACCAGCTGGCCCGAGGTCTTCGAGGGCATCTCGCCGTACGCCGACCTCCTGCAGGACCACCTGGACCGGATGGTCGCGCGGCACGGCCCGAGCGTGCGCCGGCAGCTCGAGGCGGACCCGCTGTTCGACCCGGCCGCGGCCCACGAGGGCGTGTGAGGATGGACGCCATGTCCACGGAGGACCAGCCGCAGACCCCTCCGGCTGCTGGCTCGGGTGGCTCCAGCACCGCCGCCCAGGTCGGCTCGGCCGTGGCCAGCCTGGCCGAGGCCTGGCTGCGCGACACCGTCTACGGCGGCGTCGGCCTGCTGTCGTTCATCACGGTCCTGTGCGGCTTCGTGGCCGCCGACGGTCCGGCGTACGCCGCGGTCGGGGTGGTGACCGGCCCGGTCGGCTTCGCGCTCCCCACGGCGGCGTTGGTCCGCCAGCGACCTCCCTCGCGGATCTGGCTCGCCCTCCTCGCCGGCGCGGTCGTGGCCGGCGCGGGGCTGGCCGTCGTTCTCACGGGCTGAGGCGCGCGTGCGCCATGCTGGCCCCGTGCTGGAGCTGCGCCCCAACTGCGAGAACTGCGACCGCGACCTCCCACCGGACTCGGCGGAGGCGATGATCTGCACCTACGAGTGCACGTGGTGCCGCGACTGCGTCGAGCACGCCCTGCACGGCGTCTGCCCCAACTGCGGCGGCAACCTCGAGCCCCGGCCGGTCCGGCCCGCGGCGATGCTGGCCCGGGATCCGGCCTCGACCACGCGGGTGCTGCGCGAGCACCGGCTCTAGGGTGGCGGCTCGGGGCGGCGGTCGGCAGGCAACCGTTGTCCCCGTGGAGAGGCGTTGCAGGGCCACCGCTCCCTGGTCGGCCCCAGGACCTAGGAGCCGTCCTCCAGCGGGAACCGCCGCAGCCGGGTGGTCAACAGCCGGCGCTCGGCGTCGTTGCCGGTGAGCCCGAGGGCGGTGCGGTTGGCCTCGCGGGCCTCGTCGTGGCGCCCGAGCGCGGTGAGCAGCTCGGCGCGGGCCGCGTGGAAGAGGTGGTACGCCGCGAGCCGGTCGGCCAGGGAGTCGAGCTGGGCCAGCGCGTCCTCGGGGGCGCCGCGCTGGGCCCGGGCCACGGCCTGGTTGAGCCGGACGATCGGGGAGGGGTCGAGGCCGGCCAGGACGTCGTAGAGCACCTCGATCTGGAGCCAGTCGGTCTGCTCCCACGAGGGCGCGGTGGCGTGCACGGCGGCGATGGCGGCCTGCAGCTGGTAGGGGCCCGGCCGGCGCAGCGCGGCAGCCCGCTCGATCATCGCCTCGCCCTCG
>CAZEPK010000046.1:10009-14438 GCA_964514085.1 uncultured Nocardioides sp.
ATGGCGGCGTGGTCCCAGCGCGAGCGGTCCTGCTGGCGCAGCAGCACGATGCCGCCGTCGGCGTCGAAGCGGGCGGCGGCCCGGGCGTGCTGGATGGTCAGCAGCGCCGCCAGTCCCCAGGCCTCGGGCTCGTCCGGGACGGCGGTGGCCACCACGCCGGCCAGCCACACGGCGTCCGCGGCCAGGTCGCGGTCCTGGGTGGGGCCGGTCGAGGACACGAAGCCCTCGTTGAACATCACGTAGACCACCGCCAGCACGTCGCGCAGCCGCTCGCCGACCTGGTCGGGTGGCGGCACGGTCAGCGAGATGCCCGCGGCGGTGATCTTGCGCTTGGCCCGCACGATGCGCTGGGCCAGCGTGCTCTCGTGGGCGAGGAAGGCCCGGGCGATCTGCGGGGTGGTCAGGCCCACCACGGCCCGCAGGGTCAGCGCGAGCCGGGCCTCCGGGGCCAGCGCGGGGTGGCAGCAGGCGAAGAGCAGGGCCAGCCGGTCGTCGGTGCCGGACCGCGGCTCACCGGGCGGGTCGGCGCGCTGGGCGAGGGCACGCTGCCGCGTGCTCCGGCGTACGCCGTCCAGGGCGTTGCGCTGCGCCGCCACCTGCAGCCAGGCGGCCGGGTTCTCCGGCGGACCGTCGCGGCGCCAGGACGTGAGGGCCTCGACCACCGCCGACTGGACGGCCTCCTCGGCCAGGTCGAAGTCGTGGAAGCGGCGGGAGAGCCGGGCCACCAACGGTCCGGCCTCCTCGCGCAGCACCTGCGCGAGGAGGCCGTCCGTCGAGGTCATCGGCGGACCACCGGGGGTCAGCCCCCCATGTGCGAGTAGTCCTCGACCATCGGCCGGATCTCGACGGCCACGCCGGGCAGGTCCAGCATCGGCCAGGTCTTGGTGATGGCGATCGCGGTGTCCATGTCGGGCACCTCGATGACGGAGAAGCCACCGATGACCTCCTTGGCCTCGTTGAAGGGGCCGTCGAGGACGACGGCACCGTCGTCGCCGTGCTTGACGGTCGTCGCGGTCTCCACACCGAGCAGCTCGGCGCCGGAGTCGGCCATCACGCCGGCGTTCTCGCCGAACCACTCGTAGACCCGCTTGTAGAGCGCCTGCGCCGCCTCGGGGTCGGCGCTGGCGTCGAGGTCGGGGCGGGAGGTGTACATGAGCACGTACTTCACGGGGAGTTCCTCTCGTCGGCACCCCTGGTGGGTGCTGTCAGGTCTTCGTCGCCGCCCGAGACCGGAAATCGACAGCCCGGCAGAGGAATCCTCTCAGCCCGCCGCGAGGACCTGCTCGCGCAGGATGTCGCCGTGCCCGGCGTGGCGGGCCAGCTCCTCCACCAGGTGCACGTAGATCCACCGCAGGGTCAGCGGCCCCCGCCGGTTGTGCACGGCCAGGTCGTCGAGGTCGTACGGCGCCGCGAGCGCGTCGGCCTCGGCCCACGCGGTGCGGTAGTCGGCCAGCACCGACGCGATGGTGTCGCCGTCCTCGAGCACCCAGCTCTCCTCGGCGCCTTCGGGGATGCCCACCTCGGCCCGGCTGCGGCCGGCCAGCGAGACGTGGAACCAGACCCGCTCCACGAAGGCGCAGTGCTTGACGATGCCGAGCACGGTGGTCGCCGACGGGACCAGCCGGGCGCGGGCCTGCTCCTCGCTGAGGCCGTCGAGCAGGGCCACCACCTCGGTGCGGTTGTCGTGGACGAAGGCCATCAGCTGGGACCGCTCGCTGCCGAGCAGGTTGTCCTCGGTGAGGTAGACCGCTGGCTCGCCCTGTGGCGCCGGGGACTGGTGGAGTGGTTGGGGCTGCTGTGGCTCGCTCACGGCTCATGACCCTACGTCTGCGGCGTGTTGGTGCGTCCCACCTGCAGGCGCTGGGGGTCCCCTCGTGCAGGATGGGACCGCCAGCACACATCCAGAAGGGTTGAACATTGAATAAGGGAGAGCTCAAGGACGCGGTGGCTCAGGCTGCCGGGCTCAGCGGAGCCGACGCGGAGCGAGCGATCGAAGCCGTCCTGGACACGATCACCAAGGCCGTCGCCTCGGGCGACAAGGTCACCATCCCGGGGTTCGGCACGTTCGAGAAGCGCGAGCGCTCGGCCCGCACCGGTCGCAACCCGCAGACCGGCGCGGAGATCAACATCGCCGCGACCAGCGTTCCCGGCTTCAAGGCGGGCGCGAAGTTCAAGTCCGCCGTCGCCGGCTGACGACCGCACGTCGCGAGGCCGGGGAGCAGCTGCTCCCCGGCCTCGTCCGTCTCTGAGGTGCCTCAGGTGGTCGCGAACCACCGCCCCAGCGCCGGCACCCGGCGCAGCACGACCTGGTCGAGGAGCACCACCGCCAGGAGCGAGAGCCCGAAGAGCGGCAGCAGCACCCCCAGCACCACCATCCCCACCGCCAGGAGCGGCGTGGCCCGCAGCGGCATCCGTCCTCGCGGGGCCCCGAGCGTCGCCGACCCGCGGGGTCGGCGCCGCCACCACATGAACGGCCCGCTCAGGCACATGAAGACGACGGCCAGGCACATCAGCGCCGCGCCCCAGAACGACCAGCGCCCCAGGCTGCGGCCCTCGTGCAGCCCGATGCCCTGGGCCACCACCTTGGCCAGCACCGGGTAGTCGGCGAAGCCGTACGTCGACTCCACCTCGCCGCCGTACCGGCCCACGTGCACCGTCCGCTCGTCCGACGGCGCGTCGAAGGCGTAGCCGATGACCGAGAAGACGCCGGTGGCGTCGTCCTCGGCGGGCAGGGCCACGGTGTAGGGGTGGCGCAGCCCCCGCCGGTCGGCGACCGCCACCGCGGTGTCGACGTTGGCCACGCTCTGCTCGCCGTCCTCCGGTGGACCCTCGGGCACGGGGGAGGCGCCCTGGGCCCACGGCACGTCCTGCGCGTGGCTGTGCGGCAGGGACTCGTCCAGCGTGGAGCTCGGGTCGCTCTGGGCGCCGGGGTCCAGGCTCCACAGCGAGGAGCCGCGCTCGGTGGCCAGCGACTGCACCTTCTCGCCCCAGAGGCCGGTCCACGGGAGGCCGGTCACCAGCAGGGTGAGCAGCCCGACACCGACGACGGCGCCCACCAGCCCGTGCCGGTGGCGCAGCCCCGCCCCCGTGCGCCGGGCCTTCCGGGCCCGGCGTCGGGCCCGGAAGCCCCTGACGAACAGGGCGTAGCCGGTCAGCGCCATCACGACGGCCCAGCAGGCTCCGAGCTCGATGACGTGGTCGCCCCACGGGCCGGCCATCAGCTCGCCGTGCAGCCGGATGGCCCGGCCCGAGAGCGTGGTGTCCGGGTCCAGCGAGCCGAGCACCTCGACCCGGTAGGGATCGACGAACACGTCGCGCCCTGCTCCCTCGGCGTCGGTGATTGAGACGATGGTGGGCTCCCCGGCGTGGCGCGGCTCGGCCAGGGACACCGCGGTGGAGCCCGGGTGGGCCTGCTCCACCGCGGAGAGCTGGCTCAGGTAGGGCTGGGCGATCCCGCCCGACGCGGTGGTGTCCACGTCGTACAGGGAGGGGTGGAGCAGCGGCTCCAGCTGGAAGCGGAACAGGTAGATCAGCCCGGTCGAGGCCAGCAGCAGCAGGACCGGGACCACCAGGAAGCTGGCGAAGAAGTGCCAGCGCCAGGCGGCGCGGAACCAGCCGGAGCCGCGGCTCGGCGTACGACGGGGGTCGGGTGGTGGTGCGGGGGCGCGCGAGGGCGCCACGGACGTGGTCATGAGAGGTCTCCTCGACGAGATCGGACGATCCGTCTGCGGCCTCACCGGCCTGGGCGCGCAGGAGCGCCCGGACGAATCGGAGGTGAGAGCTGGGTCAGGCGGCGAGGAGGGGTGGGCCGCGGCGGGAGACCGAGCGGCCGAGCAGGACGTCCCGGAAGCCGGTGACGGCGACCTCGGTGAGGGTGGCGCGCAGGACGGTGGGCCGCGCGAGCGCGGGCACGGTGCGCACCAGGGCCACTAGCAGCCGGGTCGTGAGCGCGACGACGGTGAGCAGGCAGCGTTCGCCGTGAGCCAGCCAGAGGGCGACGAGCGCCGCGGCCACCAGGTGGACCACCATCATCGGCGCGTGGGCCGACAGGTCCGCCACGAGGTGGTGGAGGGGCAGAGTCGGGGTGGTGGCCGGCATCGCGTCGGTGCCGGAGAACGCGTCCTGGAACGAGCCCACGCGGCGCCCGTCGACCGTGGGCAGCGCGGTGAGGCCGGCGTCGCGCGGCCTCGGCCCGGAGCCGGTCTGCGGGTCACCGACGTGGCCGGCGGTCAGGGTGAGGCAGAGGTGGATGAAGGTCTGGCCGCCCACCAGCAGCCCCAGCATCCGCAGCCGCGACGCCGGCCGGGCCAGCACCGGTGCGCTCAGGCCGAGGGTGAAGGCGTAGAGCACCACGAGGAACGCCGGGCCGGGCAGCAGCCCGTCGGCCATCAGGTGGCCGGCCACCCCGAGGAAGAACGCGAAGGACCCG
>CAZEPK010000046.1:14448-20101 GCA_964514085.1 uncultured Nocardioides sp.
CCGGCGAAGAGCGCGCGGAGCCAGAGCACGGACGCGCTCGTCGAGGTCCCCATCGCCCCCGGAGTCTCCCACAGCGCGACCGGTCCCCCGGGCCGGTCGCGCGACGTCCGGATCGGTCCTCAGGACTCGAAGGTCTGCCCGGCGAACCGCACGTCGTCGGCGGCCGTCCCGCCGCCCTCCGAGGGGATCGTCTCGCTGCCGGTGCGGCACTCGCCGGTCGTGGCCGAGCAGGTCACGACGCGGTGGTCCTGCAGACGGGCCAGGTCGTCCTCGGGGGTCCACCCGTAGTCGTAGGCCGCCCCGTCGAAGCTGACGTGGTCCCCCGAGCCCACGTCGTAGACGTCGAAGGCCTTGCCGGTGTCCAGCGTGGCGAACAGGCCGTCGGGGGAGAGGGTGAGGTAGCCGTGCTTCCCCGCCGGGACCGAGAGCAGCGTCTCCCCGGTGGCGACGTCGACGACCGTGGAGTCGTCGCCCTCCCGCCCGACGGTGCGGCCACCCTCGATCAGGAAGCCCGGCGGTTCCACCACGTCGGTCTGGCCGACCTCGCCGGTGCGCCAGTCGACAGTGCGCACCACGTCGTCGGTGCCGACGTAGACCGTGTCACCGCTGAGGGCGACCGGCGGTCCGGACCAGCCGCCCCACTCGAAGTCGCCCGGGAGGTCGACCCTGGCCACCTCCTGGTCGGTGGCGACGTCGTGCACGACGACCTGCACCACGCCGTCCTCCACCTCGGTGTAGGCCAGGTAGGGCTGGGTGGCGTCCACGCCCGGCACGGTCTCCTCGGTCACGACCGACACCGGCGACACGCTGCCGTCCGGCCGCACGAGGGAGAAGCGCTGGGGACCGCCGCCGTCGGAGTAGTTGTTGTTCCCGTGCCGGACCAGCAGGCCGGCCGAGGTGTAGTACGAGGACTTGATCGCCTTGTCGTCGATCGTCGCCGTGCGGGCGCCGCCGTCGAGGAAGACCGTCGTCCCGACGGAGAACACCGCACCGCGCAGCCCGCTGGCCGACGCGACCGCACCGGTCGGTTCCGCGTCGTCAGGATCCGCGGCGTTCGGATCCGTGCCGGTCCCGGTGCCGACGCCGGGCCCGGGGCGCCTCCCCGGGTCGTCACCGACCGCCACGAACCCGACCCCGGAGGCCAGCACGACGGCGGCCGCCGCGCCGGCCACGACCGCGTAGCCGCGGTGCCGGCGTGCGGCCCTCCCGTGCCGCAGCACCTCGGCCGACGGTGCGGGCGGCACCACGAGGTCGTCGACCGCGCGGTGCATCAGGTCCTTGAGTCGTTCAGTCACGTCGGGCTCCTTCGTTCACCGGGACGACGTCGTCGCCGAGCCGCAGCCGCAGCGCCGACAGCGCGTGCGAGGTCTGGCTCTTGACCGTCCCTTCACTGATCCCGAGGGCGTCGGCGACCTCGCGGACGCTGAGGTCGGCGTAGTAGCGCAGCACCACCACCGTGCGCTGGCGCGGCGGCAGGGTGCGCAGCGCCTCGACGACGGCGGGCCGGTCCGAGGGCTCGGACGTCGAGCCCGGAGGCTCCGGCAGCTCCGACGCCGGTCGCTCGTTGCGCCACGACCGGCGCCGGAACCACGACGAGGCCGTGTTGGCCAGCACCACCCGGGCGTAGCCGGCTGCGGCGGCCGGCTCCCGGACCTTGGCCCAGGAGGCATAGGTCTTGGCCAGCGAGGTCTGCACGAGGTCCTCGGCCAGGTGGTGCTCGCCCAGGAGGAGGTAGGCCGTGCGGTAGAGCCCGGGCCATGCGGCCTCGACGAGCTCGGTGAACTCCGAGTCCGACGGCGCCGATCGGTTGCCCGGGCCCGGCGAGCTCCTCCGCTCGAGGCGGGTGGTGGAGGAGGCTGGGCAGCAACCGCCTCGAGACCTCGCCCCGACGCGCTGGGATCCCGCAGGAACCGTCCGGCGAGGCGGGCGGGGCCGAACCGGGATGACAGCGCTCCCTAGGATCGTCCCCATGTCCGCATCGCTCTCCCGCGACGAGGTGGCCCACCTGGCTGTCCTCGCCCGCATCGACCTCACCGAGGCCGAGCTCGACCACCTGGCACCCCAGCTGTCGGTCATCCTCGACTCGGTGGCGTCGCTCCAGGGCGTCTCCAGCGCCGACGTACCGCCGACCTCGCACGCGCTCCCGCTGACCAACGTGTTCCGCGAGGACGTGGTCGAGCCGTGCCTGAGCCCGGAGGAGGCGCTCTCGGGCGCCCCGGCGCAGGAGCAGCAGCGGTTCTCGGTCCCGCGGATCCTCGGGGACGAGCAGTGAGCGCCGACCTGCGCAGGACCGCCGCCGACCTGGCCGGCGACCTGGCCGCCGGCACAACGACCAGCGTCGAGCTCACCCAGGCCGCGCTCGACCGGATCGCCGCGGTCGACGGCGAGGTCCACGCCTTCCTGCAGGTGGACGGCGAGGGCGCGCTCGCCGCTGCCCGTGCCTCCGACGAGCGCCGGGCGGCCGGGCAGCCGGCCTCGGCCCTCGACGGCGTCCCGATCGCGGTCAAGGACGTGCTGGCGACCAAGGGGCTGCCCACGACGTGCGGCTCGAAGATCCTCGAGGGCTGGGTGCCGCCGTACGACGCGACCGTGGTCGCCCGGGTGCGCGCGGCCGGTCTGCCCATCCTGGGCAAGACCAACATGGACGAGTTCGCGATGGGCTCCTCCACCGAGCACTCGGCGTACGGCGTGACGCACAACCCGTGGGACCTGACTCGGATCCCGGGCGGCTCCGGCGGTGGGTCCGCCGCCGCGGTGGCGTCCTTCGAGGCACCGATCGCGCTGGGCACCGACACCGGCGGCTCCATCCGCCAGCCGGGCGCGGTCACCGGCACGGTGGGCGTCAAGCCGACCTACGGCGGCGTCTCCCGCTACGGGCTGGTCGCGCTGGCCAACTCCCTGGACCAGGTCGGCCCCGTCACGCGCACCGTCCTCGACTCCGCGCTGCTGCACGAGATCATCGGCGGCCACGACCCGAAGGACTCGACCTCCATCGACCAGCCCCTGCCCGCGCTGGTGGAGGCGGTCCGGCAGGGTGCCTCCGGTGACCTGACCGGCGTGCGGATCGGCGTGGTCAAGGAGCTCGGCGGCGAGGGCTACCAGGCCGGCGTCCTCGCGCGCTTCCAGGAGTCCCTGGAGCTGCTGACCAAGGCCGGCGCCGAGGTGGTCGAGGTCTCCTGCCCGCACTTCGTGCACGCCCTGGCCACCTACTACCTCATCCTGCCGGCCGAGGCCTCGAGCAACCTGGCCCGCTTCGACGCCATGCGCTACGGCCTGCGAGTGCTCCCCGAGGGAGTCGAGGCGCCGTCGGCCGAGGACGTCATGCGCGCCACCCGCGAGGCCGGCTTCGGCGACGAGGTGAAGCGCCGGATCATCCTCGGGACCTACGCCCTCTCCAGCGGCTACTACGACGCCTACTACGGGCAGGCCCAGAAGGTGCGCACGCTGATCTCCCAGGACTTCGCGACGGCGTTCGAGCAGGCCGACGTCCTGGTCTCGCCGACGGCGCCGACCACGGCGTTCCCGATCGGGGAGAAGGTCGACGACCCGATGGCGATGTACCTCAACGACCTCGCCACCATCCCCGCCAACCTGGCCGGCGTGCCCGGCATCTCGGTGCCGAGCGGGCTCGCCGACGAGGACGGCCTGCCCGCCGGCTTCCAGGTGCTGGCGCCGGCCCTGGCCGACGACCGGGTCTACCGCGTCGGTGCCGCGCTGGAGACGCTGCTGCTGGAGCAGTGGGGCGGCCCGCTGCTGGACCGTGCGCCCGAGCTGGAGGAGCACCGATGACCACGACGCAGGAGCGCCTCGTCCCCTTCGAGGAGGTGCTGGAGCGCTACGACCCGGCCCTCGGCCTCGAGGTGCACGTCGAGCTCAACACCGCGACCAAGATGTTCTGCGGCTGCCCCGCGACGTTCGGCGGCGAGCCCAACACCCACGTCTGCCCGACCTGCCTCGGCCTGCCGGGCTCGATGCCCGCGGTCAACCGCAAGGCGGTCGAGTCGGCGATCCGGATCGGGCTGGCCCTCAACTGCTCCATCGCGGAGTGGTGCCGGTTCGCGCGGAAGAACTACTTCTACCCGGACATGCCGAAGAACTTCCAGACCTCCCAGTACGACGAGCCGATCGCCTTCGAGGGCTTCATGGACGTCGACGTCGACGGCGAGCCGTTCCGGGTGGAGATCGAGCGCGCCCACATGGAGGAGGACACCGGCAAGTCGCTGCACGTCGGCGGGGCCACCGGGCGCATCCACGGGGCCGACTACTCGCTGGTCGACTACAACCGCGCCGGCATCCCGCTCATCGAGATCGTCACCAAGCCGATCACGGGGGCGGGGGAGAAGGCGCCGGCCGTGGCCCGCGCGTACGTCTCCCAGCTGCGCGACCTCATCGTGGCGCTCGGGGTCTCCGAGGCCCGGATGGACCAGGGCAACCTGCGCGCGGACGTGAACCTCTCGCTGGCGCCGAAGGGCTCCGGCGTCCTCGGGACCCGCACCGAGACCAAGAACGTGAACTCGTTCCGGTCCGTCGAGCGGGCGGTGCGCTACGAGATGGAGCGGCACGCCGGCGTCCTCGACGCCGGCGGCTCGATCCTGCAGGAGACCCGGCACTGGCACGAGGACACCGGGATCACCACCAGCGGCCGGGAGAAGTCGGACGCGGAGGACTACCGCTACTTCCCCGAGCCGGACCTGGTGCCGATCGCGCCGTCGCGCGAGTGGGTCGAGGAGCTGCGCGGGACGCTGCCGGAGAACCCGACCGAGAAGCGGTCCCGGCTGCAGGCCGAGTGGGGCTTCACCGACCTCGAGATGCGCGACACCGTCGGTGCCGGCGCGCTCGGCCTGGTCGAGGAGACGATCGCCGCCGGGTCCTCGCCCGCGGCCGCCCGCAAGTGGTGGCTCGGCGAGCTGGCCCGCCGGGCCAACGACACCGGCGCCGAGATCGGCGACCTCGGCGTGACACCCGCCGACGTGGCGCGCGTCCAGGCCCTGGTCGACGAGGGAGCCCTCAACGACAAGCTGGCCCGGCAGGTCCTCGACGGGCTGCTCGCCGGCGAAGGCACGCCCGACGAGGTGGTGGCGGCCCGCGGGCTGACCATCGTCTCCGACGAGGGCGCGCTCTCCGACGCGGTCGACGCCGCCATCGCGGCCAACCCCGACGTGGCGGACAAGATCCGCGACGGCAAGGTGGCCGCGGCCGGCGCGCTGATCGGCGCGGTCATGAAGGAGATGAAGGGCCAGGCCGACGCGGGCCGCGTCCGCGAGCTCATCCTCGAGAAGCTGTCCTGACGCCGACCCGTCGTTACTGCTCATCAGTAACGACGGCTCGGCGTTCCTGCTCACGAATAACCGGTCGAGTCGGCGTTGCTGCTGGCGAGTAACCGGTCGACCCGTCGTTACTGCTCATCAGTAACGACGGCTCGGCGTGCTGGTGACCGGGCGACCCGTCGTTACTGCTCATCAGTAACGACGGCTCGGCGTGCTCGTGACCGGGCGACCCGTCGTTACTGCTCATCAGTAACGACGGGTCGGCGTTCGTGTGACCGGGCGAGTCGGCGTCACTGCTCATCAGCAGCGCCGACTCGGCGTCGGGGGCCGCGGGGATATAGCCTGCAGCGACACAACTTCATCCACCACGCCCGCAGCGGGGGAAG
>CAZEPK010000047.1:0-19931 GCA_964514085.1 uncultured Nocardioides sp.
GTGGGTAGGGGAGGTCCACAGGGTCGTTGGTCCTGTCGCTGCGGGACGGCGGTCCGCGTCAGCGCACACGGACCTCGACGACTCCGGGCACGGTGCTCGCGACCAGGCGGGCCAGCCCCTCCTGGTCGGCGCTGTGCGGACCGGAGATGTCGACCACGCCGTCGGCGACCTCGGCGACCCAGTCGCCCAGCCCGACGGAGGCGAGCAGGGCGTCGACCTCCCGCGCGAGGTCGGAGTCGGCGCGGGCGAGGACCCGGACCAGGTCGCTGCGGCTGAGCACCCCGACGACCCGGTGCTCGGAGTCGACCACCGGGACGCTCTTGACGGCGGTGCCGGTGATCAGCTCGACCACCGCGGCGACGTCGGTGTTGCGCTGCACGGTGTGGACGTGCGCAGTCATCACCTCGCCGACCGTGTGCGGCCGGTCCCGCCACTCCTCCTCGAGCGGGAGCTCGTGGGCTCGAGGGTCGGCAGGCACCAGGTCGCGGACCAGGTCGGCCTCGCTGACCAGCCCACAGAGACGACCTCCGGGGTCCAGCACGGGCATCGAGGTGATGTGGTGCCGGGCCAGCAGCACCAGGGCGGCCTTGACCGTGGTCGTCCTCGACACGGTGACGACCTCGCTGCTCATCACGTCCCTGACCAGCATGCGGGGCTCCTCTCCGGTGGCGACGCAGCCACGTCGGGTCCTCTCCATGGTGCTCGGCGCGCCGGAGGTTCCGCAGGGACCAAAGTCCCGTCGGCAGGGGGCCGATGAGCCCGAGCGGTCAGCAGCCTCGGGCCGTTACCGTGCAGGCGTGACCGACGCCACCCCCCACCCGTCCGCCGCGGCCGGTGAGCCGATCCGTGTCTTCCTGCTCGACGACCACGAGATCGTCCGGCGCGGGATCAAGGAGCTCTTGGAGGCGGAGGGCGACATCGTCGTGGTGGGGGAGTCCGGGCTGGCCCAGGAGGCCACTCGCCGGATCCCGGCCCTGCGGCCCGACGTGGCCATCCTCGACGGCCGGCTCCCCGACGGCTCCGGCATCGACGTGTGCCGCGACGTCCGGTCGGTCGACCCGAGCATCAAAGCGCTGATCCTCACCTCCTACGACGACGACGATGCGCTGTTCTCCGCGATCATGGCCGGCGCCGCGGGCTACATCCTCAAGCAGGTGCGCGGCAACGACTTCGTCGACACGGTCCGCCGGGTCGCCGCCGGCCAGTCCACCCTCGACCCGTCGGTCACCGCCCAGGTGCTCGAGCGGGTGCGCACCGGGCCGCCGCGCGACAAGGAGCTCGAGGCGCTGACCGAGCAGGAGCAGCGCATCCTCCAGCACATCGGGGAGGGGCTGACCAACCGCCAGATCGCCGAGCGGATGTTCCTCGCGGAGAAGACCGTGAAGAACTACGTCTCCTCCATGCTGGCCAAGCTCGCCCTGACCAGCCGGACGCAGGCCGCGATCTTCGCGACCAAGCACCCGCAGTCCTGAACCTGAGGACGGGTCGCCGAGAGGCTCGAAGGGCCGCGCTCAGCCCACCCGGCGTCCCGTGATCTCCTCGACCTCGACGCTGACCCGGAGTGCGCGGCTCCCTGCCGCCCACACGTCGGGGCCTGCGTCGCCACCGCCGTAGGCGATGCTGGCCCGGCCGCGCATGAGCACGCTCCAGCCGGTCCTGGTCGAGGCGTCGAACGAGTCGACCTCGAAGGCGACCGGGCTGTCGTCGCACTCCCGCGCCAGCGCCGAGTACGCCGCCGTGCGCAGCCGCACGACCCGGCCGTCCACCTCGAAGTTCACCGGGATGACCGTGGGGCCGGAGGGCCCGGACCACGCGAGGCGTCCGACCGGCTGCGAGGTGGCCAGCTCCCAGCACTCGTCGGGGGTCAGGTCGCGCAGCTGCGCGGCGGGGCCGGGGCTGGAGGTCATCGGGGGCTCCTTCGACGTGGTCGGTTCCGAGGTGATCGGGTCCGGACCACCAGCCTCGGTGCTCGCCCGGTGCCGGAGGAGGGCCGCAGGCCCCTGACCCGAGGACCTTCGTCCCGGGTCGGGTGCCGCTCGGCTGCTAGCGTGACCCCGCTCAGGAGTCGTCGGTGTCTGGAGGGGCTGAGCACGTGGCCGAGCCGCAGGCGGACAAGGACGAGCTCGCCGAGCCGCAGCTGCGGCTCCTGCTCGACGCGGTGGTCTCGATCGCCGCCGACCTCTCCCTCGACAACGTCCTCTCTCGCATCGTGGGCGTAGCCAGCACGCTGGTGGGCGCCCGCTACGCCGCGCTCGGCGTGCTGGACACCGGTGAGGCCCGCTCGCTGCGGACCTTCGTGCACCGGGGGATGAGCCCCGACCAGGTGGCGCAGGTCGGGCCGCTCCCGACCGGCCACGGCCTGCTCGGGCTGCTCATCGACGAGCCGCGTCCGGTCCGGCTGCACGACATCGCGGCGCACCCGGCCTCCTACGGGTTCCCGGAGCACCACCCCCAGATGAGCTCCTTCCTCGGGGTGCCGGTGCGGATCCGCGACAAGGTCTTCGGCAACCTCTACCTGACCGAGAAGGCCGGCGGCGGTGACTTCACGGACGAGGACGAGCAGGTGGTGGTCGCCCTGGCCGCGGCGGCCGGCGTGGCCATCGAGAACGCCCGCCTCTACGAGGAGGCCGAGCGGCGTCAGCGCTGGCTGACCGCTGCGGCGGCGATCACCGGCCTGCTCGCCGACGCGGCGGGCGACGAGGACGCGCTCCAGGCGGTGGCCGACCACGCGCGCCATGCCGCCGACGCCGACGTCTCGTGGATCGTGGCAGGAGCCGACACGCGCTCCCTGGTCCTGCAGGTGGTCTCCGGTGCGGAGGCGGACGTGCAGGCCATGCGCGCCCTGCCGATGGAGAAGTCCCTGGCGAGCGAGGTCGTCCGCACCGGGCAGCCCGTCACCGTCCTCGACCTGGGCAGCGAGCCGGGCGCGGTCGACCCGTCGACGGTCCTGGGCTGGCCGCGCCTGGGCCCCACCATCGTGGTCCCACTGGGGTCCCGGACCGGGGTCGAGGGCGTGCTGGCGCTGGCCTGGACCGCCCAGAACGCCGACCGGTTCCGCGACCTCGACGCCTCCCTGCCTACCGGCTTCGCGGAGCAGGCCGCCCTGGCGATCCAGATCGCCCGCGCCCGCGACGACCAGCAGAGGCTCTCGCTGCTCGAGGACCGCGAGCGGATCGGCCACGACCTCCACGACCTGGTCATCCAGCGGCTGTTCGCCGTGGGCCTGAGCCTCCAGGGTGCGGCCCGTCGCACGACGGATCCCGACCTGGCGGACCGCCTGGAGCAGGCCGTCGACGACCTCGACGGCACCATCAAGGACATCCGGCGCACCATCTTCGCGCTGGGCAGCGTGGACGCCTCGACCGACCTGCAGACCGAGATCGCCCGCATCGTCGACCGCGCCGCCGGGACCCTGAAGTTCCGGCCGACCCTCCAGATCGAGGGGCCTCTGCGGACCCTGGTCAGCGACCTCGTCGCTCCGGACCTGCTCGCGGTGCTGGGCGAGTCGCTCTCCAACGCGAGCCGGCACGCGCAGGCGTCGTCGGTCCACGTGCTCGTCTCGGCCAGCGGTGACGGCGTGGTCCTCCGCGTGGCTGACGACGGGAAGGGTTTCGAGGACGAGGTGGCCGAGAGCGGCCTGGGCAACATGCGCGACCGCGCGCTCAAGCACGGAGGCGAGTTCTCGATCCTCTCCGCGACCGGCTCCGGCACCACCGTGACCTGGTCGGTCCCGGTGCGCGTCAGCGACTGAGGCCGGAGACGGCTGCCCGGTCGACCAGCTCCACCCCGAGCCGGCGTCCCCAGGCCACTGCTCGCTCGAGCTCACCGCCCAGCAGCGGCCCCCGGGTGTCGTCGACGAGGAAGCCCATGGGACGCCTCGTGGCCCGCAGGCCGTGGCGGCGCGCGAGGTGGGCGGCGGTCGAGCCGGCGCTCTTGGGGACCCAGCGGACCTTGGTGACCATGGTGCTGAACGACGCGACCTCGGGGGCCTGGCCCTGGGGGAGGCGGACAGACTCCAACCACTCCCGGAGGCCGAGCTGCGCGCGCTGCTCCGGGGCGCCCTGACGCACGGCGTCGGCGCGGGTGCTGGTGCGGCTGAGGGAGAAGGCGTGGGTCGGCCCCCCGACGACCAGGAGGTCGAGCCCGGAGGTGAGCTCGTTCGAGGCTGAGGACACCTCGACCAGGCCGGTGTCCACCTCCTCGAGCTGCAGCCCGCGTGCGACCGCAGCGGCGATCTGCTCGGTGTTGCCGAACATCGACTCGTAGACGACCAGGGCCCGGGGCCGGGCGGCTGCCTCGTTCATGGGATCTCCTCTGGACGGGTGGTGCCACCACCCTCCGCTCCCGGATCGCCGCCCGGCAGGGGCCGGGGTCGCTCGGGCGAGGGCACTTGGTCCCGCACCTGGGTGCCCTTGGACCGCGGTCTCGACGCGGTCCCGTGCCCAGACTGGCGCCATGCGGATCGTGGTGACCCCGGGCAGGCAGCACAGCAGGGGCGTGGAGCCCGGCGCGTCGGTCCCGACCACGCTGGCCCGGGTGAGACGACAGTGACGCCGCACGGCTCGACGCGGCCGGACGCGTCGCTTCCGCCGGCCGATGACGCGGTCGCCGCGGAGCCAGCGCCGCCGGGCGCGCCCGGCCACGCCGAGGAGCTCGACGAGCTGGCCGACGTCGTCTCGGAGCTGCGCCCGGGCGGACGCGAGCTGGACGAGGAAGTCCTCGTCGACGGCCTGCCCGCGTGGCGGCAGGGCTACCCCTACGACGCGAAGCTGAGCCGCCGCGAGTACGAGCGGACCAAGCGCCTGCTGCAGATCGAGCTGATCAAGCTCCAGGCCCACGTCAAGGACTCCGGGCTGAAGATCGCGGTGCTCTTCGAGGGTCGTGACGCCGCCGGCAAGGGCGGCGCGATCAAGAGGTTCATGGAGCACCTGAACCCCCGTGGCGCACGGGTCGTCGCGCTCACCGTGCCGACGCCGCAGGAGCGGTCCCAGTGGTACTTCCAGCGCTACGTGGCCCACCTGCCGAGCGCCGGTGAGATCGTGCTGTTCGACCGGTCCTGGTACAACCGCGCCGGCGTCGAGCGGGTGATGGGCTACTGCTCGCCGACGGAGTACCTCAACTTCATGCGGGAGACGCCCGACTTCGAGCGCATGCTCGTGCACTCCGGGCTGCACCTGGTCAAGCTCTGGTTCTCGGTGTCCCCAGGCGAGCAGGCGGTGCGCTTCGCGGCCCGGTCCAAGGACCCGGTGCGCCAGTGGAAGCTGTCGCCGACCGACCTGGCCAGCCTGGACAAGTGGGACGCCTACACCGCGGCCAAGGAGACGATGTTCTTCCACACCGACACCGGCGACGCCCCGTGGACGGTCGTGAAGTCCAACGACAAGAAGAGGGCCCGCCTGGAGGCGATGCGGGTGCTCCTGTCGCAGGTCGACTACCCCGGCAAGGACCACGTCCTGGTCGGTCAGCCCGACCCCCGCATCGTCGGCCCGGCTGACCAGGTCCACGAGGACGACGAGGACCCGGCACGCCATTTTCCGCCCCTCTCGCCGGGGGAACCCTCCGCCGCGCCTCCGTCCGCTCGGGCCGAGCGCCTCCTCCGATGAGCGAGGCCCCCGATCACGAGGCCCGCCACCGGCTAATCGGCGTCGACGACCTCGTCGAGATCCTCGACACCCTGCCGTCCCTGGTCGTCGTGGTCGACGCCGAGGAGCGCAACGCCTACGCCAACCGCGCGGCCGGGGCGTGGCTGGGGCGGACGCCGGCGCAGCTGCTCGGCACTCCGGTCCGCGAGCTGCTCGACGGTGAGAGCTACGCCGCGGTCGAGGACCGGGTGCGGGGCGCCCTGGCAGGGACACGGCAGGCCTTCGAGCGGAGCATGCGGCTTCCCGACGGCACCTGCGTCCACACGCTGACCGAGTACCTACCGCGCTTCCGGGACGGGCTGCCCGACGGGTTCATCGCCGTGGTCACGGACGTCATCCAGCAGGCGCGCGCCGAGCAGGAGCACCGAGCCGCGCGACACCGGGAGGCCGGGCTCCGTGAGGCGCACCGGGCCGCCGCCGGAGCCGGCGACGACCTCCTGCAGGAGCTGTTCGCGATCGGGCTCAGGCTCGAGCGGATGCGCGGGCTCCCCGACGACGGCTCGGGGATCGACTCCCTGGTCGTGGTGGTGGCCAACACCATCGACCGCCTCCGGGAGGTGATCAAGCTGCTGGTCGCCGGCGCCGAAGGATCCGCCCAGGACGGGACCATCGCCTCTGCGTCCGCCACCACGGGCGGTCCTAGCGTCGTGCGGAACCGAACACGTCGAGAGGGCGGTGCCGAGATGGACGCGGAGCGCGCGGACGACTACGTCGTCGAGCTGACCGTCGACGAGTGCTGGGACATGCTCGAGGCCGACGAGTTCGGCCGGCTCGCCTACCGGCTGGTCGACGAGGTGCACCTGGTGCCCATCAACTACCTGGTCGACGACCGCTCACTGATGTTCCGGACCGCGTCCGGCAGCAAGCTCCTCGCCGCCGCCTTGCACTCCGACGTGGCGCTCGAGATCGACTGGCACGACGACCTCGCCGCCTGGTCGGTCGTGGTGCGCGGACAGCTCCGGCGCCTCGCCGAGGACGAGCAGTACCGGGTCGACGCGCTGCCGCGCCGGTCGTGGATCCCCACCCTGACCTACGACGTGGTGGAGCTCGTGCCCTCCGCCGTCACCGGACGACGGTTCCGGCTCCGGCGCGGCGAGCCCGACCACGAGCTCGCCGGACGCTGAGCCGGACGTCGGCACGGACATGACCGAGACAGGACCGAGACAGGACTGGAAGAGGGAGACGACGTGATGTGGGACCTGGTGCCGCCGAAGATCCTCGTGGCCGTGGAGCACGTCGGCTCCGACGCCGCCCTGGCCTACGCCGTCCACGACGCCGTGAGTCGGGGCTGTGGCGTCCATCTGGTGCACGTGGCCGGGCCCGCGGTGCGGGCCGCCTGTGCCTACGACGACCTGGTGCTGGTGGAGGACGAGCTGAGGCTCGCGGGTGAAGCCGTCCTGGCCTCTGCCCTGGGGCGGGCCGAGAGGCTGCTCGACGAGGTCGCGCCCGAGGATGTCCGACTCTCCGTCAGCAGCGAGCTGGTGCACGGCTCGGTGGTGGCCTCGCTCGACGCACTGAGCCCGCACGCCTGCCTCGCCATCCTCCAGCACCAGGGGATGGGCGCCTCCGGCGAGACCGCCACCCTCTCCGTGACCGCCGGGGTCGCGGCCGGGGCGAGCTGCCCCGTGGTCGCCGTCCCCGATCGCTGGCGGCCACGACCGGCTGCGCTGGGGGTCGTCACCGTCGGCGTCGACGTGGCCCGGCCCTCCCGCTTCGTCCTGGAGGCCGCCGTGCGCGAGGCCGACCGTCGCGGGGCGACGCTGCGGGTGGTCCACGCCTGGCAGCCCGATGGCCAAGCCGCGCCGTACGACACCGTGGTGGCGGCCGTCCGCGACGGCCTGCACGAGCTGGTGTCCGAGGCGGGGTCCGGCCACACGGTGCCGGTGGAGGTCGTCGTGGAGCCGGGCGAGGCGGGGCCGGTCCTGCGCGGGCTCTGCGCCTCGTCCGACCTGGTGGTGCTGGGCCGGCACCACCGGCGCCACCTCGTCGGCGCCCGGCTGGGCTCGACCTGCCGCGACGTGCTGCGCTGGTCCTGCGCGCCGGTCCTCGTGGTCGACCCGCTCCGCGGCGACGGCGCCGCTCAGGACCGCCGGGTCCGGACCACGGCGACCTTGCCCTGACCGACGCCCCCGGCCGGTACCCGTCGCTGGAAGGCAGGGACCCGAAGAGAGAGGAACGACCATGTACGCACGCCCAGGGGACCGCATCGTCGTCCGCGGGATCCGGCTCGAGGGACCGATCCGTGACGGTGAGATCATCGAGGTCGAGCACGAGGACGGCTCGCCGCCCTACCGCGTCCGGTGGTCCGACACGGGCCACGAGAGCCTCTTCTTCCCGGGACCGGACACCCGCATCGACCGCGACGGGCCGTCGTACCCACCCGAGTACGACGCCGCCTCCACCTGAGCCGGAGCCGGAGGGTGGAGCACCAGCGGAGTCAGCGGCGGCACCCGGCTGTCGAGCGCTACCTCGAGCGCCGTGCCCAGGACTGGCAGGCGCGGGTCGCCGACGCCATCACCGCCTTCGCCGGGTCCATGTCGTTCGTCTACCTGCACGTCGCCGTCTTCGCGGCGTGGATGTGCTGGCTCGAGCCCGACCCCTGGCCCACCCTGACCCTGGTCGTGTCCCTCGAGGCGATCTTCCTCTCCACCTTCGTCCTGATCGGGCAGAACCGTCAGGCCGCCATCAGCAAGGCGAAGGCCGACCACGACTTCGTGGAGCAGGAGCTGGAGCTCAAGGCCAACACCGAGCTGACCCGTCTGGTCCTGACCCTGGTGCGCCGGCTCGACGGCCAGCTGGACGGCGTCGGTGAGGAGGACCAAGGTCCCGGTGCCCAGCGGTCCGCGGGCTCTGGTGACGAGTCGGCACGGGGCTGAGGGTGGAGTCGTCCCCAAGGAGGTTCCCATGACCACTCAGACCACCCGTCCCGTCGTCGTCGGCATCGACGGAGGACCCGGCAGCACCGGCGCGCTGCGCTACGGCGTCGCCGAGGCGGTCCGCCGCCGCGCCCCGCTCGACCTGGTGCACGTCATGCCCTCGCTCGGCCCTGCGGTGCTGGCCCCGCTGGCGCCGTTCCCGCCGATCGCCCCCACGGGCCCCGGCTCGGTCGCCGAGCTCCGCTCGGTCGCCACCTCCATCCTGCAGAAGGCGCGCGAGACGGCGACCCGGCTCGCGCCGCAGCTCGAGGTGCGCACCGAGCTCGCTCACGGCTCGCGCAGTGCTTCCCTGGTCGAGGCCTCCGAGGAGGCACAGCTGGTCGTGGTCGGCCGCGAGAGCCACCGAGGCGTCGAGCGCGTGCTGGCCGGCGCCACCACGGCGGCGGTCGCCGCCCGCGCCCACTGCGACGTGGTGGTCGTCCCGTCGTTCTGGACCGACGACCACCCCCGCGGCCGCGTGGTGGTGGGGGTCAAAACCCACAGCCAAGGAGCAGAGCTGCTCGGGCCCGCCTTCGCCGAGGCAGCAGCACGCGGCGCGACACTGACCGTCGTCACGGCGTGGGAGCTGCCCGACCCCTACCTGGACCGGATCGAGGTGCGTACGCACGCCGAGGACTGGGAGGTCGAGGGTCGGCAGGTGCTCACCGAGCTGATGAGCGACTGGCGCACGGCCTACCCCGAGGTGCCGGTGGAGATCCGCATCCGCCACGGACGCCCGGCCAGCGTCCTGGTCGAGACCAGCCGCGAGAGCGACGTGCTCTTCCTCGCTCGCCGCCGGCACGCCGTGCACACCCACGGACACCTGGGCGGCGTGGCGTACGCCGTGCTCCGGGCCAGCGACGTGCCGGTGCACGTGGTGACCCCGACCGCAGTCGAGACCCCGGTGCCGGAGCTGGTCCTGGAACGGGCCGGCCAGCCGGTCAAGTGAGCGGGGCCGCTCCCGCGGGCCCGGTGACCGGCACCGCGGCCCCCCTCGGACTCAGCACCGCGGAGGCGGCGAGGCGGCTGGCGGAGCACGGGCCCAACGACCTGCCGGCGGGACGGGTCCCCGGCGTGCCCTCCCGCATCGGGCACCAGCTCCGCGACCCGATGATCCTGCTGCTCTGCGCCGCCCTGGTCCTGGTGCTGGCGGTCGGTGACCGGCCGGATGCCGTCATCATCGCTGCGGTCGTGGTCCTCAACACCGCCATCGGCGTCGTGCAGGACGTCCGCGCTCAGCGCGCCGTCGATGCCCTCACCCGGATGGCTGCTCCGCGGGCCCAGGTCTGGCGGGACGGGCAGCTGCAGGAAGTCGTCTCCGCGGAGCTGGTGCTGGGCGACACCGTGCGTCTCGAGGCCGGCGACGTGGTGCCGGCGGACCTGGTGCTCGACCAGTCCTCGTCGCTGCAGGTGGACGAGGCTGCGATGACGGGGGAGTCCGTCCCGGTCGGGCGCCAACGCGGCGATGAGCTCCTCTCCGGCACCGTGGTGACCCGCGGGCTGGGGACCGCCCGGGTGGTGCGCACCGGCGCGGACAGCGGCCTGGGCCGCATCGCCGCGCTCGTGGCAGGCACCGGTGTGCGGCCGACCCCGCTCCAGCTCCGGCTGGCCCGGCTCTCGCGACAGCTGGTCCTCCTCGTCGCCGTCGTCTGCGTCGTCGTGCTGGCGCTGGCGGTGCTCCAAGGCGAGTCCTGGACCCGAGCCGCGGTGCTGGCCGTCAGCCTCGGGGTCGCCGCGGTGCCCGAGTCGCTGCCGGCGGTCGTGACCCTGTCGCTGGCGCTCGGCGCGCACCGGATGGCGCGCCGCTCGGCGGTGGTCAGGCGGCTACCGGCCGTGGAGACGCTGGGGTCGGTGACGGTGCTGGCCTCGGACAAGACCGGCACCCTGACCCAGGGGGTGCTCACTGTCCGTCACGTGTGGACGCCCGCCGGTGGCTGTGACGTCACGGGCACGGCGTACGACGTCGAGGGCGGCCTGGAGGGCGATCCCTCGGCACGGCAGGCTGCGGTTCAGCTGCTGTCCGACGCCGCTCTCTGCACCGACGCAGCCCTGAGCGGGGGAGGAGCGGTCGGAGAGTGGTCGCCGGTCGGCGACCCCTTCGACGTGGCCCTCCTCGTCGCAGCGGCCAAGGCCGGACTACCGCCGGGGTCGTGGTCGGGGTGGGAGCGGGTGGACGCGACGCCCTTCGACAGCGACTCCGGCTTCGCGCGCACCGTCCACGCGGGTCCCGACGGACGGCGGCTCGAGGTGGTCAAGGGTGCGCCGGAGACCGTGCTCGCCCTGCTCCCGCCCGGTCCGCTCGCCGCCGACGCCGCAGAGGAGGCGGAGCGGCTCGCTGCCTCCGGCTACCGGGTCCTCGCGGTCGTGGTCGACCGCTCGAGACCGGGGCTCGTGGGCGTCATCGACCCTCCGCACCCTGCGGCCGCCGACGTGGTGGAGCAGTGCCGGGCGGCCGGGATCCGCACCGTGCTGGTGACCGGCGACCACCCGGCCACTGCCCGCGCCGTGGCCACGGAGCTGGGGATCCTGGGCGCCGGAGGAGAGGTCGTCGAAGGGGCGGCCGTGGCTCGGGGTGAGCACCTGGACCGCGTCGAGCAGATCGACGTCTACGCCCGCACGCGGCCCGAGCAGAAGGTGGGGATCGTCGACGCCTGGCAAGCGCGCGGGGAGGTGGTCGCCATGACGGGGGACGGCGTCAACGACGCGCCGGCCCTGCGCCGGGCCGACATCGGGGTCGCCATGGGTGGCCGCGGCACCGAGGTGGCGCGCCAAGCAGCGGACCTGGTGCTGGTCGACGACGACCTGCGCACCCTGGTGGTGGCCGTGGGCGAGGGGCGCCGCATCCACGCCAACATCCGCACCTTCCTCCGCTACGGGCTGGCGGGAGGCCTGGCCGAGGTCGTCGTGCTGCTTGCCGCGCCGCTGCTCGGGCTGCCGATCCCGCTGACGCCGGCCATGATCCTGTGGATCAACATGGTCACCCACGGTCTGCCCGGCGTCGCGTTCGGCGGTGAGCCCCTGGACCCGGCGCTGATGCGGCGCCCGACCCCACCGCCTCTACGCTCGGTCCTCGACCGTGTGCTGGTGCGCCAGGTCGTGGCCGCCGGTGCCCTGGTCACCACGGCCTCGCTCTGCGCCGGTTGGTGGGCCTACCGGCACGCGGGCTCCGTGCAGACCTCGGTCTTCCTCACGCTCGGGCTCGGCCAGCTCGCCGTCGCCCTGGCGCTGCGCGCGCCGCGCGCGGGCACCGGCTGGCGGGAGCGAGGTCTCGAGGCGGCCGTCGCGGTGGCGGCCGCTGTCCAGGTCGCCGCCCTGTGGGTCCCCGCCTTGCGCGACCTGCTCGGGACCGAGCTGCTGACGGCGCGGACCACGCTCGCCTTGGTGGTCCTGGCTGCGGTGCCGGGGCTCGTGGTCGCTGTGGCGCGGCGCCTCGGTGGCCCCGCCAGTACCGGTTCCGACGTCGCCACCTCACGGCGTGCGCGTCGGTGACCTCCGCTGCTCCTTCCAGGTCTCAGCGATGTGCTCTCCCCCTCGCTCGAACCATCGTCACGTAGCCGAGTGGGGCCGGAGCCCCTGGCCCTGGGGGCCAACGGCCCTGCTCCCTGCCTCCGGCCGGTGCCACAGTCGAGGTGGGACCACGGAAGGAGCCATCATGAAGAGCGTCGACACCGAGTCCGGCATCGTGCTGGGCATCGCGTCCGACGGCCACCTGTCGAACGGGACCGTCGCGTTCGCGGTGCGCACCGCCGGGCAGCTCGAGGCCGGGATCGAGGTGGTGCACGTCGTGCCCAGTCCCCTCGGCAGCGCGACCGGGACCTTTGACGTCGGCAGCACCGCGGACCAGATGACCCGTGAGGGCCGGCTCGCCCTGGACCGCGCCGTCGAGCAGGTGCGAGCGCAGATGGGTGGGGCCCAGCCCGTGTGCGGAGTGCTCCTGCACGGTGCCGTCGCGCCCACCCTGGTGGACTGCAGTGCCCGCGCGCAGCTCGTGGTGCTCGAGCACCGGCACCACTCGATGTGGGAGCGGCTGACGCTCGGCTCGGTGACCGCGGCCGTGGCGGCCCGGTCGCACGCACCGGTGGTCTCCGTCCCGGCGTCCTGGCAGCCTGCCGCCTCAGTGCGGCCGATCGTCGTCGGGATCGAGGACGGCGACCGCGCGGACAGCGGGCTGTGGACGGCCCTCGGGCTCGCCGCGGTCGCCGACGTGCCAGTCCTGGCACTCCGCGTGGCCTACCTAGCACCGGCCTACGAGGAGATCCTGCTGCACACCGACCACCGCGAGGACCTGATCCGGGCGGCCCGCGTCGAGCTGGCCCGCGACACCGACCTGCCGGCCAGTGTGTGCGAGGAGGTGCCGTGCACCTTCGACGTGCGCTGGGGGCGTCCCGCAGAGGTGCTGGTCGAGGCGTCGGACGCGGCGTACCTCCTGGTGCTGGCCCGACGCGACCCTCACGTGCCGTTCGGCTCACACCTGGGCCCTGTCGTCCGCGAGGTGCTGCGCCGCGCCAGGTGCCCGGTGATGGTCGTCGAGCCGTCGCTGCCGCGACCGGTCGGGGAACGCCCGACCCGACGGCCGGCCAGCGCGAGTGCGGGCTGAGCCCAAAGGTCCCGCCTGCCTGCCGATCCGCACTAGGGTCGACGACGTGGCGACCGGTTCGGGAGCGACTCCTGTGGTCGAGGTCCGTGGGCTGACCAAGTCCTTCGGACCGCACCGAGCCCTCGACGGCCTGGACCTCGTGATCTGGGCTGGGGAGGTGCACGGGTTCCTCGGTCCCAACGGGGCGGGGAAGTCGACCACGCTGCGAGCGCTCCTGGGCTTGATCAGGGTCGACGGCGGGACGGCGACGGTCTTCGGGCTGGACCCCTGGCGCGACGCCGTGGCGATCCACCGACGGCTCGCGTACGTCCCTGGCGATGTCGCGCTCTGGCCGAACCTGTCCGGCGGCGAGACGATCGACCTGCTGCTGCGGATGCGCGGCGCCGACCCCCGCACCGGACACCGGGCGGACCTGCTCGACAGGTTCGACCTCGATCCGACCAAGAAGGGTCGTGCGTACTCCAAGGGCAACAGGCAGAAGGTCGCACTGGTCGCGGCGTTCGCTGCCGATGTCGACCTGCTGGTGCTCGACGAGCCGACGTCCGGGTTGGACCCGTTGATGGAGCAGGTGTTCGCCGAATGCGTGGTCGAGCGGGTGCAGCGGGGCACGACCGTGCTGCTCTCCAGCCACATCCTCAGCGAGGTCGAGCGGCTGGCCGACCGGGTGACGATCATCCGGCAGGGCAGCGTCGTGGAGTCCGGGACCCTCGGTGAGCTCCGACACCTGCACCGCAGCCGGATCACGGCCACGGTCGTCACGGTCCCCCAGCTGGACGGGCCAGGTGTCCACGACCTCAGGGTCACCGACCACACCCTCACCTGCACCGTCGACCCCGGGGCCCTGCCAGGCGTGCTCGTCGCTCTGACCGGAGCGGGAGTCACCGCGCTCACCAGCACCCCGCCGACGTTGGAGGAGCTGTTCCTCGACGCCTACCGGGCGTCGGGATGACGGAGCGCTACACCGGGACCGTCCTGGTGGCAGGGCAGGCGCTGCGGCGCGACCGGCTGCTGATCTCGGTCTGGACGCTGCTCCTCGGGCTCGTCGTCTACGCCTCCGCCGCCGCGACCAGCACCCTCTACGACTCCGCTGCCGACCGGGTGCGCGCGGCCGAGGCGATCAACGACAACCCCGCCGTCGTCGCGCTCTACGGACCGATCCTGCGTGTGGACAGCCTCGGCGAGCTGGCGATGACCAAGGTGACCGTCCTGTACGCCGTGGGCCTGGCTCTGCTGATCCTGGTCGTGGTGCGCCGGCACACCCGCGTCGATGAGGAGTCCGGCCACGCCGAGCTGCTCGCCGGCACAGCCCTCGGACGCGACGCACTCCTCGCCGGAGCGGTCCTCGAGGGTGCGGTGGTCGCCGTCGGTGTGGCGATCCTGGTCGCCGGGGCCGACATCGCCGGGGGACTCCCGGTCGTGGGGTCGATCGGCTTCGGCGCGACCTGGCTGGGCACCGGGCTGGTCGCCGTGGGTCTGACCGCGGTCGCCTGCCAGCTGGCCGCGAGCAGCCGCACGTGCTTCGCCGTGTCCGGGGCTGTCCTCGCGGGCCTGTACCTGATGCGGGCCGTGGGGGACATCAAGGCAGCGTGGTTGAGCTGGCTGACGCCGCTCGGCTGGAACACCAGGTTCTCTGCGTGGTCCGAACCACGGTGGTGGCTCCTCCTGCTCTACCTCGCCTCGGCTCTGACCCTCGTGGTGGCGGCGCAGACCCTGCGGTCTCGGCGGGACCTCGGCTCTGGCCTCTTCCCGGCGCGACCGGGGCCCGCTCACGGCTCGCCTCGGCTCAGGGATGCACTCGGGCTGGCGTGGAGGGTGCAGCAACCTGCCCTGCTCGGCTGGTCCGTCGGCGTCGTGGCCATGGGCCTCGTGATGGGCGCGATCGCCCCGGGTGTGGGCGATCTCCTGGACACCGACTCCGGTCGTGAGCTGGTCGAGAGCATGGGAGGCACGGGACGCTTGGAGGAGTCGTTGTTGGCAGCGGTCCTGTCGATCGCCGCGGTCGCGATCACCTCGTTCGGCATCGCCTGCGTGACCAGGGCGAGCGCCGACGAGCGGGACGGTCGCTCTGAGCAGGTCCTGGCGACGGTCACCTCCCGCAGCCGTCTGCTCCTGGCTGCCTACGCCGCTGCTCTGGGCGGCGTCGCGTGGCTCCTCGCCTTGACCGGTCTGGCCACGGGCCTGGGGTACGGCGGTGACGTCGACGGCCTGGTCGAGGCGGGGCTGGTCCAGGCTCCGGCGGTGTGGGTGGTCATCGGGGTGGCCGCTCTGCTCTACGCCATCGCCAGCCGGTGGGCCCTCGTCTCGTGGGCGGTGCTGGGGATCTTCCTCGTGCTCGGGCAGGTCGGCGCGCTCCTCGGTCTGCCGGCCTGGGTCACCGGCCTGTCGCCGTTCGAGCACGTCTCGAGACTGCCCGTCGAGAGCTTCAGGCCTGCGCCCTCGCTCACGTTGACGGTGATCGCGGCGGGTCTCCTGCTGGCCGCGTGGTGGCGCTACCGCCGACGCGACATCGGCTGATGGATGACGTCCGCAGGCGCGCAAGACCCCCGGGAGCAGGGCTCCCGGGGGTCTCGTTCGTCGGGCTCAGGCCGGCTGGAACGTCCGTGCGGTGACGGGCCGCTCGGCAGTCTGCCCGGCACGCCGTGCGTGCCAGAGGCCGAGTCCGACGAGCACCAGCAGGACGACGCCACCTGCGAACGAGACGTAGGCGACGATCCCGGCGATGGTGCCGATCGTGGCGAAGGCGTAGCCGTAGAGGAGCAGCCCCCGCAGGGTGTTGCCCATGAAGAGGGTCTGGCGCAGCTGGCCGAGGGCGACGCCGTCGGGGCTGGCCTTGTCCGCGTCGGACAGCTGGATGTACTGGCCGCTGACCTCTTCGTAGGTCTTGTTGCCGCTGGCCTCGTTCATGTGGACGAGGATGTAGTGGTCGGCGAACGCCTTGGCCTCGGGGCCCGTGTCGAGCAGGCTGCCGGCGTACGGCTTGAGGGCGTTCTGGTCGGCCTTGGGGAGACCGGAGATCGCGTCACCCTCGGGCATCGTGATGCCCTGCATGGTGAGCTGGTCGTGGACCTGGTTGTCGATGAAGGAGTTGGCCCAGAGGGCGAGGCCCCCCACGGCGAGCAGAACGGCGGCGAGAGCCAGGCCCGTCCATGAGATCAACTTGTCGAATGCCGAGCGCATGATGACTCCTTTTCTGGTGCGGAACCGGTGTTGCCGCGTTGCCTCGACGCTATGAGCGGGAGCGGGTGCCGGTGCAGGGTCGGAGAGCCCGAGAGTGGAGGCTGAAGGTCACCCCTGATCGGGACCTCTGGCTGCCGGCGCCGCACGACCCAGCCGGGCATGGGCCGGAGAGCGGTCGGTCAGCCCTGGTCCGAGGAGAGCTGCGGCGGCCCGGGGGGCTCGCTCGAGCCTGGTGCCGCACTCTCCGCGCGGATGGCGTGGGACGCGGCCGCCCACAGCGCGAGGAAGGCCATAGTCGCCGCGATCCAGCCGGACGTCATGGCGGTGAGCCACGTGTCCGCTTGGGCGTCGGTCACGTACAAGAGCCCCGCTGCGACCGAGGTCAGGCCGGCGACCGCGCCGATCCAGCACAGGAGCCGGTGCCACCTCTGCGACGTACGGACCGTGCGGAGAGCGAGGTACGACGCGTCCACCGCCGCAAGCGCGCCGAGACACGCGTGCAGGAGATAGGCCTCGTGCGCGAGGAGGAACGACCAGCTCGTCGAGGCCGACACACCCCGGGGGAAGGTGGCTGAGATCCCCGCCAGGATGCCCACGACCACGAGCTCGACGACGAGGCGCCGAGCACCTCCTCGCAGGACCCGGAGGCCGGCGTCCTCTCCACGGCCGCCGCCCCAGACCAGCCGTGCGGCCGCTGAGGAGATCCGGGGGCGTAGCGCGCGCCCCGGACGTCGCCGGAGAGATCGGGACACCACCTGTGGATGCTCTGTCCCAGGGCCGAGGTCCGGGAGAGGCGAACGTCCCGGGAGGCCGGGAGGAGAAGCACCTCGCAGGAGCGAGGGGACGAAGGTCGGCGCCACGTCTCCGCGCTGGCCAGCTGCAGGACCCAAGGTCCCCACGTGACGTGACCTCGGTCCCTGAGCCGGAACCCGGTCCGCGAGGAGGCTGTGGCAGAGACGGGCCGCCGGTGCTCGCCAGGGAGGGAGTCATGAGCACGAGGATCGCGATCAACGGACTCGGCCGCGTGGGCCGGGCACTGCTCCGCCAGGCCGTGCTGAGCGAGGACCTGGAGGTCGTGGGCGTCAACGACCTCGCCGACCCCCACACCCTCCGGTCGCTGCTGCGGCGTGACTCCACCTACGGACGCTTCCCCGTCGAGGTCGAGGCCGGAGAGGACTGTCTCGTCATCGGCGGACGCAAGATCCCGTGCACCAACGTCACGACGCCGGCCGAGCTCCCCTGGGGCGAGCTGGCTGTGGACGTCGCCGTGGAGTGCACCGGCAGGTTCCGCACGGCGGAGACCGCTGGCGGCCACCTGGAGGCCGGCGCCCGGAAGGTGGTGGTCTCGGCGCCCGGCAAGGGCGTCGACGCGACGATCGTGATGGGGATCAACGACGAGCAGTACGACGCCCACCACCACGACGTCGTCTCCAACGCGTCCTGCACCACCAACTGCGTGGCCCCCATGGTGATGGTGCTGCACGACGCGTTCGGGGTCCAGCAGGGGTTCATGACCACGGTCCACGCCTACACCGGCGACCAGAACCTCGTCGACGGGCCGCACAAGGACCTCAGGCGAGCGCGCTCCGCAGCGGTCAACATCATCCCCACCACCACCGGGGCGGCACGCGCGGTCGGCCAGGTGCTCCCCGAGCTGGACGGCAGGCTCGACGGGGTCGCGCTCCGTGTCCCCGTGCTGGACGGCTCCTTGGTCGACCTGGCCGTGCTCCTCGACCGCGACGTCACGGTCGCCGAGGTCAACGCCGTCTTCGAGGCCGCCAGCCGCAACCCTCGGCTCGTCGGCAGGCTGCGCTACGAGGACGAGCCCATGGTGTCGGTCGACGTCGTGGGCGACCCCGCGTCCTGCGTCTTCGACTCCGGGCTCACCCAGGCGTCAGGCCGCTTCGTCAAGGTCTTCGGCTGGTACGACAACGAGTGGGGCTACACCTCGAGACTCGCCGAGCTGGTCCGGCTGGTGGGCGCGCCCGTGGGCGTCGCCGGGACATGACGCTCGACGTCCGCATCCACGGCCGCGGTGGTCAAGGAGTCGTCACCGCTGCCGAGCTGCTGAGCCTGGCCGCCTTCGACCAGGGGCTGCACGCCCAGGCGCTGCCGAGCTTCGGTTCTGAGCGCACAGGCGCCCCGGTCGTCGCCTTCTGCCGCATCGACGAGCGGCCGATCCGGTCGCACGACCCCGTGGACCACCCGAGCCTGCTCGTGCTGCAGGACGTGACCCTGCTGCGCGCCGGAGACGTCCTCGAAGGGCTGACCGACGACGGGGTGGTGGTCGTGAACTCCGCCCGTGACGCCGCAGAGCTGGCCGAGATGGGACTGCGCCCACGACCTGGGCAACGCGTCGTGACGGTGCCGGCGACCGACCTGTCGCGAGAGCGGCTGGGACGCCCGCTCCCCAACACCGCCTTGCTCGGGGCGGTCGCTGCCCTGACCGGCGTGGTCAGCGTCGAGGCGGTCCGCGCGGCCATCCGGCAACGCTTCGGCTCCCTGTCGAGCGAGGTCGTCGAGGCCAACGTCGAACTGGCCGAGACGGCTCACGACCTGGTCACCCAGGACGAGGGGACGTGCCGTGCTTAGGCAGCTGGAGGGCTCGCGCGCTGTAGCGGAGACCGTGGCACTGTGCCGGCCGGCTGTCGTCGCGGCCTACCCCATCTCGCCCCAGACCCACATCGTCGAGGGCCTCTCGGACCTGGTGACGTCCGGCGACCTGGCCAGCTGCGCCTACCTCATGGTCGAGTCCGAGTTCGGCGCGCTGTCGGCGTGCATCGGTGCCTCGGCGGCCGGCGCGCGCACCTACACGGCCACGTCGAGCCAGGGTCTCCTCTTCATGGCAGAAGCCCTGCCGAACGCCTCCGGCCTCGGGCTGCCGATCGTGATGACGGTCGCCAACCGCGCCCTGGGCGCGCCCATCAACATCTGGAACGACCACTCCGACGCCCTCTCCCAACGGGACGCCGGCTGGGTGCAGCTCTTCGCGTCGTCCAACCAGGAGGCGGTCGACCTCCACGTGCAGGCGTTCATGCTGGCCGAGCGCCTCTCGCTCCCGGTGATGGTGTGCATGGACGGCTTCGTCCTCACGCACGCGATGGAGGAGATCGACGTCCCCGACCAGGAGTCCGTGGACGCCTACCTCCCGTCGTTCTCACCACGTCAGTGGCTGGACCCCGACGATCCTGTGACCATCGGAGCGATGGTCGGTCCCGGCCAGTTCACCGAGGTGAAGTACCTGATGGCCCGCCGTCAGCTCGCCGCCCTGGGCGAGGTGGTCCGGGTGGCGGATGAGTTCGCGCCGGCCTTCGGACGGGACTCAGGCGGTCTGCTCCGGTGCTACCGGACCGAGGACGCCGACGTGGTCATCGTGGCGATGGGCTCAGCGCTGGGCACCGCGGCCGACGTCGTGGACACACTCCGTGAGGAAGGGATCGCGGCAGGGGTCCTCGGCATCACCTGCTACCGCCCATGGCCCTATGACGCCCTTCGAGAGGCGTTGAGCGGCATCCCACGCGCGGTCGTGGTCAACCGGGCCATCGCGGTCGGAGCAGGGAGTGTCCTCGGGCGCGATGTCCGGCTCACGGCTCCGCCCTC
>CAZEPK010000048.1:0-19703 GCA_964514085.1 uncultured Nocardioides sp.
GCTTGGCCAGCACCGGGACGATCCGCCCGCCGGTGGCGGCGAAGGGGTGCCCCGCCGCCAGCGACGAGCCGGTGACGTTGAGCTTGGACCGGTCGATGGAGCCCAGCGGCGCGTCGAGCCCCAGGCGCTCCTTGCAGAACACCGGGTCCTCCCAGGCCTTGAGGGTGGAGAGCACCTGCGAGGCGAAGGCCTCGTGGATCTCGTAGAAGTCGAAGTCCTGCAGGGAGAGCCCCTCGCGGGCCAGCATCCGCGCCATCGCGTAGGCCGGCGCCATCAGCAGCCCCTCGCCGCCGTGCACGTAGTCCACGGCGGCGGTCTCGTAGGCCGTGAGGTAGGCCAGCGGAGCGAGCCCGTGGGCCTCGGCCCACTCCTCCGAGGCGAGCAGCACGGTCGAGGCGCCGTCGGTCAGCGGGGTGGAGTTGCCGGCGGTCATCGTGGCCGACGCGCCCTTGCCGAAGACCGGCTTGAGCCTCGCCAGCTTCTCCACCGTCGAGTCGGGGCGGAGGTTGTTGTCCTTCGCGAGGTCGCGGAACGGCGTGATGAGGTCGTCCTCGAAGCCGGCGTCGTACGCCGCGGCGAGGTGCTGGTGCGACAGCGCCGCCAGCTCGTCCTGCTCCTCGCGGCCGACCTGCCACTCCAGGGCGGTGAGGGCTGCGTGGTCGCCCATCGAGAGGCCGGTGCGCGGCTCGCCGTTCTGCGGGATCGACAGCCCGATGTCGCCGGGACGGATCGCCGCCAGGGCGGCCAGCCGGCCGCGGGTGTCCTTGGCGGAGTTCACCTTGAGCAGCTTCTTGCGCAGCCGCTCGCTGATGGCCACGGGCGCGTCCGACGTGGTGTCGGAGCCGCCGGCCACGCCGACGTCGATCTGCCCCAGGGCGATCTTGTTGGCCACCTGGATCGCGGCCTGCAGGCCGGTGCCGCAGGCCTGCTGGATGTCGGTGGCGGGGGTCTCGGGAGACAGGCGCGAGCCGAGCACGGCCTCGCGGGCCAGGTTGAAGTCGCGGGAGTGCTTGAGCACCGCGCCGGCCACGAACTCGCCCAGCCGCTGGTCCTGCAGGCCGAAGCGGTCGACGAGGCCGTCGAGGGCGGCGGTGAGCATGTCCTGGTTGGACGCGGTCGCGTAGGCCGTGTTGGACCGCGCGAAGGGGATCCGGTTGCCACCGAGGACCGCCACGCGCCGGGTCCTGCCGCCGTTCAGCTCCTGAGTCATGGGACAAGTTTCCCGCTAGTAACCTGTCCGGAGAAGGCAGTGAGGCAGGGATCACGAAATGTGGACCCTCAGTTACACATCGAGTTACATGGCGGCATGAGCGACCGCTACCAGGCCCTGACCTCCTCCTCGATCGGCAGGCTGCTGGTCAAGAACCTCGGCCTGCCCAGCCCCGCCAAGCTGGAGCGCTACCGCGCGGGCGACCCGCTGGTGCACGGCACCGTCGCGGTCGGCGGCACCGGCCGGCTGGCCGAGTCGCTCCCGGGCCTGCTCGACACCCTCGGCATCGCCTCCGAGGTCGTCCCCGGCCAGCCGGGCGAGGGCGAGCGCTTCAAGGGCCTGGTCCTCGACGCGACCGGCATCACGGACTCCTCGCAGCTGGGCGCGCTGCAGGAGTTCTTCAGCCCCAAGCTGCGCAGCCTCGACACCAACCCCCGCGTGGTCGTCGTCGGGACGCCGCCCGAGCAGGTCAGCGGCGCCGAGCGCGTCGCGCAGCGCGCGCTGGAGGGCTTCACCCGCAGCCTCGGCAAGGAGATCGGCCGGGGCGGCACCGTCCAGCTGGTCTACGTCGCCGAGGGCGCCGAGGGCGCCGTGGCCTCGACCCTGGCCTTCCTGCTCTCCCCCAAGTCGGCCTACGTCTCGGGCCAGGTGGTGCGCGTCGGGGCCCACGGCCCGACCGAGGCCGGCCCGGTCGAGGACTGGACGCGGCCGCTGGAGGGGAAGGTCGCGCTGGTCACCGGGGCCAGCCGCGGGATCGGCGAGGCGATCGCCCGCACCCTGCACCGGGACGGCGCGACGGTGGTCGGGGTCGACGTACCCCAGCTCGCCGACGACCTGCAGACCCTCATGAAGGAGCTCGACGGCGACTGGATCGCCCTCGACATCACCGCCAAGGACGCACCGCAGCGGATCGCCCACCACCTCCGGGAGAAGCACGGCGGCGTCGACGTGGTGGTCCACAACGCCGGCATCACGCGCGACAAGAAGCTGGCCAACATGGCCGAGGACCGGTTCGAGCAGGTGGTCGCGGTGAACCTGACGGCACCCGAGCGGATCACCCGCGAGCTGCTCGACCAGGGCGTGGTCAACGCCAACGGCCGGATCGTCGGCGTGGCCTCGATCGCGGGCATCGCGGGCAACGTCGGGCAGACCAACTACGCCGCCTCGAAGGCCGGGGTCATCGGCCTGGTGGACTCCCTGGCCGAGGAGCTGCAGGACGGCATCACCATCAACGCCGTGGCGCCCGGCTTCATCATCACCCAGATGACCGCCGCCGTGCCGTTCGCGACCCGCGAGGTGGGCCAGCGGCTCAACGCGATGGCCCAGGGCGGGCTGCCGGTCGACGTGGCCGAGACGATCGCGTGGTACGCCTCGCCGGGCTCGACCGCGGTCAACGGCAACGTGGTCCGGGTCTGCGGCCAGATGATGCTCGGCGCATGAGCGCGCCGTTCGAGGGCGCCCTCACGATGGCCCGTGCGGCCCTCCCCTCCATCCCCGTCGTCAACCAGCTGCCGGGCATCCGCAAGACCGGCGGCGAGCTCTCCGGCCTGAGCCGGACCGGCAGGGCCACCACGATCGAGCGCAGCCACGTGGAGGCCTTCGCCGCGGTGTGCGGCTTCCCGGCCAAGGACACGGTGCCGTTGCCCTACCCGCACCTGCTGGCCTTCCCGATGCAGATGGCGATCATGAGCGACCCGGGCTTCCCGGCCCCGGCCATCGGCACCGTCCACCTCGAGAACTCCATCACCGCCCACCGGCCGCTGGCGATCGGCGAGACGGTCAACGTGACGGTCAACGTCGGCGCCGGGCACCCGCACCCCAAGGGCACGGTCTACGACTTCACCACGCTCGTGCGGACCGACGACGAGACCGTGTGGGAGGAGACGTCGAGCTACCTGCGCCGCGGCCAGGGCGACGCGGACGCGTCCTCGGGCAGCGTGTTCCCCGACGCGGACCCCAGCGGCACCGTCTGGCAGCTGCCGGCCGACCTGGGCCGCCGCTACGCCGCGGTCTCGGGCGACCACAACCCGATCCACCTCTACGCGCTCACCGCCAAGGCCCTGGGGTTCCCCCGGCAGATCGCCCACGGCATGTGGACCATGGCGCGCTGCGTCGCGGCCCTCGAGAACCGCCTGCCCGGCGCCGTCCGCGTCGACGTGGCCTTCAAGAAGCCGGTGCTCCTGCCGGGCTCGGTGGCCTTCGGCTCGGCCCCGGTCGACGGCGGCTACGCCTTCTCGCTGAGCGACCCGAGGAGCGGCGCGCCGCACCTGGCCGGGCGCACCACCGCCCTCTAGCCCCGGCCGACCCGTCCGGTCAGCGCGATCGCGCCGGCGCCGAGCAGGGTCAGCGTGCCGGCCACCAGCGCGGCGTTGTTGAACCCGTCGAAGAGCGTGTCCCCGGAGTGGGTGGCGACCGTGACGAAGAGCGTGATGCCCACGGCGGCGCCCAGGTAGCGGGCGGTGTTCTGGGCGCCGCTGCCCATGGCCGCCCGGTCCGGCGGCACGCTGGCCACGGACTCGCGGCCCAGGACGGCGTTGAGCACGCCGGTGCCCACGCCGGCCACGACCAGCGGGACGACCAGGCGCCAGAGCGAGGAGTCCGGGTGGATCCCGTGGGCCAGCAGCTGCCCCACGCCCACGACCACCAGGAAGAAGGCGACCGGCCGCGGTCCCTCCAGCGGGTGCGGGATCCGGCGCACCAGCATCGAGGCGACCACGCCGGTGCCGGCCCAGCCGAGCACCGGCAGGGTGGCGCTCCACAGCCCGCGGCCGAAACCGAGCTGCACCAGCGCCGGCGTGAAGGAGGCCATGCCGATCATCCCGGCGCCGAGGACCAGCGACCCGGTCGTGGCCGCCACGAACCTCGGGTGCCTCAGCAGCTCCGGGTCCAGCAGCGGCTGGGCCACCCGGCGCTCGACCAGGACGAACGCCGTCAGCGCGACGAGGGCCAGCACGGCGAGGACCACGGTGAGGGCGTCGACACCGTTGCGGCCCTGGGTGAGGGCGGAGACCGCCAGCGTCATCGCCGAGACCAGCAGCACCAGCCCCGGCAGGTCCACGACCTTGCGCTCGACCGCCGAGGACTCCCCGATCCACCGCAGGCTCGGCCAGACCAGCAGGAGCGCCAGCGCCGCGGTCACCCAGTACGACGGCCGCCAGCCGGAGCCGACGTCGAGCAGCGCCGACAGCACGCCGCCGGCCACGATGCCGAGCCCGACGCTGGCCCCCCACACCGAGGTGGCCCGGATCCGCTCGTGCGGCGCCGGGTAGCGGTGCGCCAGGGCGGCCAGCCCGCAGGCCAGCACCGCGGCGCCGCCGACTCCCTCCAGCACGCGAGCCCCGATGAAGAGCACCGGCTCGACCGAGACGGCGCACACCACGGCGCCCAGCGCCAGCGCCACCAGGCCCCAGACGTAGACCCGACGCCGCCCCAGGGTGTCCCCCAGCACGCCCGAGGCCAGTAGCGCCGCCGCCAGCCCCACGCTCATCGAGCTCAGGATCCAGGCCCGGGCGACCGGCCCGGCGCCGAGGTCGGCCGCCGTGGCCGGGATGGTGGCGATCGGGCTGACGTAGGTGACCAGGACCAGCGTGGTTCCGAGGGCGACCGGGACCAGCGGGGAGGACGTGGCGGTGCGACCGTCGGCACCGGTCGGTTTGATATTCAAACTCACGCGTGGGACGCTACCACCGTGGCCTCGCCGTTCCCAGCCCTCGACCAGCTCCCGGGCCGCCCCTGCCCCATCGCCGCCTCGCTCGAGGTGATCGGCGAGCGCTGGGCGCTCCTGGTGGTCCGCGAGCTCTGGATGGGCAGCCACCGCTTCGGCCAGATCGTCCGCGGCACCGGTGCGCCCCGCGACCGGATCGCCGCCCGCCTCAAGGTGCTGGAGGAGGCGGGTGTGGTGGAGCGGCGCGAGTACCACCCGGCGCCCCAGCGGTTCGAGTACCACCTGACCGAGTCGGGCCAGGCGCTCGTGCCGGTGCTCGAGGCGCTGCTCGCCTGGGGTCGCGCCCACGCCGTGGACGCCGACGCAGCGACCGCCTGAGCCGCAGGGCTCAGCGCGCGGGCCGCCCGAAGCGGATGTTCTTGACCCGGCCGCCCACCGCCGTCGGCGCCACGGCGCCGCGCTTGGTGAAGGTCGCCGTGGCGGGGCTCCAGACGCCGAGGTCGGTGATCCCGTTGCCGTCCCAGTCGCCGGTCACCGGCACGTCGCCCGGCGTGCCGAAGAGCACGGCGGTCGTGAACGGGTTGCCCATCGGGTCGGTCTGCAGCAGCGTGAAGGTGGCCGTGGCCTGGTCGTAGACGCCGAGGTCGGTGACCCCGTTGCCGTCCCAGTCCCCCGTGACCGGCAGGTCGTTGGCGTCGCCCAGGGCGACCTTCTTGACCGAACCGTCGGCCATCCGCAGGGCGAAGACGCCCGCACCGGCGCGTCGTACGCCGATCTCCCAGGGGCCCACACCGTCCCAGTTGCCCGCGACCGGCAGGTCGCCGCGCTTGCCGAACTTCGCCTCGGTCTTGGTGCGCCTGACCTGCATCGTGAACACGCGGGTGCTGGGGTCCCGGACGCCCGGGTCCACCCGGCCGTCGCCGTTCCAGTCGCCCAGCAGCGGCTGGTCCGCGCCGCGGCCCATCTTGATGACCCGCTCCTTGATGCCGGTGCGGGTGATGTGGAACGCCGCCGGCGCGGACTTGCGGTAGACCATGACCTCGGCGGCCAGGCCGCCGTACATGTCGCCGGCCAGGGGCACGTCGGTGACCGCCACGGAGCCGCAGTTCTGCGAGGTCTGGGCGGCGTTCATCGGGAAGCGGCTGCCGTGGAACCAGGAGTCGACCACCGCGCCGCCGGTCCGCTCCTCGAAGTGCAGGTGCGGCCCGGACGCGTTGCCGGTCTCGCCGACGGTCCCGACCTGCGTGCCGGCCGGGACGATCTGGCCCACGCCCACCAGCACGGAGTCGAGGTGCGCGTAGAGCGAGCTCTCGCCGTTGCCGTGGTCGATGACGACGTACTGCCCGTAGCTGGGCCTGTTCGGCCCGACCACCGCGGTGATGACGGTGCCCGGAGCCGCCGCGACGACCGGCTTGCCCAGGTCGCCGCCGGCGTAGTTGAAGTCGACCGCCCGCACGCTGGGGCTGTGCCCGGCCCGGGTGGAGCCGGTCCAGGTCTCACCGCAGGGGAAGGGCATCTCGTACGGCGTCACGGGCTGGGCCGTGGCCTTGAGCTCAGTCAGCGACAGACCGGCGTCGCCCGGGAGGGGCTTGCCGCCGTTGGTGGCGTCCGGGTCGCGCTGCCCGTCGGCGTCGTGGGCGTCGTCGTCACCGGGCCGGGGCTTGCCGGGCTTGCCGGGCTTGCCGGCCTGGCCGGTGCCGTGCTGGCCCTGCGCCTGGTGGGTGAAGTGCGAGTGGGTGTCGGCGTACGCCGCGGGAGCGAGGACGGCGAGCAGCAGCGCGGCCGCTCCGACCCCGCTCACGGAGGCGTGGCGGAGGGGCGGTCGCCGCCGGACAGGGGCTCGGTGCAGCGGCCGGTACATGCCACTGAGTGAACATTCGCCCCACCTGCCCCGTCCCGGGAATGGGTGGAATTGACCGATCGGAGGAGGGTTCTGGTCTTGACCGTTGTGACTGCTGTTGTTCCTGTGACTGCTGGGACCGGAGTGGTCAGGGCCGGCGGGCCCGGACCACGCCCTCCTGGGCGGCGGTGACCACCAGCGTCCCGTCGGCGGTGTAGACCGAGCCGAAGGCCAGCCCGCGGCCGCCGTGGGCGGTGGGCGACCACTGGTCGTAGAGCCACCACTGGTCGGCGCGGAAGGGCCGGTGGAACCACAGCGTGTGGTCCAGCGAGGCCATCATGGCCTTGGCCGGGTTGACGTCGTGGACGGCCAGCGAGGCGCCGAGCAGGCTGATGTCGCTGGCGTAGGTGAAGGCCGCGAGGTGGGCCATCGGGTCGTCGGGCAGCCCCTCCCGGAACCGCACCCACATCTGGGCCCGGGACGGGTGTCGCGGGTCGGGCTCCAGGCCGTGCCGCGAGTTGCCGAGGAAGCGGACCTCGATGGAGGCCCACTCCTTGCCCAGCTCGTCGGCGTCGGCGTTGCCGCGCCCGCGCATGAGGTTGACCAGGTCCAGGCCCTGATCTGGCCCGGCGACCTCGGGCATGACGTCCTGGTGGTCGAAGCCCTCCTCGGGCCGCTGGAAGTTGATGGTCTGGTGGTAGATCGGGCGGCCGTGCTGGCTGGCCGTCACGCGCCGGGTGAGGAAGGACCGGCCGTCGCGGAGCCGCTGGACGTCGAAGATGATCGGGACCGCGTAGTCGCCGGGCAGCAGGAAGTAGGAGTGGAAGGAGTGCGGGACGAACTCCGGGTCCACGCTGCGGACGCCGGCCACGAGCGCCTGAGCCGCGACCTGGCCGCCGTAGACGCGGGCCCGGGCCGACGGCGGCTGGGCGCCGCGGTAGAGGTCCTCGTCGAGCTTCTCGAGGTCCAGGAGGCGCAGCAGGTCCTGGACAGCGCTCATGCGTCCCGCCCGGACTCGTCGGTCTCGGTGTCGTCCTGGGCGTCGAGCCCGGCCAGGAACTGCTCGAACTGCTGGCCGATCTCCTCCCCGGTGGGCAACGGCTCGTCGGGGGCCAGCAGGCCGGCTCCGGACTCCTCGGCCCGCTCGAAGGCGTCGTACTGCTGCTCGAGCGCCTCGACGACCTCGCCCACCTCGTCGTTGGAGGCCAGGTAGCGCCCGATCTCGGTCTCCCGCTCGCGGGCCAGCTCGTGGAGCTCGGTCAGGTCGATGGTCAGCCGGCCGGCCAGCTCGACCTGCTCGAGCAGGACCGCGGCGGCCTTGGGGTAGTCGAGCTGGGCGAGGTAGTGCGGGATGTGCGCGACGAAGCCCAGCATGTCGTGGCCCCACTCCCCCAGCCGCAGCTCGAGCAGCGACTGGGCGCTGCTCGGGATCCGCAGCTCGCCGCGCCACGGGCTGCTGCCGGGCACCAGCTCGGGCCGGTTGGCGTGCGGTGTCATCGCGATCGGGCGGGTGTGCGGCACGGCCATCGGCACCGAGCCCATGGCGACGACCCGGGTGACCCCGAGCCGCTCCAGCACCTCCCGCACCGCGCGTGCGAAGGCCTCCCAGCGGTTGTCGGGCTCCGGACCGTGGAGCAGGAGGTACGGCGTGCCGCCGCTGTCGTGCAGCAGCCGGACCACCAGGCGCGGCGCGTCGTAGCCCTCGTAGTGGTCGCGGACGAACGACATGGCCGGCCGCCGGGCGCGGTAGTCGTGGAACTGGTCGACGTCGAAGGTCGCCACCACCGGCGAGGCGTGCCCCGTGTCGAGGTCGGCGAGGTGCCGGGCCGCGTGCGCGGCGGCGTTGCCCGCGTCGAGGAAGCCGTCGAGGACCAGCACCATCGTCAGGTCGGTGACCCCGGCGAGGTCGGGGACCTCGTCGACGATGTGGACGAGCCGGTCAGTAGCCACCCGCCCAGTTTCTCAGACACCCCACAGGGCGGCGACATGGCGTGCGTCCGTGCCGCAGCAGCCGCCCAGGACCTGGAGGCCAGGCAGCCGCGGGACCATCGCGACCAGCGACCGCTGGAGCTCCTCGGGGTCGCCCTCGTCGAGGTCCTCGGCCTCGTCGAGCTCGGCGTGGGACATCCGGCTGGCGTTGGGCCGCAGCCCGGCGATCCGGTCCCAGGGACCGTCCTCCTCCAGCGCTCGCGCGATGTGGGTCGGGTGGGCGCAGTTGACCAGGAACCAGTCGGGTCCCCCGGCCGCGTCCACCTCCTCGACCGCCTCCCGCAGCGAGCTGCCGACGGCGAGCCGGCCGCCGGTCTCGACGGTGAAGCCGACCCCGACCGGGATCCCGACGTCGCGGGCCGCGGCGGCGATGCCGATCGCCTCGTCGGCGCCGACCAGCGTGATCGCGTTGGCCAGGTCGGCACCGGCCGCCCGGAAGGCGGCCAGCTGGGGCCGGTGGTAGTCGGCGTACTCCTCCGCGCTGAGCCGCTCGCCGGCCACGTAGCCGTCGCCGCGCGGACCCAGGATCCCGCCCACCAGCACGTCGTCGAGGTCGGCGCAGGCCGCCCGGCGCTCGTGGAGGAAGGCGATGGACTCGGTGTTGACCCGCTCCAGCGCGGCCGCGTCGTAGCCCAGCCGTGCGCCCCACTCGGGGTTCGCCCGCCAGGTCGGCGCCTCGAGGAGCAGCCCCGCACCGGCCCGGCGGGCGATCTCGGCGTACCCGTCGTAGTAGCGGGCGAGCAGCTCCCGCCCCGCGGGCTGCTCGACGAGCGGGAACGCCGCGAACTCCGGCAGGTCGACCCCGTGGTGGAAGATCAGGTCGGTCTCCAGACCGCCGTCGGTGACGTAGCGGTGGCCTTCGCGCAGCGTGCTCACCGTGGCGTGCCTCCTGGACCGGGGGTGGCGGGTGCTCGCACGCTAGACCCTGCGGGCGCCGCCCGCCCAGCGAGACGGCTCAGACGGTCCGGTCGGCCTCGAGGGGCGCCCGGCCGGTGCCGCCCTCGGAGAGCGCGGTCATGTCCTCCACCACGGCCAGCGCGATGGCCTGCGGCGTGAGGCCGATCTGCTCCAGGATGCGGGCCCGCTTGGCGTGGGTGAGGAACTGCTGCGGGATGGCGTGCAGGCGGAACGGCGTGTGGACGCCCGCCGCGTTGAGGGTCTGCAGGAGCACCGCGCCGCAGCCGCCGGTCTCGCCGTTGTCCTCGATGCTCACCACGAGGCGGTGCTCGCGGGCCAGCTCGAGCAGCGCCGGGTTGACCGGCTTGACCCAGCGCGGGTCGACCACGGTCACGCCGATGCCCTGGGCCACCAGCCGGTCGGCGACGTCGACCGCGGTGGCGGCCATGGCGCCCACGGCGACCACGAGGACGTCCCTGGCGCCCTTGCGGACGAGCACGTCGAGGCCGTCGCGGGTGTCGACGGCCGGGATGTCGGCGGGTGGCGGCCCCTTGGGGAAGCGCAGCACGGTCGGGGCGTCGTCGACGTCGACGGCCTCGTTGAGCAGCTCGCGGACGCGCGTGGCGTCGCGCGGCGCGGCCAGGCGCAGCCCGGGCACCACCTGCAGGATGGACATGTCCCACATGCCGTTGTGGCTGGCGCCGTCGTCGCCGGTCACGCCGGCGCGGTCGAGCACGAAGGTCACGCCGCAGCGGTGCAGGGCGCAGTCCATGAGCACCTGGTCGAAGGCGCGGTTGAGGAACGTCGCGTAGATGGCGACCACCGGGTGCAGGCCGCCCATGGCCAGCCCGGCCGCGGACGTCGCGGCGTGCTGCTCGGCGATGCCGACGTCGAAGGTCCGCTCCGGGAAGCGGGCCTGGAACTGCTGCAGCCCCACGGGGTGCATCATCGCGGCGGTGATGGCCACGACGTCCTGGCGCCGCTGACCGATCTTGACGATCTCGTCGGTGAAGGCGGTGGTCCAGATGGTGCCCTTGGACTCCTGCTCGCCCGAGTCGGGGTCGAACGGCCCGACCTGGTGGAACTGGTCGGCCTCGTGCCGCTCGGCGGCGTCGTAGCCGAAGCCCTTGCGGGTGATCGCGTGCACGATCACCGGGCCGTTGAACTTCTTGGCCTGGGTCAGGGCGTGCTCCATGGCCGCGCGGTCGTGGCCGTCGACCGGGCCGACGTACTTCAGGCCGAGGTCCTCGAACAGGCCCTGCGGGGCGACGGCGTCCTTGACGCCCTTCTTCATGGCGTGGAGGGCGTCGTAGGCCGCCGGCCCGACCCCCGGGACAGCGTTGAGGCGGCGCTTGACCAGGTCGAGGACCTGCTCGTAGCGCGGGCTGGTGCGCAGGCTGGTCAGGGCGGTGGTGAGGCCGCCGATGGTCGGCGTGTAGGAGCGGCCGTTGTCGTTGACCACGATGACCAGGCGGGAGCGGTTGGCGACCGCGATGTTGTTGAGCGCCTCCCAGGCCATCCCGCCGGTGAGCGCACCGTCGCCGATGACCGCGACCACGTGCCGGTCCTCGCCGCGGATGGCGTAGGCCTTGGCCAGGCCGTCGGCGTAGCTGAGGGAGGTCGAGGCGTGGCTGTTCTCGACGATGTCGTGCGGGGACTCGGTCTGGCTCGGGTAGCCGCTCAGCCCGCCCTCGACGCGGAGCCGGTCGAACTCCGCGGCCCGGCCGGTCAGCATCTTGTGCACGTAGGCCTGGTGGCCGGTGTCCCAGACCACCCGGTCGCGCGGGGAGTCGAAGGTGCGGTGGATCGCCATGGTCAGCTCGACCACGCCCAGGTTGGGCCCCAGGTGGCCCCCGACCGGCGCGCAGGAGACGATCAGGCGGTCGCGGATCTCGCTCGCGAGGGTCGCCAGCTCGTCGTCGGAGAGCCCGCGCAGGTCACGCGGCCCCGAGATCGTGTCGAGCACACCCATGTCGCGGATTCTACGGGCTCAGAGGTCGACGACCGCGATCGCCGGCTCGTGCAGGCTGCCCAGCCAGACCCGCCCGTCGTGCTCCCGCACGCCGGTGACCATGTGGTAGCCGTCCGTCTTCACGTCCACGTCGTGCACCACCGTGCCGGCGTCGTCGAAGGCCTGCACCCGGACCGTCTGCTTGGGCGCCGGCTGGAGCCGCTCGGGGATCCGGGTCACCGCCTTGCGCAGGAGCATCGGGCCGCGCTGGAGGCGCTCGACCAGCGGGTCCGTGGGGCTGGCGATGGTGACCCAGACCAGCCCGTCGGAGCCGCGCGCGATGTTGTCCGGGTAGCCCGGCAGGTCCTGGGCCAGGTGGTCGCGGGTGCCCGCCTGGGGTCCGGTCAGCCAGTGGCGCACCACGGTGCGGGCGCCGGTCTCGGCCACGGCGACGTACGACTCGTCCTGCGCCAGGGCCACGCCGTTGGCGAAGGCCAGGCCGTCGAGCACCGTGGTGATGGTGCCGTCGGTGTCGCGGCGCAGCAGCCGGCCGGTCCTGGTGTTCTGGACGAAGTCGGACTTCCAGTCCTCGATGCCGTACTTCGTGGAGGAGTCGGAGAACCACACGGTGCCGTCGGAGGCGATCGCGGCGTTGTTGCAGAAGACCATGCGCACGCCGGCGACGGAGTCGGCCACGGGCTCGACGCCGCCCGAGCGGGTGTCGACGCGCAGGAGGCCCCGGTGGGCGTCGCACACCAGCAGCCGGCCGTCGAGGTCCAACTCGAGGCCCAGCGGGCGGCCCCCGGTCTCGGCGACCCGGTCCACCTTGGCGCCGTCGGGGCTGACCCGCCAGATCGCGCCGTCCTCGGTGCCGGTGAACACCGCTCCCTCGTCGGGACCGTGGGTGGCCACGACGACGTCCTCCGCGCCCGGTCCCGGGACGGGGACGACGGTGATCGACGGGGACGAGGAGGAGGTGGTCACCGGGTCATGCTGGCGTAGAGGGGCGAGTCCAGGAACCCCGGGACCGAGATGGCGGCCGAGGCGGTCAGGTCCAGCGCGCGGGCGGCCGACGGCTCGACGAAGACGATCTGGCGGCCCTCCCGGCACTCGATGTCGGCGTCGGCGAGGTCCACGGCTGCGGCGTAGACGTGCATCTGGTCCAGCGACCCGTAGGCCTCGTGGAAGACCTCGATCGTGCGCCACGGGGTGAGCTCGTCCGGCGAGAGCCGGACCGTCGTCTCCTCGAGGAGCTCGCGGGCGGCGCCGGTCACCGGGTCCTCGCCGGGCTCCAGGTGGCCGCCCGGCAGGCCCCACTTCTCGGGGTCGATCACGGGGTGCTCGTCGCGCTCCTGCAGCAGGATCCAGCCGCGGCGGTCGACCAGGACCACCCCGGCGAAGTGACGCGTCACGTCGGCGAGTGTGCCCGAGCGCCGTCGGCCGGGTGCTACCGCAGCCGGTGCGTCCGGCGGCCCAGGCCGTTGACGGCGTAGCGCATGGAGCGCGGGACCGGCACCCGGACGACGGCCTGCTTGCGCACGTAGTCGTCGACCTGCCAGGTCACCCAGAGCCCGGCCGGGAAGTACGCCGCATCGCCGACCTCGAGCACCACGGGAGGCTCGCCGTCCACCTGCAGCGCCACCGAGCCCGCGACCACGACGATCGACTCGTCGACCTCGAAGTACCAGCGGAACCGGCCCGCCGAGCAGTCCCAGGTCCAGTGCGACGTCGTGCCGTCCGGGCTCTCGGCCCACTCCGAGATGCGCGCACGGGGCGTGCCCTCGAGCACCCAGTCGGGGTTGATCGGCTGGTCGCGGAGCTCACCGTCGCCGCGGGCGACCTTGAGCACCGAGGAGGTGACGGACTGCGTCATGGCACCGAGGCTAGGTGCACTCCACCTGCACGCGCCGGGGTTCGGGCGAACCCGTGGCAGGGTGTCGGCATGCGTGGGCTGGCGACCGGTGGAGCAGCCCTCGCCCTGCTCCTCGGCGCCCTCGTGCACCCCGCAGCGGCGAGGCCTCCCGAGCCCCGGAGGACCGCACCCCTGGCCTCGACCGGCTACGTCCTCGGCGACGCACCCGACAGCCTCGTCGCTCGGGAGGCGCACGCCCTGGCCACCCTGGGCGTCGACGGTGTCGTGCTCGACCGCCGGGGCGACGGCGTCTCGGCCCTCGACCCGCGCCTGGCCGCCACCGCGCACGCCCACGGCCTCCGGGCGGAGCTGCTGCTCAGCAACTACAGCGACCGGATCGGCGACTTCGACCCGCGGGCCGCCGCGCGGCTGCTGCGCTCCCCCGCCCACGTCGACGCGGTGGCGACGCAGCTCGCGTCGTACGTCGCGAGCCAGGGCTGGGACGGCATCCAGGTCGACCTGGAGTCGCTCTCGGCGCGGGACGCCGACGGCCTGCTGGCGCTGGTCCGCACGCTCCAGAGCCGGATGGCGCCGGAGAAGACGGTGTCGATCGCCGTGATGGCCTCGGACCGCCCCTCGGAGTACGTGCGCCGCGGCTACCGGCTCGCCGAGCTGGGCCAGGCCGTGGACGTGCTCGCGCTGATGACCTACGACCAGCACGGCCCCTGGTCCGGCCCCGGACCGGTCGGCGCGCTGCCCTGGCAGCGGCGGGCCGTCGGGGTGGTGACCGCGGTGGTCCCGGCGACGAAGGTCGACCTGGGCGTGGCGGGCTACGGCTACACCTGGCCGCGAGGGCGCCAGGGCCGCACGCTCAGCGACGCCGGGGCGCGGCGGCTCGTCTCGCGCAGCGGTGCGGTGGCGCGCTGGCGGGCCGGGTCCGGCGAGTGGACGGCCCGGCTGCCGGACGGCACCCGGCTCTGGTGGTCCGACGGCCGGTCGATCGCGCTGCGCCAGCAGCTGGCCGTCGAGCTCGGCCTGCACGGCATCGCGCTGTGGCGGCTGGGCTCGGCCGACCCGCTGGCCTGACGCCTCCGGGCCTCAGGTCACCAGGTCCTCAGAGCCGCGCGACGTAGCGGCGTCCGCGCAGCGCCTCCTCGACCAGCCCGACCGCCCGGCGCACGCCGGAGAGCCGCGCCTCCTCGGCCAGCCAGGTCTCGACCGCCGCGTCGACCACGTCGAGGGAGGCGACCTCGCGCAGCTCGGACCGCGCTTCGCTCAGGCCGCGCTTGACCGCGGCGTGGCAGGCCTCGACGTGCAGCACCGCGAACCTGGCCAGCACCACGGCGTGCCGGCGCAGGGTCGGGTAGCCGCGGTACTCCGGCGGGCACAGGTCGAGCAGCCAGTTGACCGCGGTCCGCTCCCAGTCAGGGGCGTCGGGCGGTCGCACCTCTCGTGGCCAGCCGGGTGGGGCGACGTGGGTGACCATCCGCCGATGCTACATCAGGATTCGAACAGGTGTTCGACCGCGGCCAGCCTCGGGTCCCGGAGGCCGACGCAGTCGTGGGTCCAGAACGGCTCGCAGTAGACGAGCGCTCCGGTCATCCACCCCTCGTGCGCCTCGAGGACCGCGACCTGGAACGCCGGCTCCGGGATGCGGACCGAGGGCCGGGTGAAGCCGCGAGGTGTCGCGGGCTCGAAGCCCCGGCTGGAGTAGTAGGCGGGACTGCCCTCGAGGAACACCGCCGGCGCGCCCGAGGCCGCCGCCTCGGCGATCGCCGCGGCGACCAGCACCGTCCCCGTGCCGCGGCCCTGGTGGTCCGGGTGCACCGAGAGCGGGCTGAGCACCAGCACCTCGACGAGCGCCTCGCGGGCGTCGACCCAGGACCGGCTCAGCAGCACGTGCCCCACGACCACCCCGTCCTCCTCGGCCACCAGCTCCCCGCGGGCGTGGTCCTGCCGGAGCGCGTCGACCAGCGCGGCCACCTCAGGGCCATGGTCGGTGAAGGCCCGGGTCACGACGTCCCGCACCGCTTCCTCGTCCTGGGGCCGGTACGCGCGGATCACAGGTCCATCCACGCTCACCCCGCGAGGAAGCTGAACCGGACGGTCCGCTCGTCGTTGTCCACGTTGAGGTCGACCAGGCAGATGCTCTGCCAGGTGCCGAGGGCCAGCCGGCCGCCGAGGACGGGCACCGTAGCGTGCGGCGGCACGATCGCAGGCATCACGTGCGAGCGGCCGTGACCCCGGGAGCCGTGGGCGTGCTGCCACCGGTCGTCGGCCGGGAGCAGGTCACCGAGGGCGCTGAGCAGGTCGTCGTCGCTGCCCGCGCCCGTCTCGATGACGGCGATGCCTGCGGTGGCGTGGGGCACGAAGAGCTGCAGCAGCCCGTCGCCCCGGTCCGCGACGTACGCCGCGCAGTCGCGGGTCAGGTCGAGGACGATCTCCCGGTCACCGGTGCGGTACTGGCGCGTCTGCGTGTCCACGGGTCGATCGTGGCACGGCCGCCTCGGGCCTCGACCTCCTGAGCCCCAAGGCGGTGGCGAGCACGACCAGCAGGACGGTCCCGTAGACCGCGCTCGTGGCTACGTCGGTCAGGTGGTGGGCGCCCTGGTAGAGGCGGCTGAGCGCGACGAAGACCGGCACCAGCGCCAGCAGCACCACCAGGACCCCGCCGACGGGCCCCGTCCGGCCACGGCTGCGCAGCCAGAGGGCGAGCAGCAGCGCCGCGCCGCCGTACACCGCGACGGCGGTGCCCATGTGCCCCGAGGGGAAGCTGTGGTCGGGGACCAGGCCAGAGTCCATGATCTTCACGGGCGGTCGGTCCCGCGGGTCGGCGTGGGTGCCGAGCCAGTAGATGCCGCCGTTCCCCACGTCGGTCACCAGCACCAGCAGCGCCGCGGCGATCGACCGGAAGGCGAAGAACGCGACGACGGCGACCACGGCGCCGACGCCCAGGCCTACCGGCGTCTCACCGAGCAGGGTGCCGATGTCGGAGACCGGGTCGAGCGCGGAGGTGCGCTGGCCGGCGAACCACTGCGACACGTCGTCGTCGGGACCCTCGATGGACCCCTCCAGGGAGTGGGTCAGGAGCCAGCCCCAGCCGACGACCACCAGCGCCAGCGCGGCGTAGGCCACCACCACGAGCAACACCTTGCGAGCCATGGGCTCACCTCTCCTCCGGGTCCCTCCCCTGGGCGGCCCTCCCGCCGTCCACGGGGAGCACAGCACCAGAGACGTACCCGGACTGGGGCCCCAGCAGCCATGCGACCACGTCCGCGACCTCCTCGGGGCGCCCGACGCGGCCCAGCGGGTGCAGCTGCGCCATCTCGCGCTGCACCTCCGCGCGGCCCGCCGCGTCGAGGGAGGCGAGGTGCTCCTCGTACCGCGCGGTGGTGATCGAGCCGAGCGCCACGGCGTTGACGCGGATGCCGCGCGGACCCTCGTCGACGGCCAGCGCGCGGGTCAGCCCCTCGAGGGCGGCCTTGGCGGTCGCGTAGGCCAGCGCGCCGCGCACCGCCCGCTGCGCCTGGTGGGAGGAGACGTTGACGATCGACCCGCCCCGCCCGCGCTCGGCCAGGTGCCGCACCGCGACCGACGAGCCGACCACGGCCGGCGCCAGGTTCGCGGTCACCACCCGCAGCACGTCGGCCGGCGCGGTGGCGAGGTCGACGTCGTCGAAGACCGCTGCGTTGTTGACCCAGCCCACCAGGGGCGCCAACCCCTCGGCCGTGGCGGCGGCGCGCAGGGCCACCGCCTCCTCGGTCGCGTCGCCGACCACCGCGGTGACGCCCGGCTGCGGCTCCGGCTCGGTCACGTCGAGGACCACCACGGCGGCCCCGTCGGCGACCAGGCGCGCGGCGATCGCGCGACCGATCCCCTGGCCGCCGCCCGTGACGACGCAGGACCGGTCCACTACTCGCCCAGGAGGCCCTGCACGCGCTGGACCTTGGCGCTGAGCTGCCCTTCGAAGCCGGGCCGGATGTCGGCCTTGAGCACCAGGCCGACCCGTGGCGAGACCTCCGCCGCGACGTCGACGGCGCGCTTGACCACCGCCATCACCTCGTCCCACTCCCCCTCGACCGTGGTGAACATCGCGGTGAGCTCCCACGGGAGCCCGGAGTCGCGGACCACGCGGACGGCGGCGGCCACCGCCTCGGAGACCGATCCGTCGTCGGCGGTGCTGGTGGGCGAGATGCTGAAGGCGACGAGCATGCGACCAACTTAGGTGGCACCGTCACGGGGCGTCCGTGCGGACGCCGGCGGCCGGGTCGTCCGGCTGCCCCGACCGGCCCTCGCGGATCAGCCGCGCCTGCAGGGCCAGCCACTCGTCGCTGCCGACCTCGACGCCCCGCTGCTCCAGCTCGGTGCGGAGCCGCGCATCGACGTCGGTCCCGGCGTCCGCGGTGTACGCCGACGACGTCGCGTCGATGGCCGCCCGGGTCGCGCGCACCACCTCCGACGTCACGTCGTTCCAGAGGTCGGGGTGGGGGAAGGAGGGGTCCACGCACCGGGGGTACCCGCGGCGCTCGCCGCGTCACCTGCTGACGCGGCCCCGACGCGGTGGCAGGCTCAGGACCTGTGGACCTCGAGGAGGTGGGCCGGCTGGCGCTCGCGCACGAGGGCGTCAAGCGCAAGGGCACCGAGGCCCGGCCGGCGTGGTACGTCGACGACCGGCTCGTCGTCCGCTGGCTCGACCCCACCTCGGTGGTCGTCCGGGCGGGCTTCGCCGGTCGCGAGCGGCTACTGGCTGACCACCCGGACACCTTCGGGGTGCCGCCGAGGTTCGAGAGCCACCACATGGTCGTGGTCGAGCTCGAGCACGCCGACCCGGCCGCGGTGGCCCGGGCGGTCAGCGAGGCCGTGGAGCTCCAGCGGCGGCGCTGACCTGGTCGCCGTCCAGCGCGAGGTCCGGGAGCAGGGTGCGCAGGCGGGCCAGCCCGTCCCGGGCCTGCGACTTGACCGTGCCGACCGCGATGCCGAGCACGGACGCCGTGTCCTTCTCGGTGAGGTCCTCGTAGTAGCGCAGCACGATCACCGCCCGCTGGCGGGGCGGCAGGGCGAGGAGCGCCCGCCGCAGCGTCTCGCGCTGGTCGAGGTCGTCCCCCTCGGCCGCGGCATCGGCCGGTCGGTCGGTCGCGCTCTCCCGCCACCGGCGACGCCGCCAGCGCGACACCGACTCGCGGGCCAGCACCTGGCGCACGTACGGCTCGGGCCGGTCCGCGATCCGCTTCCAGTGCGGCACACAATTGATGAGCGCGGCCTGCACCAGGTCCTCGGCGTCGGGGTGGCTGCCGGTGAGCAGGTACGCCGTGCGCAGCATGGCCGCACGACGGGCCGCCACGAACTCCTCGAAGCCGGGGCGGTCAGGGTCGAACACGTCGCCGCCAGAGGAACCACCCCACCAGGCCGACCGTGACGGCCGCTCCGACGACCCGCAGCACGTCGGACACGGTCACCCGCGGGTCGTCGTACTCGGGCGGCCGCACCCCGCTGACCAGGCTGTTCGCCCAGAGGTCCGCTGCGAAGATCGGGGGGTTCATCACCCTGCTGCCGCCGTGCTGGGCGACCTTCAGATCCTGGGACCCGAGAGTGCGGCCGGTGGTCACGTCGACGTACCGCACCGTGTCTGTGACGCCGTTCTCGACGACGACGGTCGTCCCATCACGCCAGCCGACGATGTCGAAGAAGTCGCCGAGGTCGCGGCCGAGCTCGACGCCGTCGCCTGAGAACAGCCGCCACGGGTCTCTGTCGCGCTCGCCGCCGTCGACGTAGGCCGACAGTCCACCGGGGCCGTCGCTCCACTCGAGGAGACGGTCGGTCGTCGCTGTCCGGGTCGTCCTGGTCCCGGTTCCTGGGTCGAAGGTGAAGATGTCCGCCTTGCGCGACCAGACGATGCCGGTCGGAGCCGCGCCCAGGCTCGGGTGCCAGTAGTGCCCGGTCCCCTCTGCGACGATCCTCTCGCCCGTCTGCACGTCCCAGACGACGAGCTCGTCGTCTCGCAAGCGGTGGGAGCCCGTAGGCGAGTACCTCGTCGCCAGGTATCGGGAGTCGCCGCTGAACCCGATCCCGGAGGTGTCCGCCCCGACGATGTCCGGCTGCTCCGGGTCCCGGAGCTGGAGTGCCTTGCCGGTCGCGGTGTCGACGACGTCCCAGCCGTGCAGGCCGTCTGCGTCCGCGACGCTGACGGCGACCTTCGTTCCGTCCGGCGACAGCGTGAGCCTGGTGCTGTCCGCGCTGTCGCTCGTGCCCTCCGGCAGGTCGAGCCACCGGACGGAGCCATCCACGGCAGAGACGCCGAAG
>CAZEPK010000049.1:0-19683 GCA_964514085.1 uncultured Nocardioides sp.
ACCGTGCAGCCGGTGATCGACCTGGCCGACCACGTCCACGTCGGCGCCTACGAAGCCTCGGCCCGGCTCAAGGCCCAGACCCAGCTCCGCGACCTCGTGTGCGCGTTCCCCTTCTGCACGCGACCAGCCCAGCGGTGCGACTGCGAGCACCGCGTGCCGCATGAGAGCGGCGGCCCGACCTGTTCGTGCAACCTCGCGCCCGCCTGCCGCGCCCACCACCGGGCCAAGACCACCGGCGGCTGGAGCTACACCACCGTCGAACTCGGCACCTACCTGTGGCGCAGCCCCCTGGGCTATGAGTTCCTCAAGGACCACACCGGCACCCTCGACGTCACTCCCGACGAGGAACGCCGACGCCTGGCCAGAGAGTTCCGCACCCACCCGCCCAGCACCCGCTGAGCGGGGCAGAGGCACGTCAGGGCTGGCCACCAGAACTGGCCGCTGGTGCCGAGGCCCGGCACCTGCGAGGGAGGTCCGCTCCCCTCGCCGCTGCCTACCTTCAGGAGGTGACCCACCTCCCCGCCTGCATGAACCGCTCCCGCCGTCCGCGCACGCCCCTCCTGCTCGGGCTGCTGGTGGTCGCCGTCACGGCCCTCGGCTGCGGCAGCTCCGAGCCGGCGAGCCGAGGCACCACGTCGCGGACCCACCCCGCAGCCCAGCACTTCGTCGACATGGGCTCGCCGCCGGCTCGTCCCTCCCTCGGCGCCGCTCCGGAGACCGTCCGCAAGCTCGACCCCGACCTGCTGGCCGCCGTCGAGGCGGCTTCCCGGGACGCACAGGACGACGGGGTGCACCTGTCGATCACCAGTGGGTGGCGTAGCCGGGCCCACCAGCAGCGCCTGCTCGACGAGGCGGTCGACACCTACGGCAGCCTCGAGGAGGCGCTCAAGTTCGTCTCCACGCCCGACACGTCGGCCCACGTGACCGGCGACGCGGTCGACATCGGGCCGACCGACGCCGACGACTGGCTCAACCAGCACGGCGCGGACTACGGGCTGTGCCAGGTCTTCGCCAACGAGATCTGGCACTTCGAGCTGGCCACCACGCCCGGCGGCGAGTGCCCGGACCTGCTGCCCGACAGCAGCTACCGGGGCTGACCGAGGACCGTCAGAACGCAATGGTGCCGGTGCAGACCTGGCCGCTGTGGGTGGCGCGGAAGACCACGGTGTCGGTGCCGGCCCGGTCGGGGATGCGGCGCTCGACGCTGAAGGAGCCGCTGCGGCCGCTGGTGGTCGAGGAGCCCTTGGCCGCGAGCGCGCCCCCGTCCTTGATCCGCCAGGCCCACTTCTGGCCGGAGGTGTTCGAGTCGACCTCGCCCTCGACCTCGAGGCCGCCGTCGTCGGTCTTGACCTTGAGCTTCCAGCGGGCGCCGTCGGAGCAGGAGCCGGTCTTGATCACGCGGCCGTCGTTGCCGCCACCACCGCCCCCGCCGTTGTCGTCGTCGCCGTGCGAGGCGGAGGCGGGGGCGCCGAGCGCGAGCACGGCGGAGGTCGAAAGGGCGGCCAGGGCGAGGAGGGACTTCGTCATGGCTCCATCCTGCGCGAGGACGGTGAGGCGGTGATGAGCGAGGGGTGAGAGCGCTCTCACCGAGGCCGGGACCAGGCCCGCAGCCGTCGGGCCGGGCCCTCCGCCGTGGGCGACTGCGACTGCTCCCAGACCCGGCGCCACTGCGCCACCGGCGGGCCGGACGGGTCCGGTGTCTCGCCGGTGGCGGCGCGGCGGCGCGCGTCCCACCAGGTCGAGCGGTCCTCGTCGAGCAGCGTGGCGACGGCGTGCTTGATCCGCGGCGCGAACTCGCGCACCGACTCGCCCTCGCGCGGGCGCAGCGGCTCGCCGAAGCGGATCGTGAGCTGGCGGCGTCCGGGCGAGGGCCAGCCCTGGCCGCGCGGCATCGCGGCGAAGGTCCCGCGGTGCGCGACCGGGATGACCGGTACGCCGTGCTCGTGGGCCAGGAACGCCGCGCCCATGCGGAAGTTGCCGATCCAGCCGTCCTTGGACCGGGTGCCCTCCGGGAAGATCACCAGGCTCCAGCCGTCGGCCAGCACCTCGCCGGGCGTGGTCGCCATCGAGCCGCCGCGGCGGTCGATCGGGAAGGTGTTGAAGAACAGCGACGACCCGACCGCGCGCCACCAGGTGTCGAAGAAGTAGTCGGCCGCGGCCGCCACGCCGGTCTTGCGGCGCCACTCGGCGGGCAGCGACAGCAGGATCAGCGGGGTGTCGAGGTGCGAGGCGTGGTTGGCCGCGAAGATCACCGGCCCCTCGATCCGGTCCAGGACGTCGAGCCCCTCGACCTTGGTGCGGACCTGCGAGCGGAACAGCGGCTCGAGGCCGGCCTTCTGCGCGACCTCGCGCACGGCCACCGCCGGGCGGGTGCGCGACCAGTCGGACGGGAAGACGGTCTGCTTGGCCGGCAGGACGAACGGCTCGGCCGAGCGCGGCACCAGCGAGCGCCGGCCCCAGCGCCAGCCGCGAGCGGTGCGCTTGAGGTCCGACACGCCGCCGGAGAGGAACGAGCTCACCGCACGTCCGCCAGCAGGTGCGGCGGGTTGTGCAGGTAGGTGATCGACGGCGAGGTGCCGACGGTGCCCGACGCCATCTCCAGCGCGTCCTGCAGCGTGGTCGCGGCCCGGAAGCCCATGCGCGCGGCCGCCTTGCGGTTGCCGCCCACCCAGATCACCTCGTCGACGTGGTCCAGGGCGTGCGCGATCCAGTACCACATGTAGAACGGGTGGACGCCGTGGTAGGCGTGCGAGGTCCGGTAGAGGTGGATGTACCACGGGTCCTGGGCGAACTGCTGCTCGTACTTCTCCCCCACCACCGCGGGGTCCGTCGACTCGGCCAGGACCTCCTCGTAGAAGTCGACGTACGACGGGTGGTGCAGCTGGTTGAAGCCCTCGTCGAGCGGGTGGTAGAGGATCACCGCGCCGCCCTTCCGGACGACGGGCTGGCCGCGGTAGGAGTTGAAGTAGTAGCCCAGCCCCATGCAGGCGGCCAGGATCGGGTTCATCGAGCTGTTGACGTTGTAGGGCCCGAGGTAGGGCACCCCCATCACCAGCACGTCGGACTGGCCGTTGACCTCCACGCTGTGCTGGGCGTGCACCTTCTCCAGCGTGGCTGCGTGCACCGCCTCGACCTCGCCGGCGTTGACGCCCGTGAGCCCGTAGACCGACCGCATGTCGTGGAACATCTTGTGCTTGAGCTTCGGCGGCGCGACCGACAGCCCGCGGCGCACGCCGAGCATCGAGGCCTGGTCCTTGACCGACCACTCCCACTCCCGCTTCTGCAGGAAGGAGAACGACGACGGGAAGACGTCGTTGTTGAGGGTGGTCTCGATCTGGAACACCTTCACGGTGTCCTTGATGATCCGGCCCATCCGCCAGGCCGAGTGGTGCATCTCGGAGTGCTTGTGGTCCATGAACGACCGCGACTGCACCATGGTCTTGGCGTTGTGGTGGTGGCGCAGCGAGCGGTACGACGCCAGCCCGATGCCGACCGACTTGTGGCCGCCGTCCATGGCCACGAGGTTGACGTTGACGTAGACCAGCAGGTCGGACTCGGCGGCCCGCTTGCTGATCTCGATGTCCTCGCCCTTGTCGGTGGTGCCGAGGTGGGCCAGCTCGTCGCGGTCCTCGGCGTCGAAGTTGTAGAGGTCGCCCTGGGGGTAGAAGGACCGGAAGACCCGCTCCCCCACGATGTGCTTGAGCTCGGCGGCCGTCATCCGCCGGTGCAGCGCGTTGGCGGCGATCAGCTTGACGTCGTCGACGCCGGCCTCCGCGGCCATGGTCAGGACCGCCTCGATGATCCGGCCCCGGATGTCGGGCGCCTTCATCGTCGGCAGCGGGATCGACAGGTCGTCGAAGGCGATGGTCAGGCGCATCCCGGCCCTGAGCAGCGCGGGCAGCGGCTCGGAGTCCAGCGGGTGGCGCAGGGCGTGGTCGATAGCCTCGTCCACGTCGGGCACGGCAGGGATCGACTCCGGCGGGTAGACCACGCGGGTGCCGAGCGGGAAGCTCTCCAGCCGGAAGCCGAGACCCTCGTGCACGATCATCGGCGGGGTCCGGTCATCGACCTCGAGGACGAAACCTGGGCGACTCACTGAGTACTCCTTGGGTCGAAGGCGACCTTGACCGTACCGAGCCGGCCGGCCGCGTGCGCGTGGTCGAGCGCCTCCCGCCACCGGTGCAGCGGGTAGGACGCGACGGACTTGGAGAGCTGGACCACGGGGTCCAGCACGACGAGGTCGGCGGCCAGGTCGAAGGCGCCGCGGCCACCCGCCTCGGACTGCGAGGAGGCGTAGGTCCCGACCACCTCGAGCTCGCGGAACCACGCGGCGCTCAGGTCGGCCGCGGCCGGCATGCCGGACAGCACGACGCGGCCGCCGGCGCGGGTGGCGCCGAGGGCGGTCTCCAGCGACTGCTTGCTGCCGACGGCGTCCACGGCCACGTCGACGCCCCCGAGGAGGTACGGCGCGGAGAACTCCGGCTTCAGCTGGAAGGCGCCCGTCGAGCGGCGTACGCGGCGCAGCACCTCGCCCGGCTGGACCACCTCGGTGGCCCCGAACGCCAGCGCGAGCTCGCGCTGGTGGGGGTGCTTGGCCACCACGATGATCTCGCCGGCCGGCGTCAGCTGCCGCAGCGCCAGCGTGGCGAACAGCCCGACGGAGCCGGCGCCGCTGACCAGCACCCGGTCGTTGTCCTTCACCCCGGCACGCAGGGCGGTGTGCACGGCGCAGGACAACGGCTCCATGAGCAGCGCCTGCTCGTCGGACCAGCCCTCCGGCACGGCGTGCATCTGGCTGCGGTGGGCCACCAGCTGCTGGCCCCACCCACCGCCGGTGTCCTTGCAGAAGCCGGTCTGCAGCCCGGGGGCCAGGTGGCCCACCGTGATGCGCGAGCAGCGGTTGGTGTGGCCGGTGACGCAGTTCTCGCAGGGTTCGACGCCGCGCGCGGCGCAGGTGAGGACCGGGTCCAGCACGACGCGGGTCCCGGCCGGGAGGTCCTCGCAGTCCTCGAGCAGCTCGCCCACGACCTCGTGGCCGGGCACGAACGGCAGCGAGACGACCGCGGAGAAGTAGAGCGAGGTGTGGCCCGACAGCGCGCCGAGGTCGGAGCCGCAGATCCCCGACAGCCGGGACCGGAGCCGGGCCCAGCCCGGCCGGTCGACCTTGGGCGGGTCGATGGTGACCAGCCGCAGCGGCGCCGCGTAGCCGGACAGGATCCCGGGCATGCGGGCGCCCATCGCCTTGCCGGCCACCGTGCGGGGCAGGCTGCGGAACGTCTCCAGGGCCAGGATCACGCGCTCACACCCTCAGGCCGGGGTCAAGGGCGCGCACCGAGCCGGACGGGCTGGCCCAGTCGGCGACGTCCCAGTGGGAGCGGCGGGCGTGGCGGTAGAGCGGCACGTCGGGCCGCACGGCGACGGGGTTGCCGACCGCAGCCAGCAGGGGCAGGTCGGAGTGGGAGTCGGCGTAGGCGTAGGAGGCCTTCATGTCGATGTCGTGCTCGGCGGCGTAGGACTGCATCCAGGCCGCGCGCGACTCCCCCACCAGGGGCGAGGAGGCCAGGTGGCCGGTGCAGACCCCGCGGTCGTCGACGGCCAGGTCCGCCGCCTCGATGTGGTCGAACAGCGGGCGCAGCGGCCGGGTCAGCGGCCGGATCGCGCCGGTGATCAGCACGGTCTGGTGGCCGGCGGCGCGGTGCTCGCGGATGCGGCGCACGGCGTCGGGCGAGAGCCGGGAGAGGATGTGGTCGGCCAGGTGCTCGTCGGCCACCGCGTCGAGGTCGGCCAGCCTGGCCCCTTCGTACTCGCGGTAGATGCCGCGCAGGAAGTCGCTGCGCGAGCGGCGCTCGGCCTGCACCAGGCTCGGCACCTTGGAGGCGATCCGGCCGAGCTCGGCGAAGCGCTCGCCGCCGTCGAGCTCGCGCAGCCGCACCCAGAGGTAGGTCTCGATGACGTTGGAGGAGAGCAGCGTGCCGTCCATGTCGAAGAACGCCGCGGTGCCGGTGCCGCCCGAGCTGACGGTGCGCAGCCCGGCCGCGGCCGGCTTCTTGCGCAGCGCGCGGAGCTCGTCGAGCCGGCGGACCGGGGCCGTGACGGCCGGGCAGTGCACGTCGGTGAAGTAGTGGGGCCAGTCGACCACCGAGGTGTCGAAGGCGAAGGTCTGCTGGTCCTCCGGCGAGAGCGAGGTGTAGAGAGCCATCGTCTGCTTGTCGGAGAAGCGCAGCTCGGCGGTGGCGTACTCCATGTAGAGGTCGAGGTAGCGGCGCAGGAACTCCAGCCGCCGGCCCTGCTGGTGCAGCTTGCGGGCCAGGTCCCGGGCCCGGTCGCTGCGCGGGGCGTGGCCCACCAGGTAGTCGGCGGCCTTCCAGGCCTTCTCGCTGGTCGAGAGCAGCCGCTCGACGGACCGCGCCCCGGGGAAGCGCCACTCCGGCAGCCGGGCCGCGCCGCGGTCGCCGGCGGTGAAGGGGTGGTGGTCGAAGTAGGTGCGCACCGAGCTGTAGAGGACACTGAACGTGAGCGGGTTCCGGTCTCCGCTGGAGACGTGGAAGTAGCCGACCTCCGCCGGCTCCGGCGGGTGGGCCAGGACCGCCACGATGGCCGAGACCACGTGGTCGACCGGGACGATGTCGACGATGGTGTCGGCGGAGGCCGGGAACTCGGGCAGCTCGCCGCGGCCGTAGGCCAGGATGAGCGGCTCGGCCATCTTGAAGCCCTCGATCCATCCCACGTGGGGACGCTCGAGAGCCGACTCGATGATGCTCGGGCGGACGATCGACGCGCGGCGGCCCGGTCCGCCCGGCCCGCCGGCCGCCCACAGCTCGACGACCCGCTCACCCATCGCCTTGGTGAAGGTGTAGCAGTCGGTCCAGCCCAGGCTGCGGGCGCGCTCGGTGCCGATGCGGACCAGCTCGTCCTTCACCCACTGCTTCCGGGCGGCCTCGGTGGCGCGCGCCGCGGTGAGCAGGCCGGCCCGGCTGTGCTCCTTCTCCGCCTTCTTGCGCTCCTTGGTGAGCAGGTCGGCGCCGCGCGACTGGTCCTCGACCGCACGCCGCTGCCCGATGCCCCAGGCCAGCTCGGTCTCCAGGTCGACGTCGTGCTCGACCGGCGCCTCCGGGATGGAGCCGCGCCGCCGGCCGGCGACGTAGGCCGTCGAGATGTGGACGTAGTGGATGTCGCGGCCCGACTCGCGCTGTGCCTCGTCGATCCGGTCCAGCAGGTCGCGGACCCCGATGACGTTGGTGGTGAAGCCCTCGTCGACCGGCGGGTCGAAGGACACGTCGCCGGCGCAGTGCACGACCGCGTCGATGTCGGAGGGCAGCACCGGCACGTCGGCCAGGTCGCCGTCGACGACCGCCACGCGGTCGGCCATCAGCCGCTCGACGCCACCGGCCGCCTCGACGACCTGGGCGAAGATGGGCTTCTCGAGCAGCTTGGCGGTGCGGTCCGCGCCGGTGATCGAGCCCTTGGGCCGCACCAGCACCGACAGCCGGACGCCGGGGACCTCGCTCAGCACCAGGTGCAGCAGCGCCTCGCCCACGAAGCCGGTGACGCCCGTGACCAGCACGTGCTGCCCCGCGAGGCGCTCAGCGACTGATCCACTCACGAGACCGAACCCTGCCACGTCGCGGTCCGCGTCTCCATCCGCCCCCCACGGGACGGCGGCTGAGGTGCGAGGAGCCCCGGCGACGAGCCTCGAAGCCACGCGACCAGGGGCTGGGACTCGATCAAGTCCCAGCCCCTGGCTCGGCAGGCTTCGAGGCTCGGCCGCGGACGGCCTCGCACCTCAGCCTCCGTGGTGCTCCCTCTAGCTCGGCCAGGCCGCCGTGGTGACCTCGCCGCCGCGGACCTCGACCCGCAGGCGTACGTCGTCGGTCCCCTTGGGGACCAGCGCGTAGGACCCCTCGACCAGCTCCGGGAAGACGAGCGAGGGGACCACCTCCTCACCCATGGGCCGGGGGACGACGGCCACGTGCGGCCGGTGGTGCCCCTCGGGCTCGAGGCCGGTCACGACCTCGATCTCCTCACCGAGCATCGACTCCGGCATCGAGACCACGAGGGCCCCGACGTCGCCGCCGATGTCGAGCACGACCATCCCCTGCCCCGCGTGCGAGTTGTCCTCGTGCGGGTGCGTGTGGGGGTGGGCGTGCTCGTCGGTGTGGGTGTGGGTGTGGGTCACGACGCCGTCTTCCCCGGCTTGGTCTGGTAGCCCCCGCCCGGCAGGCCGAGGTAGGGGAAGACCTTCAGGTGCGTGGTCTTGTCGGCGGTCCCGTCGGTGAGCGCCGCCGCAGCGGCGTCCGGGGTGTAGGACGGGTCGACCAGCGGGATCGTCGCCCCGGCCACCGCGCGCAGCTCGATGGCCACGACGTTGTCGCCGAGCCGGCGGCCGTTGGGGAAGCCGGCGGCGTCACCGGCCACCAGGCCGATGGGGTTCTCCTTCTTGGTCGGCTTGACCGCGACGTTCAGCCGGAGCATGTCCGCCTTGGTGCCGCCGGTGAAGTTCTGGAAGCCGGGGACCACACCGGACGGGATCCCGGTCAGCAGGATCGCGTCGAGGTCGGCACGCGACTTCGAGTAGCCCTTCAGCTTCGGGAACACGCCGGGGTAGAGCACGGGCAGCAGGCCCGCGAGCTCCGGCTTGTCGACGTAGGTCGCGAACCGCGAGTCCCCCCGCGGCGGCCTCGCGTTCCACTCGTCCTTCTCCGCCATCGGGATCAGGACCTCGTTGACCAGCGGGTTCCCGAGGCGGGAGACCTGCTTGTAGGGGCCGTGGCCGATGTACTTGCCCTGGCGGGAGTCGAAGACCTTCGACTTCTGGCGGCTCGCCGAGGTCCACACGCCGATCGTGGCGTTGGCGTCCGTGGGGCTCTTCGGCACACCACCCTTGACCAGCTGCTTGATCGGGACCTGCAGCGCGATGGTGTGCACGTTGTAGGCCTGCACGGCGTTCACGCCACCCATGTTGGGCATCGAGATGAGGTGCGCGGCGTTGAACGGCCGCAGCGCACCGAGGTCGAAGACGCTGCCCAGGTCGACGAAGAACGCGTCGGCCCGCTGGCCCGCGAAGACCTTGATGCCACCCGGGAGGGTGTGCACGGCCTGCGCGCCCAGAGCGGCGTAGTTCGGGGTGCTGCGGGGACCGACGTTGACCGGGGGGCAGCTCAAGCCGGTGGCGAGGACCGTCTTCTTCTTCCCCTGGATGCGGGTCACCGTGTAGCGCTGCGGACGGTTCCAGTTCGGGTCGTCGATGGAGCCGATCGGCCCGACGTTGTAGAGGAACGTCGACTTGTTGCGGATCTCGGTGCGGAACTCGAAGCGGTACACGATGTCCGCGTCGGCGGTGCCCTTGTTCGACACGTTGATCTCGTAGCGGACGTCGTCACCGAACTCGTAGAAGTTCGGCCCGCCGTCGGGCTTCTGGAGCGGGATGTAGTTCGCGATCAGGGTGACCGTGTCGGGCTGGTCGGGGCTGACGAACGCGTAGACGTCCGTGCTGTCGGCGACCGGGTCCTTGCTGATCTCGGGTGCTTCGCGGTGAGAGGACATGTCAGCTCTCCCCCCGTCCGGAGCCGGCGGCGTTGAGGAGGCGGGCGACCAGGTCGTGGTCCTCCACGATGACCTCGCGCTCGCCGACCATCAGGTGCAGGACGCCCGCGGAGGGGTTCTGCACGTAGGCGACGACCGGCTCGGTCGCAGCACCCTTTCCTCGCGTGGTCGCGGCCTGCGCCGCGCCGCCGGACAGGCTGAGCGCGGCGGTGGCCGCGGTCCCTGCCCCGGCTGCGGCCAGGAACTTCCTTCTGCTGGTGTCACTCATGTCTCGGGTGCTCTCTCTCCCTGTGACCGGCCGGCTCGGTGTGAGCCGGACCACAGGTCATACGGAGCCGCGGACCGAACGGATGGGTGGAATCAGCACCGCGCCGGCGCGGTTGGCCCCCCATGGACGAAATCAGGACGATCGGCACCATCGGAGCGGGCAACATCGGGACGGCCGTGGCGCGCCTCGCCGTGGCCGCCGGCTACGACGTGGTGCTCAGCAACTCGCGGGGGCCCGAGACCCTCGCCGACCTCGTGGCGGAGCTCGGTCCGCGGGCCAGCGCCGACACCGCCGAGGGCGCCGCCACCCGCGGCGACCTGGTCGTGGTCACCATCCCGCTGCACGCCATCGACAGCGTCCCGGTCGAGCCGCTGGCCGGCAAGGTCGTGGTCGACACCAACAACTACTACCCCGAGCGCGACGGCCAGGTGGCCGAGCTCGACGACCAGAGCCAGACCTCGGCCGGCCTCCTGCAGAGGCACCTGCCGGGCTCGCACGTGGTGAAGGCCTTCAACCACATCCAGGCCGCCCAGCTGGAGTCCGACGGCACGCCCGCCGGCACGGAGGGCCGCCGTGCCCTGGCCGTCTACGGCGACGACGACACCGCGGTGGAGACCGTCAGCCGCTGGCTGGACGAGCTGGGGTACGACGCCGTCGCGGGCGGCGGGCTGGCTCAGAGCTGGCGGATCGAGCCGGGCACCCCCGGCTACGGGCCCCGCCTCGACGCCGACGGCTTGGGCCAGGCCCTCTCGGAGGCCAGCCGCTGAGCGACCACGGAGCGAGACCGGGGGTTTCGGCCGACCTCTTAGCGGGCATCGGGAGGGTGTCGACGCGTGACCCGGTCGAGATCGTCAGTCCCACCGGGGTCACGTCGGCGAAGGTGTTCTCGTCTCGGCCGGTCCGGAACGGTCGGGACGGGTTCCCTGAGCATCGAGGGGCCGCGAGGGCCTGGCGTGGGCGCAGAGGGGATCGAACCCCCGACCGCTGGTTTGTAAAACCAGAGCTCTACCGCTGAGCTATACGCCCCTGTCGCGGAAGCACCCTACGGGAGCGTGCCGGGCGTACCGAAACCCTGCCTCGCCGCCTGCCGCACTGCCCGAAATGGAAGTTGAGCCGCTGACGTCTCGGGTCATCAGCGGCTCAACGGGGCACAACGTACTGCCCACGACGGAGCCTCACAAACCTCCGCGCCGGCGGTTTCTCCACTGGTCCAGACCGGAGCGTGCAGCACGCTCAGACCAGGGCGTGCAGCTGCCGCAGGTGCTCGTCGAGGTCGCGGCCCTCGGAGCTGGCGTTGTGGACCGCCCAGCGCAGGGTGCCGTCCTTGTCCACCACGTACGACGAGCGCAGCGGCGCGCCTCGCCGCTCGTCGAGGACCCCGTAGGCGCGGCACACCTCGCCGTGCGGCCAGAAGTCGGAGAGCAGGGGGAAGTTGAGCCCGTCGGCGTCGGCGAAGGCCCGCAGCGCGTACGTCGGGTCGCACGAGATCGCCAGGACCTCGCTGTCGAAGGTGAGGAACTCGTCCAGCCGCTCGCGGATCCCGGCCATCTCACCGGTGCACACCCCGGAGAACGCGAACGGGTAGAAGACCAGCAGCACCGCCTTGGTGCCGCGGTAGGACGACAGGGTCACGTCCTGGCCGAACTGGTCGCGCAGCGTGAAGTCGGGCGCGGGCCCGCCGAGCCGGAGCCCGGTCACGTCCCGTCCGACCCGGCGTCGTAGTCCACGAGCTCGCGCTTGAGCACCTTGCCGGTGGCGTTGCGCGGCAGCTCGTCGAGCAGCACGATCTCGCGCGGCACCTTGAAGCGCGCGAGGTTGTCCTTCACGTGGGCCTTGAGGTCGTCCTCGCTGGCCGAGGAGCCGTCGCGCAGCACCACGAACGCGCGCAGACGCTTGCCGAAGTCGTCGTCCTCCACGCCGATCGCGGCCACCTCGACGACCGCCTCGTGGCGGGCCAGGCAGTCCTCGACCTCCTTCGGGAAGACGTTCTCGCCCCCGGAGACGATCATCTCGTCGTCGCGGCCCTCGACGTAGAGCCGGCCCTCGGCGTCGAAGCGGCCGACGTCGCCGGAGGACATCAGCCCGTCGATCATGTCCTTGTGGCCGCCGCCGGTGTAGCCCTCGAACAGCAGGCTGTTGCCCACGAAGATCCGGCCGGACTCCCCCTGCGCGACCTCGGCGCCGCTGTCGTCGAAGATCTTGACGACCGTCGCCCACGGCGGCTTGCCGGCGGTGGACGGCTCGGCCCGCATGTCCTCCGGGGTGGCGATGGAGGCGTAGGCCACCTCGGTGGAGCCGTAGGTGTTGTAGAGGTTGTCGCCGAAGTGGTCCATCCAGCTGATCGCCAGGTCGCCGGGCAGGGCCGAGCCGGAGGCGGCCACGACCTCGACGGTCCGCAGGCTGTGCTTCTCCAGCGTCTCGTCGGGCAGCCCGAGGATCCGCTGGAGCATCACGGGGATGACCACCATCCCCTCGCAGCGCTCGTCCTCGACCAGCTGCAGGGCGGACTCGGGGTCGAACCTGCGGCGCAGCACCACCGTGTGCCCCAGCAGCAGGGACAGCATCAGGTGGGCGAAGCCCCAGGTGTGGAAGAGCGGCGCCGCGACGTGCACGCGCCACCCGTAGCGCAGCGGCATCCGGGAGAGCAGCGAGATGGCGGCGTCGATCCCGGCCTCGTTGCGGGGCGCGCCCTTGGGCGTCCCGGTGGTGCCCGAGGTCAGGATGATGATCCGGCTGTGGTGCTCCGGTACGCCGCCGGGCGAGTCGTCCGGCTCGCCCTCGATCAGGCCCTCGAGGGTGTCGACGTCGGACTCGCCGTCGGCCCACGACAGCACGCGCCGCTGCACGTGCGCCTTCTCGAGCATGCCGGTGAACTCCTCGTCGTGGATCACCACGGCGGGGTCCTCGCGCTCGAGCACGTCGACCAGCTGCGGCCCGGCGAACGCGGTGTTGAGGTAGATGAGGTCGGCGCCCAGCTTGGCCGCGGCCACCGTGGCCTCGACGAAGCCGCGGTGGTTGCGGGCCATGAGGGCCACCGAGTCGCCCTCGCCCACCCCCAGGCCCTGCAGCGCGCGGGCCAGGGCGTTGGTGCGGCGGTCGACCTCGCCGAAGGTCAGCCCGCCCCGCTCGTCGACGATCCAGGGCCGGTCCGGCACCAGCGCGGCCATCGCCAGGAAGCCGCCCGCGGGTCCGGTGCCCCACTGCTGCAGCGTCCGCCCGGCCCGGGCCAGGCTCAGCGGGGAGTAGGGCCGGATGATCCCCGACTCCGCCAGCACCTTGAGGCCGTAGCCGGCCGAGGCGGCCTTGGTGGCCAGCCGGTCGAAGGGAGCGGGGAGAGGGAGCGGAGGCACGGTGTGCAGGATGCCACGCCCCCCGCCAGGGCTGCAGGGTGTCCGGTCAGACCGGCGTCTTGGGGGCGATGAGCCTGGTGGCGGACCAGTCCTTGCTCACCGCGGCCGTGGTGGTCTGCGACAGACCGGCGATCGGCGCGGCCTCCGCGATGTCGGCCGGCTCCACGGCGTTCGGGCGTCCGACCTTGGGCGTGAGCAGCCAGATCGCACCGCCGCCCACCAGGTCGGTGAGGGCGTCGACGAGGCCGTCGACGAGGTCGCCGTCCTCGGAGCGCCACCACAGCACGACGGCGTCGACCACGTTGCCGTAGTCGCCGTCGACCATGTCCGCGTCGATGGCGTCCTCGATGGCGACGCGGAGCTGGTCGTCGGAGTCGGAGTCCCAGCCGAGCTCCTGGATGACCATGCCGGGCTTGAACCCGAGCCGCTCAGCGGCCCCGGGAGCGCCCGTCTGGGTGGTGCTGCCACCCTCGGTCGAGCTCACGCCGTCCTCCTCATTTCTGCGGTTTGCTGCGGTGCTGCCTGCACCACCTGCGGTGCGGCCCCCACGGGTGCGGGGGCCGGATGGGCGCTAGTCCACCGGAGTTGGGCGTCGCACGCAAGCGAGCGGCGCCGGGACGGGTGCGTGTCGCCGCCCCCGGGAGGCCCGTGGAGGTGCCGCCGGGAGGACCGCCGCGCGTACTCACGGGTAGCGAGATCGACCGTCGAACCGCTCGGACAACCGTGACAACATGGCAAGGTGACCGATGAAGCACCCGACGGCCCCGCGACCCCTGGGGCCACCCCCCGAGCCACCACCAGCGGCTCCCCCACCACGGTGATCCACGAGGGGCTGCCCACCCAGCTCCCGGACATCGACCCCGACGAGACCACCGACTGGCTGGAGTCCTTCGACCAGCTCGTCGGCGAGCGCGGCCGCGAACGCGCCCGCTACGTCATGCTGCGGCTGCTGGAGAAGGCCCGCGAGTTGAACGTCGGCGTCCCGGCCCTACGCAGCACCGACTACATCAACACGATCCCGCCCGAGCGCGAGCCGTGGTTCCCCGGCGACGAGGAGATCGAGCGCCGGATCCGCGCCTTCATCCGCTGGAACGCCGCGGTGATGGTCTCGGACGCGAACCGGCCCGGCCTCGAGGTCGGCGGCCACATCGCGACGTACCAGTCGGCGGCCAGCCTCTACGAGGTCGGCTTCAACCACTTCTTCCGCGGCAAGGACCACCCCGGCGGCGGCGACCAGATCTACATCCAGGGCCACGGCTCGCCGGGCATCTACGCCCGGGCCTTCCTGGAGGGCCGCCTCGACGAGCAGCAGCTGCTGCGCTTCCGCCAGGAGGTCCAGCACGGCGTGGGCAAGGGCCTCTCCTCCTACCCCCACCCGCGGCTGATGCCGGAGTTCTGGGAGTTCCCCACCGTCTCCATGGGGCTCACCGGCATCAACTCCATCTACCAGGCGCGCTTCAACCGCTACCTGCAGAACCGCGGCATCAAGGACACCAGCCAGCAGCACGTGTGGGCGTTCCTGGGCGACGGCGAGATGGCCGAGCCCGAGTCCCTCGGCGCGATCCGCATCGCGGCCCGCGAGGAGCTCGACAACCTCACCTGGGTCATCAACTGCAACCTGCAGCAGCTCGACGGCCCGGTGACCGGCAACGGCAAGATCATCCAGGAGCTCGAGGCCAACTTCCGTGGTGCCGGCTGGAACGTCATCAAGGTGATCTGGGGCCGCGAGTGGGACGAGCTGCTGGCCCGCGACATCGACGGCGTCCTGGTCAACCAGATGAACAAGACCCCCGACGGGGCCTTCCAGAACTTCTCGGTCGAGGACGGCGCCTACAACCGCGAGCACTTCTTCGGCCCGGACCCCCGGCTGCGCAAGATGGTCGAGCACATGAGCGACCGGCAGATCGAGAAGCTGCCGCGCGGCGGGCACGACTACCGCAAGGTCTACGCCGCCTTCGACGCCGCGTCCAAGCACACCGGTCAGCCGACGGTGATCCTGGCGCACACCATCAAGGGCTGGACGATCGAGGCCCTCGAGGGCAAGAACGCCACCCACCAGATGAAGAAGCTCAAGAAGGACGACCTGCTCAAGTTCCGCGACCGCCTCTACCTCCCGATGAGCGACCGCGACATCGAGGAGGCCTACGAGGCCACCGGCACCGCGCCGTTCTTCCACCCCGGGGCCGACTCCCCCGAGATCCAGTACATGATGGAGCGCCGTCGCCAGCTGGGCGGCTCGCTGCCCAAGCGCGTGATCCGGGCCAAGTCGCTGATCCTGCCCGGCACCGAGATGTACGGCGAGCTCAAGGCCGGCTCCGGCAAGAACAAGGTCGCGACCACGATGGCCACGGTCCGGCTGCTCAAGGACTGGATGAAGGACCCCAACATCGGGGCCCGCATCGTGCCGATCGCGCCGGACGAGTACCGCACCTTCGGCATGGACTCGATGTTCCCGAGCGCCAAGGTCTACAACCCCGGCGGGCAGCAGTACGACGCCGTGGACAGGAAGTTGTTGCTTGCCTACAAGGAGTCCGCGCAGGGCCAGATGCTGCACGAGGGCATCAGCGAGGCCGGCGCCATGGCCTCGGCCACCGCCGCGGGCTCGACGTACAGCACCCACGGCGAGCACATGATCCCGTTCTACATCTTCTACTCGATGTTCGGCTTCCAGCGGACCGGCGACTCGATCTGGGCCATGGCCGACCAGCTGGCGCGCGGCTTCCTCATCGGCGCCACCGCCGGCCGGACCACGCTGACCGGCGAGGGGCTCCAGCACGCCGACGGGCACTCCCCGCTGCTGGCGGCCACGAACCCCGCCGTCGTGCACTACGACCCCGCCTTCGCCTACGAGGTCGCGCACATCATGGAGTCGGGCCTGGCCCGGATGTACGGCGAGAGCGAGGCGCACCCGCACGGCGAGGACGTGATCTTCTACCTCACCGTCTACAACGAGCCGGTCCCGCAGCCCAAGGAGCCCGAGGACGTCGACGTCGAGGGGATCCTCAAGGGCTTCCACCAGGTCGCCAAGGCCGAGGGCGAGGGTCCCCGGGTCACCCTGCTCGCCTCCGGCGTCGGCTTCCCGTGGATCGAGGACGCGAAGCGGATCCTGGCCGAGGAGTGGGGCGTGCAGGCCGACCTGTGGTCGGTCACGTCCTGGAACGAGCTGGCCCGCAACGCCACCGCCGCCGAGGAGTGGAACCTCCTGCACCCGGGCGAGTCCCCGCGCACGGCGTACGTCTCGGACCGGCTGGCCGGGCTGAGCGGACCTGTCGTGGCGGTGTCTGACTACATGCGCGCCGTACCCCTCCAGATCGCGCGGTGGGTCCCCGGTGACTACCGCGTGCTCGGTGCCGACGGCTTCGGCTTCGCCGACACCCGGCCCGCCGCCCGGCGCTTCTTCCACATCGACGCGCAGTCGGTGGTGGTCCAGGCGCTGCAGGCCCTGGCCGACGCCGGCGAGATCGACCGCGCCCAGGTGGAGAAGGCCTTCGCCCAGTACCGCATCGACGACCCGACCGCGGTCGCAGACGTCAAGCAAGAAGGTGGAGACGCTTAGCTGGATACCCCGGCGAGCTTCGGCCTGGATGTCCCCGACGACGCGAGCTCCGCTCGCACACGCCCCGGTCGCTCGCTGTCGCTCGCACCGGGGCTGTCGTCGTGGCCACCAGACCGATCGCCGGGCGCCTCGCTGCGCTCGGAAAGACCGGGTCGCTGCGCTCCCGTGACCAGCTCGCGACCGGGATGTCGGGTTCGTCCAAGCCGGTGATCCCAGGACACGGCACGCTGGGGGCATGACGACGACGATCGCGATGCTCTCGCTGGACTGTGCCGAGGTCACCCCGGTGGCCGACTTCTGGAAGGCCGCGCTGGGCTACCAGGAGGTGGCCGGCGACGGGGAGTCCTACGCCATGCTCAAGGGCGAGGGCGGGCCGGCCCTCGGGTTCGGGAAGGTCGAGGGCTACCGGCCGCCGGCCTGGCCGAACGAGGGCGGGAGCAAGCAGTTCCACCTCGACCTGGCCGCCGACGACCTCGAGGCCGAGACCGAGCGGCTGGTGGGCCTGGGCGCCACGCTGGCCGACCCGCAACCGGGCGAGACCTGGCGGGTCCTGCTGGACCCCGCCGGACACCCCTTCTGCGTCACGAACGCCGCGAGCTGGGGCTGAGCGGCCCCTACGCGCTTGCGTCCCGCAGGCGCGTCACCGTGGCCACGCCGCTGACCGGGGCCGAACGCCCGCTCTTGAGCAGGCCGCGGAAGCGGGCCCGGGAGTACGCCGCGGGCTGGGTGGAGCGGATGAACTCGTGCACCACCTTGGCGAAGCGCTGCGGGTGGTCCTTGTGCGGGAAGTGGCCGGCGTCCGGGATCACCTCGATCCGGGCGTGGGGCGCCAGCGCGGCCGCGTTGCTGGCGTGGCGCACCGGGATGACCCGGTCGTCGCGGCCCCAGATGACGGCCATCGGCATGGCCTCGGTGAGGTAGGCCCGGTCGGCCATGGTGACGATCTGGCCCTTCCAGTCCACCACCGCGCGGACGACGTGCCGGATCGCCGCGCGGGCGGCGGGGTCCTTGAACGAGTCGTAGATCTCCGCGACCTCGTCGAGGTCGCGCGTCGCCCTGAGGTCGGTGCGGGACAGCGCCTTGAGCCCCGCCTTGCCGACGTGGCGGACGCCGGGCAGCGTGAGCAGGCCCATGGCTTGGTGGAAGCCGGGCGTGGTCACGGCCCGGATGGCAGGCGTGACCTCGGGGCCGAGGCCGCCTGAGGCGACCAGCACCATCCGCTCGGTGCGCTCGGGGAACTGGTAGGCGAACTGCATGGCCACGCCGCCGCCGAAGCTGTGGCCCAGCACCGTGACCTTGTCGATGCCGAGCACCGTGATGAGGTCGCGCATCCCGTTGGCGTAGCCGCCCACGCTGTAGTCGGCGCGCGGCTTGTCCGAGAGCCCGTGCCCGAGCAGGTCCGGCGCGATCACGGTGTAGCGCCGCGCGAGGGCGTCGATCACCGGCTCCCACGTGGTGTGGTCGCAGCCCAGCCCGTGCAGCAGCAGCAGGGCCGGTCCGGTGCCGGTCTTGACGTAGGCCCGACGGTGGCCGTGGAGCGTGACGTACTGGATCTCGTGCCGTGCTTCGTGCTGGAGCTGCGGCACAGGGCCCCCGTGGTGTCGTCACGACGGACGCGCCCGGATCGGCCGCGCCCTCCTGCAGGATTCAACAGACTGACGGTATGCCGACGCAAGGGCTGTTCATCACGTGTTGGCCTCGAAGGGGGTGACAGGATCACCGTCGTGAGCACCCGGCGCGACTCGGACCCCCGCGCGCGGGTGGCCGAGGACCTGCGCCGCTCCACCGGGGGCCTCAGCACCGCCGCCATCGCCCGGATGGCCGAGGACCTGCCGTGGTTCCGCGAGCTGAGCGCCGAGGACCGGTCCTGGGTGGGGATGATCCTGCAAGCGGGTGTGCGCGGCTTCGTGGACTGGTTCGAGAAGGGCGGCGACAGCGGCGGCCCGGCCGTCGCGACCTCGGTCTTCGGCGCCGCGCCGCGCGCGCTGGCCGGCGTGATCACCCTCCAGCAGACCGTTGACCTGGTAAAGCTCTCGATCGAGGTCGTGGAGAGCAACGTCGAGGACATCGTGGCGCCCGACGACGCCGCGGAGGTGCGGCGGGCGATCTCCCGCTACGCCCGCGAGGTCGCCTTCGCCACCGCCGAGGTCTACGCCCGCGCGGCCGAGGTCCGCGGGGCCTGGGACGCCCGCCTCGAGGCGCTGGTGGTCGACGCCGTGCTGCGCGCCGAGACCGACGAGGCCGTCCTGTCGCGGGCCAGCGCGCTGGGCTGGAAGGCCCGCGGCACGGTCTGCGTGGTGCTCGGCCCCTCCCCCGCCCGCCGCACCGAGACCGACCTGTTCGAGGAGGTGCGCCGGACCACGGGCGCCCACGGCATGGACGCCCTGTGCGCGGTGCAGGGCGACCGGCTGGTGGTCCTGCTCGGTGGCGTGGCCGACCCGAGGCGGGGCGCCGAGGTCATCTCCGACCTGTTCGGCGAGGGGCCGGTGGTGGCCGGGCCGGTCGCCCCCGACCTGGCCGGAGCCGCGGTCTCCGCCCGGGCCGCGGTCTCGGCGTACCGCGCCACCCCCGGGTGGCCGGACGCGCCCCGGCCGGTGCTGTCGATCGAGCTCCTGGCCGAGCGGGCGCTGGCCGGTGACGGGCACGCGCGCCGGCAGCTGGTCGACGAGGTCTACCTCCCGCTCCTCCACGCCCGCGGGGCGCTGGTGGAGACGCTGACCGCGTGGCTCGACGGCGGCTCGTCGATCGAGGGCGCGGCACGGGCGCTGTTCGTGCACCCCAACACGGTCCGCTACCGCCTGCGCCAGGTGGCCGACCTCACGGGGCTGACCCCGGGACAGGCGCGCGACGCCTTCACCCTCCAGATCGCCCTGGTCCTGGGCCGGCAGTCGGGCCGAGGGCTTTTGTAGGAACCCTACAAAGACGCTACGCACAGATTCGTGGGCGGCGGAGGCGAGCGCGGAACC
>CAZEPK010000050.1:0-4896 GCA_964514085.1 uncultured Nocardioides sp.
GTGGGCGATCCGCTTCGTGGTGGTGCCGACCTCGACGATCGACTACGCCGGCCTGCAGGAGCGGGAGCTGGTGGAGTCGGGGCTGCCCTACCTGCGCCGGGTGTGGTCCGACGGTGGCTGGGTCCTCTACGAGGTGGTCAGCCCGACGGCCATGGCCACGGCGCCGGGCGACCTGCTCAGCTGGGACGCCGCGGGCGTGACCGTGCACGTCTCCGAGCCCGGGACCACGATGGTCCGGGTCGCGTGGTCGCCCTGGCTGAGCATCGTCGACGGCGACGGGAGCCCGGTCTCGCGCGAGGTGCTGGCCGGCTCCTGCCTGGCCCAGCAGCCCGTACGCCCCTCGCGCACGTTCTCCTGGGTCGTGCTGCACGCCGCCTCGGCCGGGACCTACCGCATCGCAGAGCCGTACAGCCTGCCGCGCGGCAGCGCCTGTCCCGACTGACCTCACGGTGGTCCGGCCTGAGGGCGGGAACAGGGCGATGGGGGCCAGTCCCGGCCGGGCCATCGTCGGGCCATCGACAGAAGGCCGAGCTGTGGAGGTGGCAGGCGCTGCCCAAGTTCGATGACTGTGGCCGCACGGGCGCCCGGAGGAGGGTCAGCAGCGTGTACAACCTCGCTCAGCCAACGCCCCCCGTTCCCCCCGGTCCGGAGGGCGTTGGCCCCAGCGGGCGACCGTGCACCCGAGCGGTCTTCAGGAGAACGGTCTGACCATCCGCAGAGGCGCGTGGCTCCGTGAAGGGATGCCGGTAGGTGTCCGTTCCGGTGCGGTCGAAACCCGGAGCTCCGGCGCGCGCGGGTGGGAGCCGACCTGGCCCGTAGCCACCTCCGCTGTCCGCACGCCCGTCGGCCGGACCGCTCAGCGCTTCTGCGCGAGCCCGTGGTGGAGGGCCCAGACGACCGCTTGGGACCGAGGCGTGACGCCCATCTTGCGGTACGTCGTGCGGATGTAGGTCTTGACGCTGTTGATGCTGAGGAACAGCTCGGTCGCGATCTCATGGTTGGAGAAGCCGGAGCACCACGTCGGCGTGGTGGATGTGACCGTCCTGGAGAGCGAGGTCGACGACAACCGCGCGGCTCGGATGAGCATCGACGAGCGCGGTGAGGCCAAGGCGGATGAGGGCACAGCGGATGAGCACCGCGACGCGTCGACTTCCGCGCTCGGGGCGCACGCCCCACGGGCGCTTGTCCCATCCGCACGTCCGTGCGAATATACGGATATGTCTTCTGTGACGCATCCGCACCCCGTCGACGCTGCCGGCGTCGAGCAGGCGCAGTCCGCCGGTCTGGGCGCCATCGAGGCCGACCAGCTCGGTCGGCTCCTCGCACTGCTGTCCGACCCGGTCCGCCTGCGGGTGCTGTTCTGCCTGGTCTCCGTCGACGAGCTGTGCGTCGGCGACCTGGCCCTCGCGCTGGACATCTCCATGGACCAGTCGTCCTACGCGCTCAAGCTGCTGCGCGGCGCTGGGCTGGTGCAGTCCCGCCGCGACGGACGGGTCATGCACTACCGGCTGGCAGACGGCTTCCCGCACCAGCTGCTCGACCACTGCCTGCGCCAGCTGCTCAGCATCGCCGCCGAGGAGGGCCGCTCATGACCATGCACCACCACGAGCCCCGAGCCGCGGGACATGACGCCCACGCTCGCCATGCGACCGATGCCCACGCAGGGCACGACGACGCACACGCCGGGCACGACATGGGCAGCGTCAACGCGATGGCCATCAGCGCCACGCTCCACTGCCTGACCGGTTGCGCCATCGGGGAGATCGTCGGCCTGCTCATCGGCACCGCGGCCGGGCTGTCCAACACCGTCACCATCGCCATCTCGATCGCCCTGGCCTTCGTCTTCGGCTTCTCGCTGTCCAGCCTCCCGCTGCTGAAGGCCGGGCTCACCTTCGGCGCCGCGCTCGGCATCGTCTTCGCCGCGGACACGCTCTCGATCGCGACGATGGAGCTGGTCGACAACACCGTCATGGCCGTCATCCCCGGCGCCATGGACGCCGGGTTGGTCAACGTCCTGTTCTGGGTCGGCATGATGATCTCGCTGACCGCGGCGTTCTTCGCCGCCTACCCGGTCAACCGCTACCTGCTGCAGCGCGGCAAGGGTCACGCGCTGACGCACGAGTACCACGGCGCAGCGGGCGTGACGACCGGCGCACGGCGCTTCATCCCGAGCCCCGGGACGCCCGCACTCGTCGGCATCATCATCGCCTTCATGCTCGGCGGCCTGGTCGTCTCGATCGCCGATGAGCTGGGGTCGGAGGACGGCAGCGGCTCGCACTCCGCCGAGGTCGTGCACGGGTAGTGCCCCGGCCCTCGGCGGTCCTCGGAACCGCCTAGACAGCTGCCTGCATGAGGCCGACGACGAGGCCGGTCACCGCGCAGACCCCCAGGGTGCGCAGGACGGACCAGCGGCACCAGAAGATCAACGCGCCTCCGAGCACGGTGATGGCAGCCGCGGCCCACTGGAAGGTGTCGAGCACCGGGACCTGGAAGTCGAACGGTCCCGTGGTCACCGACGTGGTGTCGTCGAAGAGCGTGTGCAGGGCGAAGTAGACCGCCAGGTTGGCGATGACGCCGACGACGGCGGCGGTGATGCCGGTGAGCGCGGTGGACAGGGCCTCGTTGCCGCGGAGGCGCTCCACGTAAGGGGCTCCGAGGAGGATGAACAGGAAGCAGGGTACGAACGTCACCCAGGTCACCAGGAGCGCGGCGATGGTGGCGGCGACCCAGGGGTTGAGGTCGCCGGGGGCTCGGTAGGCGCCCACGAAGGCGACGAACTGGACCACCATGATGAGCGGGCCAGGGGTGGTCTCGGCGAGGGCCAGCCCCCGCACCATCTCGCCCGGTGCCAGCCAGCCGTAGACGTTGACGGCTTGCTGGGCGACGTAGGCCAGGACGGCGTAGGCACCGCCGAAGGTGACGACGGCTGCGCCGGAGAAGAAGAGCCCCTGGTCGACGTAGATGCTGTCGCCCCCGAAGACCAGCGCGGCGATGGCGACCGGCGCCGCCCAGAGGGTGAGCCCGACGACGAGGATGCGGACGGCCCGGCGACCGGAGGGGCGTTCTGCGTGCAGGGCGTCGTCGCTGATGAGCGGCGGCGGGCCGTCGTCGTGCGCGGCGGCCCTGGGTCTGGTCAGGTGCGGGATCACGCGGCCGAGGACCCAGCCCGCCAACGCGGCCACGGCGACCACGACCGGGAACGGCACCGAGAACAGCGTCAGGGCGAGGAACGCGACGACGGCCAGGCCGACGAGCGCGGGATGGGTGAGCGCCTTGCTGGCCACCCGGGTGACGGCCTGGACCACGATCGCGATGACCGCCGGGGCGAGCCCGAGGAAGAGGGCTTCCACGACGGTGGTGTCACCGGCAGCGACGTAGATCCCCGACAGGACGAGCAGGGCCACGACGCCGGGGAGGATGAACAGGATGCCGGCGATGAGCGCACCCCTGACGCCGTTGAGCAGCCACCCGATGTACGTCGCCAGCTGCTGGGCCTCGGGGCCGGGCAGCAGCGTGCAGTAGGACAGCGCGAAGAGGAACCGCTGCTGACCGATCCACCGCTTCTCCTCGACCAGCGTGCGCTGCATGACGGCGATCTGCCCGGCCGGTCCTCCGAAGGTCTGCAGCGAGATCTCGAACCACGCCCTCGTGGCCTCGCGGATCGGGATGATGTCGGTGGTGCGGCCCGGAGGCGCAGCGTCGGAGCCGGCGTCGTGGTGGGTCATGGCGAGGCCGAGACTAGGACAGGCCGTGCGGCCGGTCAGTCAGGCACCGGGTGCTGAACGTGGCGGCGCATGCGCCTCATCCCGAGGTGGCCCAGTTCCTCGACATGGTCTTCCGTCAGATCAGCGGAGAGTCAGACGCTTCCGAGCGGTCCTGGCGCCTGTGCTGGCAGTCGTCCGACCCAGAGCAGGACGAACGCCCTCCGCGGAGCTGGTGTGGAGGGCGTTCGTCTTGGGTCATCCATCGACCCACTGCGGGCGCTGAGCCGGTCAGACCTGCTCGGCCTGGCAATCGGCCAGCCGGTCCTCGGCCTTCGCGAGACGCTGCTGCTGCGCCTTCTTGTCCTTCTTGGCGTGCTGCTGCTTGGCCAGCGCCTTGTCGAGCTTGGCCTGGATACGGGCCTGCTCCTCCGGCGTGGTGGCCGCGGCCAGCCGCTCCTCGAGGCGCTCGACCTTGGTCTGCTGGTGAGCGAAGACCTCGGCCAGGTGCGCCAGTGCGTCCTCGGCCTTGGTCACCTTCTGCTCCTGCTTCGCGCATGGCTCCGAGCCGGGCTTGTCCGCGTGGGCCAGGGGCGTCGCTCCCAGCGACAGGACGGCTGTGGTGGCTGCGACGGCGAACGTGCGGGCGTAGCTCATGCGTGCTCCTTGTTCGGGGACGAGTCACAGGACACCTGTCACCGGCGTGCACCAGCGTTACGTCGACCCGGACGGTCCAGACCTCCTGCGCTCGTCGCGAGAGCGCTGGGGTGCAGCACGACGAACGCCCTCCGCAGCCAGTGCGGAGGGCGTTCGGTTGTTGGCCCAAGTACTCGATCCCCCCGGATTTCCCCCGTAGCCAACACGTAGATGAAACTTCATCGAGGACGGTTGTCAGAAGGACTTGCCAAAGGTTTCCACGGGGTCGGCCAGTTGCCGAGGTTCAAGCCTCCGCTCGACATCCGCGGATGGGTCATCCGGCGAAGGCCTGGTAGCCGAAACGGCACCGCCCCCACCGCGTGAGAGCGGTGCCGTATCGGTCCCCGCATCGGCGTGAGGCTTCACTCGGCAATCTGAGCTTCTGCGTGCTCTGACGAGACAGTCGCACGGACGGGCACCACGACCCACGAGCTGGTAGATGAGCTCTGTCGTCAGCGCGCACCCCTGGACCCTCGAGCGTGCGACCAGGGCCAAGCTG
>CAZEPK010000050.1:4906-19510 GCA_964514085.1 uncultured Nocardioides sp.
AGCTGCCCGGATCGTCTCCGGAGTTGCGCTCACAGGACCTACGTCACCACTACGCCTCGATGCTCGTCAGGAGTGGCGCCGATGCGGAGGTCGTCCAGGCGCGCCTGCGACACGCGTCAGCCAAGACGGCACTCGACACCTTCAGCGACCTGGGGCCGGACTCGGACGACAGCACACGAGCCGCCATCGACCCTGCGATGACGGCTCGTGCGGACGATCTGCGGACAGCGGAAGGCGTCGAGGCCCAGATCCGCGAGTCAACGCGCTAGCGGGCTCTAGATGTCGTAGTAGAGCTCGAACTCGTGCGGGTGCGGCCGCAGCTGCACCGGCGCGATCTCGTTGGTGCGCTTGTAGTCGATCCAGGTCTCGATCAGGTCGGGGGTGAAGACGTTGCCGACCGTGAGGTACTCGTGGTCGGCCTCGAGGGCCTCGAGGACGGCGCCCAGCGAGGTCGGGACCTGGTCGATCTCGGCCATCTCGTCCGGCGGCAGCTCGTAGATGTCCTTGTCGATGGGCGCGGCCGGCTCGGTCTTGTTCTTGATGCCGTCCACACCGGCGAGCATCAGGGCCGAGAACGCGAGGTAGGGGTTCGCCGACGGGTCGGGGAACCGGGTCTCGATGCGCTTGGCCTTGGGGTTGGAGCCGGTGATCGGGATCCGGACCGACGCCGAGCGGTTGCGGCTGGAGTAGACGAGCGAGATCGGCGCCTCGAAGCCCGGCACCAGCCGGTGGTAGGAGTTCACCGTCGGGTTGGTGAAGGCCAGCAGCGACGGGGCGTGCTGGAGGATGCCGCCGATGTACCAGCGGGCCATGTCGGACAGCCCGCCGTAGCCGGTCTCGTCGTAGAACAGCGGGTCGCCGTTCTTCCAGAGCGACTGGTGCACGTGCATGCCGGAGCCGTTGTCGCCGAAGATCGGCTTGGGCATGAAGGTGACCGACTTGCCGGCCTCCCAGGCCGTGTTCTTGATGAGGTACTTGAACTTCATCACGTCGTCGGCGGCCTTGAGCAGCGTGTCGAACCGGTAGTTGATCTCAGCCTGCCCGGCCGTGCCGACCTCGTGGTGCGAGCGCTCGACCAGCAGGCCGCAGGCCTCGAGGTTCTTGACCATCGCGTCGCGCAGGTCGCCGTAGTGGTCGTACGGCGCGACGGGGAAGTAGCCGCCCTTGAAGCGGGTCTTGTAGCCCCGGTTGTCGCCCTCCTGGCCCGAGTTCCACCAGCCCTCGACGGAGTCGATGTGGTAGTAGCCCTCGTTGGCGCCGGTGGAGTAGCGGATGGAGTCGAAGATGTAGAACTCCGCCTCGGGGGCGAAGAACGCCGTGTCCGCGATGCCCGTCGTGCCCAGGTAGGTCAGGGCCTTGCGCGCGATGTTGCGCGGGTCGCGGCTGTAGGCCTCGCCGGTGATCGGGTCGTGGATGAAGAAGCTCAGGTTCAGCGTCTTGGCCGTGCGGAACGGGTCGAGGAACGCCGTGGTCGGGTCCGGGAACAGCGCCATGTCGGACTCGTTGATGGCCTGGAAGCCGCGGATCGACGAGCCGTCGAAGGCCAGGCCGTTGTCGAAGACGTCCTGGCCGAAGGAGGACACCGGCACGGTGAAGTGCTGCTCGATCCCGGGCAGGTCGACGAAGCGCACGTCGACCATCTCGATGCCCTCGTCCTTGACGTACTTGAGCAGCTCGTCGCTGTTCTGGAACATTCGTCCTCCTTGGCTGCGGGCGCAGTTCCCCTCGAGGTGCGGGCAGCCGGAAATCTGCAGGTTGTGAGGCCGGCGCGACGCTGCACCGGGGCGATCTGAACCTAGGTTCGACCGGTTTCTCGACCGTATCGTGATTGTTTCCGCCGCGTAACAGGTGCTCGGGGTGCGGCGCGGCCCGCTGCTGGCACGGCCGGGACCACGGGCTCACCCGCCGCCTGAGAGGCTGGACCCGTGGAGACCGCGACGTGGGCCCGGCGCATCGTGGCGCTGGTGGTGGACTGGTTCGCCTCGACGCTGGTGGTCATCTTCGCCCTCGGTGGGGTGGACCAGTGGGCAGGGGACCGGTCGGCCAGCCTCTACGTGCTCGGGGTCTTCGTGCTGGAGTCGGCGCTCTTCACCACCCTCAGCGGCGGCTCGTTCGGGCAGGTGGCGACCCGGCTCCGCGTGGTGCGGGAGAACGGCGACCCGCGTCCCGTCCCGCCGCACCTGGCGCTGGCCCGCCAGCTGCTGGTCGCCCTCGTGGTCCCGCCGCTGGTCTACCAGCCCAACGGGCGCGGCCTGCACGACCTCGCCGCAGGGAGCGCCGTGGTGACGATCCAGACGTACCGCTCCCTCATGGGGAACCGCTCCGTACGCTCGTAGGCACACACCTACTCGGGGAGCCCCAGTGAGCCTTGACCTGCGCCGCGCCCTCTCGGCTGCCGCTGCCACCACCGCTGTCCTCGCCCTCGCGGGCTGTGGCGGCGACGACGCCGAGAAGGCGGCTGACCGCTCGTCGTCGTCCTCGGCGTCCGCCACCCCCTCAGCGTCGTCCACGCCCGACGCGTCGAGCAGCACGTCGGCGGGCGAGTCGGGTCCGCCGACCGTCGGGGAGGCGGTGAGCGCCGCCGACTTCGCCGCGGTGATGAAGGCCGCGCTCGACAACGCCACCACCGCCCACGTCACGATGGACCTCGGCGGCGCCACGGGCGCAGGCACGGCCGAGGGCGACGCCGACTACTCCGCGAAGCCGCCGGAGCTCGCGATGACGATGGACCTGGCCCAGCTCGGGGGCAAGGTCGAGGTGCGGATGGTCGACGGGACGATGTACCTCAAGTCGCCCTCGTTCGGCGACCAGTGGGTCTCCTTCCCGCTCGACGACCCCAGCGGCCCGCTCGGCGGGATGGCCGACCTCTTCGACGTGACCAAGACCCTGGAGAACTTCGCCTCTGCCGTCACCTCGGCCAGCCACGACACCCAGGAGGTCGACGGGGAGTCGCTCGAGCACTACACCGCGACGGTGGACACCCAGAAGCTCCTGGCCTCCATGCCCTCGGCCGCGGGAGCGGCCGGTTCGCTGCCCGCGACGGTCACCCAGGAGTGGTGGTTCGACGACGACGGGCTGATCCGGAAGTTCTCCGGCGACTTCGGGCCGGCCAGCACCTCGATGACGTTCTCCGACTGGGGCGCCGACGTGGACATCGAGGCACCGCCCAGCGACGAGGTCACCTCGATGCCGGGGACGGGGGGCACGGACTCCTAGGGCGCCTGCGCGGCGACCTGGTCCCACTCCACCGGGGCCGGCGGGAGGGCCGCCGCGTCCTCGAGCAGCCGCGCGATGCGCAGGGCCAGCCCGACGCCCAGCCGCGGGTCGTCGGGCCGGTGCAGCAGGGCGTCGTAGAGCCCGAGGTAGTGCGCCTGCTTGCGCTCGACGGTGTCGGCGTACGCCGTGTGGGACGTGACCCGGTCCCCCTCGGTGACGAGCACGGTCATCGAGGAGTGCTCGACGTGCACCCGCACCTGTCCGCCGAGGAACTCCAGGCTGGTGTGCTTGCTGCTGTCGCCGGCCAGCCAGCTCGAGGACAGGACGGTGCGCCCACCGGCGTGGTCCAGCGTGGTGACGGCGCGGTCACCGCGGTCGGCGTGGGTCCGGACGGTCCAGTCGCCGGTGAACGCCGAGGCCACGCTGAGCTGGTTGGGGGCCGAGTCGACGAAGCTCGAGACCAGGCTCGCCCGCTGCGAGGGGGTGAGGGTGACGTAGGCGTCGGTCGACATCGCGGTCACCAGCGTGGGCGGCCCCCACTCCGGGTGCGCGGCCACGACCCGCGCGGCCCACTCGACCTCGGGGGAGAAGGCGAAGTGGTGGGCCACCTTGAGCCGGGCGGCCACGACGGCGGGGGAGTGCCGCGACTGCAGGCCCTCGATCTCCGTGGCGGTGCGGGCCAGCGGCTTCTCGGAGAGCACCAGCGCGGCGGTGGTCGAGAGCAGGAGGTCCGCCAGGGCCAGGTGGGAGTCGGTCGGCGTGGCCAGGACCACGATCTCGGGCTCCAGGGCCAGCGCCTCGTGCAGCGAGCCGAGGACCGGGAACGGCACGGCGTACGCCGGCGCCGGGTCCACCCCGGCCACCACGTCGACTCCGGGAAGCCGGTCGAGGACGACCAGGTGGGTCTGCGCGATCCGGCCCAGCCCCACCAGCAGGACGGAGGTCACCGGCCCCGCAGGTTGCCGCGCAGCCCCTTCATGCTCGTGGGCATCGGTCCCTTGGGCATCGGGATCGCCGACCGGTTGGCGTCGAGCGCCTTGATCCGGTTCAGGATGTCGGTCATCTCGGCGGGCTTCACGTCGCGGCCGAGCTTCTGCACGTGGCGCACCAGCTTGGGCAGCGGCACCTCGCCCTCGCCGTTGCCGACGACGACCTCGTGGATGGGCACCTCGGAGGCCACCCGCTCGTGCTTGCGCCGCTCGCTCACCATCAGCTGGCGCAGCCGGCTGGGGCTGCTGCCCTCACCGATGAGGACGATCCCGGGCGGGCCGACGACGCGGTAGACCACGTCCATCTGCTTGGTCACCGCGACCGGCTCCTCGTAGGTCTTCCAGCCGCGGCGCAGCATCCGCAGCGCTGCCCCCGAGGCCCCGCGCTGCCCCTCCATCTGGGCGTACGCCGACTTCTGGGCCCGGCGGCCGAACACGATGAGCGCGGCCAGGGTGCCGAACAGGACGGCGCCGACCACTGCCATGACCCAGGCCAGGACGCCCTCGCCCGGCAGCAGGAAGGCGAAGACCACGAACCCGAGCGCGCCGACCAGGAGGAAGGCGCCCAGGATCCACAGCCCGATGCGGGGATCGGTCTTCTTCGTCAGCGTGTAGGTCTGGCGGAACTGCTGGATCCGGCCGGTCTTGGCCTCGCTCGCGCCGGCCTCGGCCTTGGTGTTCGACATGTGTCTCTTTCGTGCGGGTCAGGCGGTGCCCGGCTGTGCTCAGGCAGGAGCGCCCTGGCGGGCGTCCATGGCCTGACGGTACAGCCGTCCGGCGCGGTACGACGAACGCACCAGCGGCCCCGAGAGCACCCCGGAGAACCCGATCTCCTCGGCCTCGGCGGCCAGCTCGACGAACTCCTCGGGCTTGACCCACCGCTCGACGGGGTGGTGCCGCAGCGAGGGGCGGAGGTACTGGGTGATGGTGATCAGCTCGGTGCCGGCCGCGTGCAGGTCGCGCAGCGCCTGGCTGACCTCCTCGCGGGTCTCGCCCATGCCCAGGATGAGGTTCGACTTGGTGACCAGGCCGAAGTCGCGGGCCTGGGTCAGCACGTCGAGGGAGCGCTCGTAGCGGAAGGCCGGCCGGATCCGCTTGAAGATGCGCGGCACGGTCTCGACGTTGTGCGCCAGCACCTCGGGGCGGCTCTCGAAGACCTCGCGGAGCAGGCCGGGCTTGCCGTTGAAGTCGGGGATGAGGTTCTCCACCCCGGTGCCGGGGTTGAGCTCGTGGATGACCCGCACGGTCTCGGCGTACAGCCAGGCGCCGCCGTCCTCGAGGTCGTCGCGGGCGACGCCGGTGATGGTGGCGTAGCGCAGCTCCATCTTCTGCACCGACTCCGCCACCCGGCGGGGCTCGTCGCGGTCCAGCGGCTGCGGCTTGCCGGTGTCGATCTGGCAGAAGTCGCAGCGCCGGGTGCACTGGTCGCCACCGATGAGGAACGTCGCCTCGCGGTCCTCCCAGCACTCGAAGATGTTGGGGCAGCCCGCCTCCTGGCAGACCGTGTGCAGCCCTTCGGACTTCACCAGGGAGTGCAGCTCGGTGTAGGCCGGCCCCATCTTGGCCCGGGTCTTGATCCACTCGGGCTTGCGCTCGATCGGCGTCTCCGCGTTGCGGACCTCCAGACGCAGGAGCTTGCGACCGTCCGGTGCGGTAGGGGCCTGAGTCACGGTCTCAACCTTACGCCGGTGACCCAGTCGGACCCATCGAGCGCCTCCGCACTGGATGTGACCATTGCGAGATTGGTATCCGGATGGTTACCTGTTTCTCGTGGACGTGTTCGGAGCGCTGGCCGACCCGGTGCGCCGCTCCCTGCTGGCCGGGCTGGTCGGGGGGCCGCGCCGCGTGGTCGACCTCGCCGAGGGCCTGCCCGTCAGCCGTCCCGCGGTCAGCAAGCACCTGCGGCTGCTGCTGGAGGCCGGCGTGGTGACCGTGACCGACCGCGGCCGGGAGCGCTACTACGCGTTGGACCGCACGGCGCTGGCGCCCGTGACGTCGTACGTCGCCGCGCTGGCCGCCCACCCCCTCCCCGACCAGGCGCTCGACGCCCTGGAGACCGAGGTCCGCCGGACCGGTCGCGAGCGGCGGCGTGCCGCTCCGGAGCCCCGACACGACGAGCACGAGGAGAGCGCATGACCACGAACCCGACCGGCCGGATCGAGCAGCGCGACGGCCAGGCCGTGCTGGTCCAGGTGCGCACCTTCGCGGCCCCGATCGAGGACGTGTGGGCCGCGGTCACCGAGCCGGAGCGGCTGGCCCGCTGGATCGGCACGTGGACCGGCGACCCGGCGACCGGCAGCGTGGCCTTCGCCATGACCTTCGAGGGCCAGGAGGACGGCGACCCGCTGGTCATCCGGGTCTGCGAGCCGCCGCACCGGCTCCACGTGACCACGCAGGTCGGCGACGCGCAGTGGTTGCTCGACCTCGACCTCACCCACGACGACGGGTTGACGACCTTGACCTTCAGCCAGCCCGGGATCGCCCTGGATCAGGTGGGCGACGTCGCGCCGGGCTGGGACTACTACCTCGACCGGCTCGTCGACGTCCTGACCGGCGAGGACCCGGGGCGGCGCGACTTCGAGCGCGACTACTACCCGGCCACCTCCGCGCACTACACCGAGCAGCTCTGACTCAGGGCACGTCGCGACGACGAAAGGCGAGCAGGGAGAACAGGGCCAAGACCGTCAGGAGGACCACGAAGTAGACAGCACCGTCGGCCCGGTGGAGCAGCACCGTGGGCTCGCAGCCACCGTCGTAGCCGGTGCTGAAGCAGCTGTCGTAGTCGTACGCCTCGTAGGTCCCGATCGCGAACGCCGTGAAGTTGCCCCACGGCATGAACCGCTCGAGGGAAGTCACCCCGAGGGCCTGGGTCAGGACGATCCCGACGACGCCGGCGCCGAAGAGGAGCCCGAGCGTCCCGACCGTGCTGCGCAGCAGCATCGTGAGCGCGTAGCCGAGCCCCGCCGCGCCGGCCACGAGCAGTGCGCCCAAGACTGCCTGCTTGTAGGCCGCCGACACCGCCTGGTCGGGGATGACCAGGTCGCGGCTCGAGGCCACGGCGTAGAGCCCGGTCCAGTAGGCGACCAGCACCGCCAGGGCCAGGGCGCCGCCCGCCACCACGACGGCGGCCAGCTTGGCGCCCCACACCCGGCTGCGGCGCGGCTCGAAGAGCAGCTGGTTGGCCATCGAGCCGGTGTTCCAGTCGTGGCCGGCGAACGTCGTGCCGGCCAGCAGCAGCGCCAGGGTGAGCATCACGATGACCGCGACCCCGCTGCCCCCGCGCTGCTCCACGAGGTCCAGCTGGCTGTGCCCCCAGCTCTGGGCGACGAGCTGCTCGCACGCTGTGGCGAGCTGGTCCTCGGGCAGGGTGACGTCGGGGACGCCGTGCTGGCGCGGGTGCTGCAGGCAGTCGGCGTACTCGTCGGAGACCACGGTCCCGTAGTCGTCGACCAGGTCGTCGATGGACTGCTCGCTGGTCGTCAGCACGGTCCCGACGAAGATGGCGACGGTCGCCACCACCCCCAACGCCATCAGCGCGACGGCGGCCCGACGCCACAGCAGACGGGTCAGCTCGACCCGGAGGAGCCGGATCACGAGGGCCCCCCTCCCATCCGGTCGCGCTCGGTGAGCGAGAGGAACGTCGACTCGAGGTCGCCTCCGACCGGGCTGAGCTGGGTGAGCCAGACCGAGGCCTGGCCCAGGACGCGGGTGATCTCGCCCGGCTGCTCCGTGGCCACGACGAGGCTGCCGGCCTCGCCGTCGCTCACGGTCAGGCCCGCAGCGACCAGCGCGGCTCGCGCCGCCTCGAGGTCGGGCGCCACCACGCGGTGGCTGGTGGTCCGGCCGATCAGGTCGGCCACCGAGCCACTGGCCAGGGTCCGCCCGCTGCCGATGATGGTGGCCGTGGTGCACACCTGCTGCACCTCGGCCAGGATGTGCGAGCTGAGCAGCACGGTGACGCCGGCCTCGCCCAGCCCCCGGATCACCTCCCGCACCTCGCGGATGCCGGCCGGGTCCAGGCCGTTGGTCGGCTCGTCGAGGATGAGCAGCCGCGGGTCCTTGAGCAGCGTGGCCGCGATCGCGAGGCGTTGCTTCATGCCCAGGGAGTAGGTCTTGTAGCGGCCCTTCTCCCGGCCGTGCAGCCCGACGGTCTCGATGGCGCTGTCGACCCGCGCGTCGGGTACGCCGACGGAGCGGGCCAGGAGCAGGAGGTTCTGGCGGCCGGTGAAGTTGGGCGAGAACTTCGGCGACTCGACCACGGCGCCGACCCTGCCCACCACCGCTGGCAGCTGCTCAGGCACCGGCAGCCCGAACAGCGACATCGAGCCGCGCGTGGCGGTGGCCAGGCCGAGCAGCATCCGGATGGTCGTGGTCTTGCCCGACCCGTTGGGGCCCAGGAAGCCGTGCACCTCGCCCTCGCGGACGGTGAGGTCGAGGTCGGCGACCGCGACCTGGTGGCCCTTGCGGCCGGCGTACTCCTTGCGCAGGCCCCGGATCTCGACCACGGCCTCGCTCACCGGGTGACCGTAGCCGGGCGCGGCCGGTCAGTCCGGGAGGCGCGTCAGGTCAGGGCCGGACCAGCTCGATGCGCGGTTGCCGCGCCGGGTCGGGCCGGGGCTCGTAGTCGGGTGTCGCGGCGTACGACGCCCAGGCCAGCAGCTCGGCCAGGCGACTCCGGAGGAGGGGCAGGACCTCGGGGACGCCCACGACCCGGCCGGTCTCGAGGCTGAGCGTGGTGACGCCGGCGTCGGCGATGCCGCAGGGGACGAACCGGTCGTACCAGCCCAGGTCCACGTCGCAGTTCAGCGCGATCCCGTGCATCGTGACGCCCTGGGAGACACGGAGCCCGATGGCGCCGACCTTGCGCTCGGGCCGGACCTCGTCGGCCCGCAGCCAGACGCCGCTGCGGCCCGGCACCCGGGCGGTGGCCACGCCGAGGTCGGCGCAGGTCGCGATCATCGCCTCCTCCAGACGCCGCACGAAGTCGACGACCAGCACGTGCCCGGGCAGCCGCACGATGGGGTAGGCCACCAGCTGGCCCGGCCCGTGGAAGGTGATCTTGCCGCCGCGGTCGACCTCGACGACCGGGGCACCGCCGCTGTCCGCGGGGCGCTCGTGCGGCTCGGTGCGCTTGCCCGCGGTGTAGGTCGGGGGGTGCTCCAGCAGGAGCACGGTGTCGGGGCGCTCGCCAGCCACGACCTCGGCGTGCACCCGCCGCTGCAGGTCCCAGGCGTCGAGGTAGTCCACGGCGTCAGCGCCGGTGCCGACCACCTCGAACACGGGATCTCCCACGTCCCGACCCTACCCGCGGTTGGTGGGGAGAGCCGTTCAGGCCGGCTGCGGGTCCACGGGGGCCATCAGCTGCCGCAGGCGCAGGAGCCCGTCGCGGATGCGGCTCTTCGCCGTGCCGAGCGGGATCTGGAGCAGGACGCTGACCTCGTGGTGGGTGAACCCACCGAAGTAGGCCAGCTCGATCGCCTCGCGGTGGGCGCCGCTCAGCGACCGGAGGGCGGTGCGGACCTCCTGGCCGCACCCCTCGCCGGGGACCTCGACGGTCCCCCGGGTCCGCTCGCCGAGGGCGTGCTCGGACGCCTCGCGCCGCCGTGAGGCCTCCGAGCTCCGCACCCGGTCCACCGCCTTGCGGTGCGCGATGGTGAGGAGCCAGGCCAGCGGGGTCCCGCGGGACGGGTCGAAGCGTGCCGCGGTCTGCCAGACGACGAGGTAGACCTCCTGCGTGACCTCCTCGGCCTGCGCAGGGTCGCGCAGGACGCGCAGCGTCAGGCCGTGCACCCGCGACGACGTGGCGTCGTACAGCTGGGCGAAGGCCGACTCGTCACCGCGTCCGCAGGCCACCAGCAGCTCCGCGACCGGGCGGCCCGGGAGGGTGTCGGTGTGGGACATGCGCGAGGCTCCGCTCGTCGTGCGTGGGACCCCCGTGGACAGTTCACTCGGCCGAAACCTTGTGCACAAGACACTTTGGCACAAGACGGGCCTCTTCAGTGGCAGAATGCGGTTCGTGTCCTCCACCCGCCCGCCGACGCTGGACGAACAGCTCTGCTTCGACCTGTACGCCGCGTCGCGGGCGGTGACCTCGCTGTACCGCCCGCTCCTGGGCGAGCTGGGCATCACCTACCCGCAGTACCTCGTCCTCCTGGTCCTCTGGACCGAGGGGAGCCAGCACGTCCGCGACCTCGGCGCGGCCCTCCACCTCGACCACGGCACGCTGACCCCGCTGCTCCGGCGGATGGAGGTCGCCGGGCTGGTGACCCGGGAGCGCGCGAGCGGCGACGAGCGGCTGGTGGAGATCGGGCTGACCGACCACGGCAGGTCGCTGGGTGCGCACGCCCACGGGATCCAGTGCCAGGTCAAGAGCGTCCTGGGGCTGGACGACGACGAGTTCGCCGCCCTCCAGGCCTCGCTGCGGATCGTGACCTCCCGAGCCCACGACCCGGCCGTCACGGCGTAGCGCTCAGCGCCGAGCCCAGCCAGGACAGCTGCGCAGGCAGCATCCGGCGCCAGTAGCCGGGGGTGTGCCCACCGTGCGTGAAGGTGCTGGTGACCTCCGTGGTCGCGGTGAAGCCGTCCACGTAGTCCTGCACGTCCCGGTAGAAGGGGTCGCCGGTGCCGACGTCGACCCGCACGGGGACGCCGGCCAGCGTGTCCTGGTCGCCGACGACCGAGAACGCGGCGTACTCCGCTGCGTCGGCGAAGCCGCTGGGGGAGGCGTCCTCGCCGTCGGTCCAGAGCGCCGGGCTGCTCGCCACGACGGCCGTGGTGCCGGCGGCCCCGCGGAGTCCGGCGAGCCGCAGGGCGCCGTACCCGCCCATCGACCAGCCCAGGAGGCCGATCGCGGTCGTGTCGTAGCCGCGGTCGGCCAGGATCGGCAGCAGCTCGTCGAGGACCATGGCGCCGGCGTCGTCGCCGTCGTGGGGGTGCCAGTAGCCCCGCCCGCCGTCGGGTGCGGCGATGGCGAAGGCGGGGCCGCCGTCGGCGACGTGCTGGGCGAGGTAGCGGTCCAGGCCCAGTGACGGGCCGCTCAGCGCGGTGTGGTCGGCGCCCAGCCAGTGCAGCGCGACCACCACGGGGAGCGCGGCCCCGCGACCGCCGGGCGGCAGGACCAGCGACCAGCCGACCGCGACTCCGCCGCGGGCGGCGCTGGTGAAGGAGTCCTCGAGCACCGGACCCGGCTCGAGGTCGGGGACGACGCCGTCCTCGCCGTCGAGGCCGAGGTGCTCCTGCAGGAAGGGGCGGCCCGGCAGCACGCCCCGCTCGATGCCGACCCCGGCGCCCACGACCGCCGCCGCGGCCAGTCCCAGGCCGCCCCGGAGGAGCGTTCGGCGGCGCGGCACGCGGTCAGTGTGCCGTCCGCGCGTGCCTGTGGAGGAGCTCGGCGGACGGGCGGCGTGCCGCGGTAGACCTGTGGTCATGTCTCGGAAGACGCCGCTGGCGGCCCTGCTGGTTGCGGTCGTCCTCGCCTCGGCGTGGCCCGCGGTGGCCGCGGTGCGGGACCGGTCGGGGACGGGCGGCGACCTGCCGCACCACGGCGCGGCGACGCACGCAGGGCCCGCCGAGCCGGTCGGCGTCCTCGCCGCCGTGCTTCCAGCACTGGTGTGGCCGCCCCCGATCGAGCTGCTCCGGGCCTGGGACGCGCGCCGCGCCGAGGCCTGGGCCCGCGGGTCACCGCACCTGCTGCGCCCGCTCTACACCCACGGCTCGCAGGCCGGGCGCCGCGACCGGGCGATGCTGCGGGCCTGGGTCGGCCGGGGCCTCACGGTGACCGACCTCCACACCCAGCTGCTCGCCGTACGGGTGCTCGGGCGCACCGCGTCCAGCTGGACGCTGCAGGTCACCGACCGCGTGGTGGGCGGGACGGCCGCCGCCGATGGGCACCGCTGGCCGTTGCCCCGTGACGGGGCGACCTCGCGCACCGTCCGGCTGCGGTGGGTCCAGGGGGCGTGGCGGGTCGCCGCGGTGCTCCCGGCCGGCGGCTGAGGGACGCGCGCTGCGCCGATCTCAGGCGGAGCCGGCCAGCCCCGCCCGCAGGACCGCGTCGACGTCGCGGTCCTGGAACCGGTAGCCCGAGGCCTCCAGCGCTGCCGGGACCACGTTCATGGAGCCGAGCAGCTCGGGCGCCAGTTTGCCGGCGCCCACCTTGAGCAGCGCCTTCGGGACGCTGGCGAACGACGGGCGGTGCAGCTGGGCGGCCAGGGCCTTGGTGAACTCGGCGTTCGTCGGGGTCTCCGCGCAGCAGAGGTTGAAGGGTCCCGACGCGTCGGCGTGCTCGGCCAGGTGGATGGTCGCGCCCACCCAGTCGCGGAGCGAGATCATCGCCATCCGCTGGCGGCCGTCACCGAGCTTGCCGCCGAGCCCGGACAGGAAGAGCAGCCGGAGCTGCTTGAGCGGCTCGCTGCGCCGGTCCATCACCGGTGCGGTCCGGAGCACGCAGACCCGCGCGCCCGCCTCGCTCGCCGGCTCCGCGGCGGCCTGCCACTCACGGGTGACCCCGGTGAGCAGGGAGTCGCCGCGGCTGTCCTTCGACTCGTCCAGCACCTCCTGGCCCCGGTCGCCGTAGAAGGAGATGCCGTTGCCGGCCAGGAAGGCCGGCTTGCGCTCGGACCCGGCGATCGCCTCGGCCAGGACCCGGGTGGTGGTGACGCGGCTCTCCCGGAGCTCGCGGGCCCAGGTCGCGGAGTGCGGGTTGCCGGCGGTCGGCGACCCCGCCAGGTTGACCACCACGTCGGCGGCCTCGACGGCCGCGGGGTCGAGCCGGCCGGCGTAGGGGTCCCACGCCGACTGGTCCGTGCCGCTGGCCTGCCCCCGCGTGAGGCTGGTGACCGTGTGCCCACGGGCGACCAGCCCCTGCCGGAGGTGGGTGCCGAGGAAGCCGGACGCGCCGGCGAGGAGGAGGTGGCTCACGGGGTCAGTCGTACCTGGTCCCACCTAGGAACCGGTCCTCAGACCTCGAAGGCGCCCGCCTCCAGCCGCCGCTTCACGTCCTGCAGGAAGCGGCCCGCGTCGGCGCCGTCGACCAGGCGGTGGTCGTAGGTCAGCGCCAGGTAGACCATGTAGCGGACCGCGATCGTCTCGCCCAGGTTGGGGTCGTCGATCACCACCGGACGCTTGACCACGGTTCCCGGACCCAGGATCGCCACCTGCGGCTTGTTGATGATCGGGGTGTCGAAGAGCGCCCCGACGCTGCCGAGGTTGGTGATGGTGAAGGTGCCACCGGAGAGCTCGTCCGGGCCGATCTTGTTGGTCCGGGTGCGCTCGGCCACGTCGGCGATCTTCTTGGCCAGACCGGCGACCGACAGGTCGCCCGCGTCCTTGACCACCGGGGTCAGCAGGCCCTTCTCGGTGTCGACGGCGAAGGCGATGTTCTCGCGGTCGAAGTAGGTGATCTCGCCGGCCTCGGCGTCGATCGTGGCGTTGAGCTTCGGGTGCTCCTTCAGCGCGTCGATCGCTGCCTTGGCGAAGAACGGCAGGTAGCTGAGCTTCACGCCCTCCCGGGCCAGGAACTCCGCCTTCACGGACTCCCGCAGCCGCGCGATGTTGGTGACGTCGACCTCGACCACCTGCGTGAGCTGGGCCGAGGTCTGCAGCGAGTCGATCATCCGCTCGGCGATGATCTTGCGCAGCCGGCTGATCTTCTCGGTCGTCCCGCGACGAGCGTCGGGGGTGATCGACGGCGCCTGCGCCGCCGGTGCCACAGGGGAGGCCGCTGCGGCGGCCGGTGCTGCCGGCTGGGCCTGGGTCGCCTGCTCGGCCTGGCGGGCCGCCTCGAGGACGTCCTGCTTGCGGATGCGGCCGCCGACCCCGGTGCCCGAGACCGTGGACAGGTCCACGCCGTGCTGGGCGGCCAGCTTGCGGACCAGGGGGGTGACGTAGCCGGCACCCTCCTCGGAGCCGCTCGGACCCGCGGTGGGCGTGCCCTCCGGCGCCTGGCCCGGGACTGGCGCCTCCTCGGCGCGGGGAGCCGGCTCGGGCTCGGGCTGCTGCTCCGGCTCGGGCTCCGGCTCCGGCTGCTTCTGCGGCTCCGGCTCGGCCTGCTTCTCGGGCTCCGGCTGCTTCTCCGGCTCCGGCTCGGCGTCCTGGACCTCCTCGGCCTGGACCTCGGCCCGCTCCTGGGCCTTGTCCTCGCCGCCACCGCCGGTGTCGTCGTCGGTGTCCTCGGCGGAGGGGCTGCTGTCCTCGGCGGAGCCGCTGGAGTCGCCGCCGGAGTCGCCGGCCGAGGGCTGGCCGGAGCCGATCAGCGCCAGCTCGGCGCCGACCTCGACCGTCTCGTCCTCCTCGACCTTGATCTCCAGCAGGGTCCCTGCCACGGGGGAGGGGATCTCGGTGTCGACCTTGTCGGTGGAGACCTCGAGCAGCGGCTCGTCGACGGCGACCTCGTCGCCGACCT
>CAZEPK010000051.1:0-17613 GCA_964514085.1 uncultured Nocardioides sp.
GGGCCGACAAGGCCCAGGTCGGGGCCATGGTCACGCGGATCCTCCGCCTCGACGCGGCCCCCAAGCCCGCGGACGCCGCCGACGCGCTGGCGCTGGCCATCACCCACATCTGGCGCGGCGGCGCGCAGGCCCGCATCGACGCCGCCCTGGTCAAGGCAGGAGCACGGCTCGCATGATCGCCTTCGTGAAGGGACCGGTGGCCGCGGTCACGCTGTCCAGCGCCGTGGTGGAGGTCGGGGGAGTCGGGCTCGAGCTCATCTGCACGCCCGGCACGCTGGCCACCCTGCGCACCGGGCAGGTCGCGACCCTGCCGACGAGCATGGTGGTCCGCGAGGACTCGCTGACGCTGTTCGGCTTCCTGGACGAGGACGAGAAGGCGATCTTCGAGCTGGTGCAGACCGCCAGCGGCGTGGGACCCAAGCTGGCCCAGGCCATGCTCGCGGTGCTCAGCCCCGACACGCTGCGCTCGGCCGTGGCCGGTGACGACGTGAAGACCCTGACCAAGGTGCCGGGCATCGGCCAGAAGGTGGCCCAGCGGATCATCCTCGAGCTCAAGGACCGCCTCGGTGGCCCGATCGGCACCGCCGGGCGCCTCGCGCTGCCCGCGACCGAGACCTGGCGCGACCAGGTCCACCAGGGCCTCACCGGCCTGGGCTGGCCGGCCCGTGAGGCCGAGCGGGCGGTCGACTCGGTGGCCGACCAGGCCGGCGACTCGCCCGACGTCGGCGCGCTGCTGCGGTTGGCTCTCCAGACCCTGAGCCGGGCCTGAGCATGGACCAGGACCTCACCGCACCCGAGGCCGAGCCCGACGAGCGGGCGATCGAGGCCGCGCTCCGGCCGCGGACCCTCGACGAGGTGATCGGCCAGCAGCGGGTGCGCGACCAGCTGGGGCTGGTGCTCGAGGCGGCCCGGCTGCGCGAGCGGGCTCCCGACCACGTGCTGCTCTCCGGGCCACCCGGACTGGGCAAGACCACGCTGGCGATGATCATCGCGGCCGAGGTCGGCGTACCCCTCCGCCTGACCAGCGGCCCGGCCCTGACCCACGCCGGCGACCTGGCCGCGATCCTGTCGGGCATGAACCACGGCGACGTGCTGTTCATCGACGAGATCCACCGGATGTCGCGGGCGGCCGAGGAGATGCTGTACCTGGCCATGGAGGACTTCCGGGTCGACGTGGTGATCGGCAAGGGCCCGGGCGCCACCGCCATCCCGCTGGAGATCCCGCCCTTCACCATGGTCGGCGCCACCACCCGCGCGGGGCTGCTGCCCGGCCCGCTGCGCGACCGGTTCGGCTTCACCGGCCACCTCGAGTTCTACCACCCCGCCGAGCTGGACCTCATCGTCCACCGCTCCGCCGGGCTGCTCGGCGTACCGATCCGCGACGACGGCGCCGCCGAGATCGCCTCGCGGTCCCGCGGCACCCCGCGGATCGCCAACCGGCTGCTCCGCCGGGTCCGCGACTACGCCCAGGTGCGCGCCGACGGCACCGTCACGCTCGAGGTGGCGCACGCCGCGCTGGACCTCTACGAGGTCGACGAGCTCGGGCTGGACCGGCTGGACCGGGCGGTCCTCGACGCGCTGTGCCGGCGCTTCGGCGGCGGGCCGGTCGGGCTCTCGACGCTCGCCGTGGCCGTCGGCGAGGAGCGCGAGACGGTCGAGGAGGTGGCCGAGCCGTTCCTGGTCCGGCAGGGCTTCCTGGCCCGTACGCCGCGGGGCCGGGTGGCCACAGCGGCCGCCTGGCAGCACCTCGGGCTCGCCGCACCCGCGACCGCGGAGCCGACGCTCTTCGAGGAGTGATCCGGGGAGCGATGGGGTCTCCCGTGCCGATGCGGCATTGAGACGACCCCGCCGTAGACTGCGCCCTCGTGCAAGAAATCGTCCCGGTGCTCACCCTGGTGGGGTTCGCCCTCCTGCTCTGGCTGCTCCTCGTGCGGCCACAGGCCCGGCGTCAACGGGAACTCGTGCACATGCAGTCCACGTTGGAGGTGGGGGACGAGGTGATCCTCACCTCGGGTGTCTACGGCACCATCCGCAGCCTCGACGAGGACGTGGCCCAGGTCCAGATCGCTGACGGGGTGACCATCAAGGTCGCCCGCGGCGCGGTCGGCCGGGTGCTCCACGACGAGGCCGCACACGAGGACGCAGCACCCACAGACACCGGTGAAGTCTCGGAGGAGAACTGAGATGGCACGCAAGACCGCCCGGCCCGGACGCACCCTCGGGGTGTTCTTCCTCGGGCTGGCGATCGCCTTCGGGCTCGTGGCCCTCGCGGGCACCTGGAAGCCGGAGCTCGGCCTGGACCTCCAGGGCGGCACGAGCATCCGGCTGACGCCCAAGGGGAACCCGAGCAGCGAGTCCCTCAACGAGGCCCGCAAGATCGTCGACCAGCGCGTCAACGGCTCCGGCGTGGCCGAGGCCGAGGTCACCGTCCAGGGCAACCGGTTCATCGTCGTCGAGATCCCCGGCAAGAGCCGTCGCGACCTGGTGGAGACCGTGAAGCGCCAGGCGCAGCTGCGGTTCCGCCTGGTGGCCTGCTCCGACTCCGACCCGAGCCTGTGCGCCTCCGCCGGGACCGGCGCCACCCCCCAGGACCCCACCGCGCCGCAGGACGGCTCCGGCGCCGGCGTGACCGCGCCGGCCAGTCCGAGCGCCGACGCCACCACCGCCCCGTCCGACGGCGCCAGCCCCACCGAGGCCACCACCCCCTCCGGCAGCGCCAACCGCGCGGGCGCCAGCTACCGCGGCGCCGACACCACCAGCCCGAGCCCGACCGAGTCCGCGGACCCGACCGACTCGGCCTCGGCGGACCCCTCGAGCGACCCCTCGACCGAGGCGAGCGCCGACCCGACCGACGGCGCCACGCCCTCCGGCGACGCGACGACCGACCCGGTCATCCCCAGCCCCGAGGGCGGCAAGGACGTCGCCGACCCGCTGACCTGGATCGACGCCCCCAACCAGGAGGCCATCGACGCCTACAACGCGTTCACCTGCCCCCAGGACGGCACGCCGGTCAACGTCGAGGACGACCCCAAGAAGCCGCTGGTCACCTGCGAGTGGGACGCCGAGAACCAGGTCTCCCAGAAGTACCTGCTCTCCGCCTCCATGATCGAGGGCAGCGAGCTCGACTCGGCCAGCGCACAGATCCCGCAGAACGGCGTGGGCTACGTCGTCTCCATCGACTTCAACGGCGACGGCACCAAGGCCTTCAGCAAGATCTCCGAGGCGCTGGTCTGCCCGAGCGGCACCGTCCCGGGCTGCAAGCAGTTCGCGGTGGTGCTCGACGGCCAGGTGCTCTCCGCGCCGACCATGAACGCGCTCATCACCAACGGCCAGGCCCAGATCGAGGGCAACTTCACCCAGGCCTCGGCCAAGAGCCTGGCCACCAGCCTGAAGTTCGGCGCGCTGCCGGTGTCGTTCTCCGACTTCAGCGTCGAGACCGTCGGCCCCTCGCTGGCCGGTGACCAGCTCACCGCGGGCATCACCGCGGGCATCGTCGGCCTGCTGCTGGTGATGATCTACTGCCTGATCTACTACCGCGGCCTCGGCATCGTCGTCGTGGGCTCGCTGCTGGTGGCCGGTGCGGCGACGTACGCGATGGTGCTGCTGCTGTCCAAGACCGCGAACTTCACCCTGACGCTGCCCGGCATCGCCGGACTGATCGTCGCGGTCGGCATCACCGCGGACTCCTTCATCGTCTACTTCGAACGCATCCGCGACGAGATGCGCGAGGGCAGGTCGATGCGGGTGGCCGTGGAGGCCGGCTGGATCCGCGCCCGGGCCACCTGCCTGGCCGCCGACGCGGTCTCGCTGCTGGCCGCGGTGGTCCTCTACATCTTCGCCGCCGGCGTGGTGCGGGGCTTCGCCTTCGCGCTGGGCCTCTCGACGCTGATCGACCTGGTGGTCTTCTTCTGGTTCACCAAGCCGCTGGTCTCGGTCCTGGCCCGGCACCGCTTCTACAACGGCGGGGGCAAGCTGTCCGGGCTCAGCGCTGAGACACTGGGCGTCGACAAGATCGCGCCCGACCGACCCCGGGTGGCGACCGCCACCCGCACGGCACAGGAGGGCACGGTCTGATGGGCAAGGTCAGCCGGCTCGGCAACAGCCTCTACAACGGCACCCGCTCGATCGACTTCGTCGGTCGCAAGTGGCTCTGGTACGCCATCTCCGCCGTCATCGTCCTGCTCGCCGTGGTCGGCCTGAGCGTCAAGGGCCTCAACTACGGCATCGAGTTCACCGGCGGCTCGCAGTACACCGTGAGCAACCTGAGCTCGTCCCAGGTCAACCAGGACACCGCCGACGACCTGCGCGCCGCGGTGGGCGGGCTCGGGATCAACAACGCCGATGCGCCGGTGGTCACCACCGCGGGCACCAGCTCGATCCTGATCCAGACCGAGCAGCTCACCGACGCGGAGAGCGACCAGGTCACCCAGGCGATCATCGACACCGTCGGCGTGACCCAGGACGACATCTCCCAGGACCAGATCGGTGCCAGCTGGGGTGACGAGGTCAAGAACCGCGCCATCCTCGGCCTGGTCGTCTTCCTGGTCCTGGTCATCCTGTTCATCTGGGCCTACTTCCGCGAGTGGAAGATGTCGGTGGCCGCGATCGTGGCCCTGGCCCACGACATGGTCATCACCGTGGGGGTCTACGCGCTCTCCGGCTTCGAGGTCAGCCCGGCCACCGTCACCGGCCTGCTGACGATCCTGGGCTTCTCGCTCTACGACACCGTCGTGGTCTTCGACAAGATCCGCGAGAACACCAAGAACCTCCGGTCCGGCCGCACGACGTACGCGCGGGCCGCCAACCTCGCCGTCAACCAGACCCTGGTCCGCTCCATCAACACCTCGCTGGTGGCGCTGATCCCGGTCGGCGCGATTCTCTACGTCAGCGCCGTTCAGCTCGGTGCCAGCTCGCTGAAGGACCTCGCGCTCGCGCTGTTCGTCGGCATGGCCGCCGGCGCCTACTCCTCGATCTTCATCGCCACGCCGCTGCTGGTGCAGCTCAAGGCCAACGAGAGCGAGGTCGTCCTGGCCGAGCGCCGGGCCAAGGCCCGCGAGCGGCGCAGCGCCGACCGCTACGCCTCGGTGCCGGTGTTCAAGGACGACATGCCGCTGGTCGACGAGCCGGCCGACGTCCGCGGCGGGGTCCTGGTCGAGGACCGGGACGACGACTTCGACGACGACCTGGACGACTTCGACGAGCCGCGGGCCGGCTCGGGTCCCGAGGCGATGGGCCGCGGCCGGGTGGTCCCCACCCCGCAGCGCCCGGTCGGGCAGAGCCCGGCGTCGGGACGGCAGCAGCCGACCCGCGCGCCCCGCTCGAAGCGCAAGTGAGCCGACCCCCCAGGTGAGCCAGTCCGGGACGGGTGCCGAGACCGCGGCGCAGGCGCTGGAGCGGCTGATCGTCGACGTCCCCGACTACCCCGAGCCCGGGGTGGTCTTCAAGGACATCACCCCGCTGCTGGCCGACCACACGGCGTTCGCGTCGGTGGTCGAGGCGCTGGCGGCGGCCGGTCGCGACGAGTCGGGGGCCACGGTCGTCGACAAGGTCGTCGGCATGGAGGCCCGCGGCTTCATCCTGGCCGCACCGGTGGCGCTCGCCCTGGGCGCCGGCTTCGTGCCGGTCCGCAAGAGCGGGAAGCTGCCGCGGGCGACCTACGCCGTCTCCTACGCCCTGGAGTACGCCGAGGCCACGCTGGAGCTGCACCGCGACGCGATCGCGCCGGGGGAGCGGGTGCTGCTGGTCGACGACGTGCTGGCGACCGGCGGCACCGTCGCCGCCACCCGCGAGCTGGTGGAGTCCTGCGGCGGCGTGGCCGTCGGGGTGGCGGTCCTGATGGAGCTGAGCTTCCTGCCCGGCCGGGCCACCATCGGCGACCTGCCGCTGCACAGCCTGCTCACCGTCTGAACGCGGCTGCGGGCGGTGGGTGCATCGTGAGGCGTGGCCCCCGGCTTCGACGCGTAGGCTGGTGAAGTGACCGAGGAGCGCACGGAGGAGCTCGCCCCGACCAGGGCGCAGGCCGTCGACGCGCCCGTGGAGCAGCCGGTGGAGAAGCCGGCCGACAAGCCGGCCGAGCGTCCGGTCGAGCGGGCCCGGCCGCGCCGCAACTCCGCCCGCGCCGAGGAGCGGGGCCAGGGCACCACCTCCAGCCCCGGCCCGGTCGCCACGCGGTCGATGCGGGCCCGGCTGGCCCGGGTCGCCACCCGCAGCCAGCCCGGCAACCAGGTGCTCGAGTCGCTGTTCCGCGCCGTACGGACCAACCACCCCAAGGCCGACCTGGCCCTGCTCGAGCGGGCCTACAACACCGCCGCCGAGATGCACGGCACCCAGATGCGCAAGAGCGGTGACCCCTACATCACCCACCCGCTCGCCGTGACCACCATCCTGGCCGACATCGGCATGACGGAGTCGACGCTGGTCGCCGCGCTCCTGCACGACACCGTCGAGGACACGCCGTACACCCTCGAGCAGGTGCGGGCCGACTTCGGCGACGAGGTGGCCCAGCTCGTCGACGGCGTGACCAAGCTCGACAAGGTCAAGTACGGCGACTCGGCCCAAGCCGAGACCATCCGCAAGATGATCGTCGCGATGTCGCGCGACATCCGGGTCCTGGTCATCAAGCTCGCCGACCGCCTCCACAACATGCGCACCCTGCGCTACGTCCGCCAGGAGACCCAGGAGCGGGTCGCCCGCGAGACCCTCGACATCTACGCGCCGCTGGCCCACCGCCTCGGCATGAACACGATCAAGTGGGAGCTCGAGGACCTCGCGTTCGCGACCCTGCACCCCAAGATCTACGACGAGATCGTGCGGATGGTGGCTGAGCGGGCGCCCTCGCGCGACCAGTTCCTGGCCCAGGTCATCACTGAGGTCGAGAAGGACCTGCGCGAGGCCAAGATCAAGGCCACCGTCACCGGCCGGCCGAAGCACTACTACTCGATCTACCAGAAGATGATCGTCGGCGGCCGCGAGTTCTCCGACATCTACGACCTGGTCGGCATCCGCATCCTGGTGGCGGACGACCGCGACTGCTACTCGGTCCTGGGCGTGCTGCACTCGCGCTGGAACCCGGTCCTGAACCGGTTCAAGGACTACGTCGCGATGCCGAAGTTCAACATGTACCAGTCCCTGCACACCACGGTGATCGGGCCGCAGGGCAAGCCGGTGGAGATGCAGATCCGGACCTTCGCCATGCACCGCCGGGCGGAGTACGGCGTCGCGGCGCACTGGAAGTACAAGGAGGACGGCCGGGCCGGCCTCGACACCGACAAGCTCGGCGACGTCGACGACATGAACTGGGTGCGCCAGCTCCTCGACTGGCAGAGCGAGGTGGAGGACCCGGGTGAGTTCCTGGAGTCGCTGCGCTTCGAGATCAACCGCGCCGAGACCTACGTCTTCACCCCGCGCGGCGACGTCATCGCGCTGCCCTCCGGCGCCACGCCGGTCGACTTCGCCTACGCCGTGCACACCGAGGTCGGGCACCACACCATCGGCGCGCGGGTCAACGGCCGGCTGGTGCCGCTGGAGTCGACCCTCGAGAACGGCGACGTGGTCGAGGTCTTCACCTCCAAGGCGCAGAACGCCGGGCCCTCCCGCGACTGGCTCACCTTCGTCCGGTCGCCGCGGGCCCGCTCCAAGATCCGCCAGTGGTTCACCAAGGAGCGCCGCGAGGAGGCGGTCGAGCGCGGCAAGGACCAGATCGCCAAGCTGATGCGCAAGGAGGGGCTCCCGCTCAAGCGGCTGCTCTCCCACGAGTCGCTGATGCTGGCCGCCTCGCACTTCAAGATCGCTGACGTCTCGGCGCTGTACGCCGCGGTGGGCGAGGGCAACCTGTCAGCCCAGGCCGTCGTGCGCCGGGTCATCGAGGAGCACGGCGGCACCGAGGGCGCCTCGGAGGACCTGGCCGAGGCGGTCACGATCACCGGGCGCCGCGGGCGGTCCAAGACGGCCACCGGCGGCGACGCCGGCGTCATCGTCAAGGGCGCGCCCGACGTCTGGGTCAAGCTGGCCAAGTGCTGCACCCCGGTGCCGCCCGACGACATCCTCGGCTTCGTCACCAAGGGCGGCGGTGTCTCGGTGCACCGCACCGACTGCACCAACGCCGACGAGCTGCAGAGCCACCCCGAGAAGCTGCTCGAGGTGGAGTGGGCGCCCACCGGCCAGTCGACGTTCCTCGTCAACATCCAGGTCGAGGCGCTCGACCGGGCCCGGTTGCTCGCCGACATCACGATGGTGCTGTCCGACGCGCACGTGAACATCCTCAGCGCGAACCTCTCCACCACCCGGAACCGCGTGGCCAAGAGACGGTTCACCTTCGAGATGGCCGAGGCCAAGCACCTCGACACGGTGATCAAGGCGGTCCGGTCGGTGCCGGGCGTCTTCGACGCCTACCGCGTCACGCAGTAACACTCGCGTGATGGCGCGTCCGTACTGACTGGCCGATCAGTAGGTCATGCTGGTCCCGTGAACCGGTGGTGGCTGCTCGGGGGAGCGATCGTCACCGAGGTCACGGGGACGCTCTCGCTGCGCGGGGCGCAAGACCACCCGTGGCTGTACGCCGCCACGGTGGCCGGTGAGCTGGCCTCGTTCTACCTGCTGATCAAGGTGCTTCAGACCGGGATGGCGCTCGGGGTGGTCTACGGCATCTGGAGCGCGCTGGGGGTCGCGGCCACCGCGATCCTGTCGGCGCTGCTCTTCGACGAAGCGTTCACCGGCCTGATGGTGGTCGGGCTGGTGCTGATCGTCGGCGGCGTGGTGCTGGTCGACGTCGGCTCGCACCCGCCGGCGGCCGCGGCGGGGGAGCAGGCCTGATGGAGTGGGTCTACCTGGCCTGCGCCATCCCGCTCGAGGTCGCCTCCACGCTGGCGCTGCGGGTCGCGGCCGCCGGGCGGCGCCGGTGGTACGCCGGCGTGGTCACCGGCTACGTCGCGTCGTTCGTGCTGCTCTCGCTGGCGCTGCGCGAGGGGCTGGGCATCGGCGTGGCCTACGGCATCTGGACCGCGGTCGGCGTGGCCCTCACCGCGGTGCTGAGCCACCGCCTCTTCGGCGAGCCGCTCACCCGCACGATGCTCCTGGGCATCGCCCTCATCGCGGCGGGCGTCGTCCTGCTGGAGTCAGGGATGGCCTGAGCCGCCCACCCGTCGTTACTGATGAGCAGTAACGACGGGTCGGCGTCCGGATACGCGCTCACCCGTCGTTACTGATGAGCAGTAACGACGGGTCGGTGTCCGGGCGGGCGTTCACCCGTCGTTACTGATGAGCAGTAACGACGGGTCGGTGTCCGGGTGAGCGCTCACCCGTCGTTACTGATGAGCAGTAACGACGGGTCGGTGTTCGGGGGCGCGCTGACCCGTCGTTACTGATGAGCAGTAGCGACGGGTCGGCGTCCGGGTGAGCGCTCACCCGTCGCTACTGATGAGCAGTAACGACGGGTGAGCGGTCAGAGGTAGACCCGGGTGGGCCGGTTCAGCTCGTAGGCGGCGCGGGCGAGCCGGTCCTCCACGGTGCGGCGCTGTCCAAACACGTCGTGGCGGCCGAAGACCTCCACGGTGAAGCCCGCCTCACGCCGGACGGCCTCGCGCCGCCTGCCGTCGTGCGCCCGCTGCTCGGGAGTGGAGTGCCACTCCTCACCGTCGTACTCGACCGCGAACAGTGAGCGCAGGTGCCCGATGTCGAGGCGCGCGATCATCACGCCGTCCACCCACACCTCCAGCTGGGGCGAAGGGCGTGGCAGCCCGGCGTCGATCCAGTAGAGACGCAGGATCGACTCGGGTGGCGACTCCGCCCGTCCGTCAGCGAGCGGTGCCATGGCGCGGAGAGTCGTTACCCACCGCTCGCCGCGGAACCGCTCGATGCCGGCGAGGAACGCGTGCACAGGGAAGCCCGGAAGGCGGAGCATCTGGTCGAGCGCTGCGATCGCCCGCTCGCGTGACCGGACGCGACCGAGGTCCCAGGCCGTGCGCAGCATCGTGGTCACCGGAATGCCCATCACCTCGGTGATGTCGTCGGGGCGCAGCCGCCGCTCGCCGCTCGTGGACAGGCCGTTGCGCAGGCGCCGCCCCGGTGGGAGATGCATGGACAGCGGCAGTACGTCGAGGTGCTCGTTCGGCGCCAGCACCATCTCGGCGCCGAGCAGCCAGCCGGCGTGCCGATCGGTGATCACCGCATCCGGCGGTGCGACCAGGCTGAGGCACTGTGCCCGGAGCCAGATCGAGTCGGCGACCTGACCCGCGACGTAGACACGCCGGATGGGCTGGCGCAGCAGACCGAGCCGGCACCAGAGCGAGATCAGATGCCGAGGCACGCCACATGCTCGCGCGACCGCAGCGGTGAAGGGCGCGTCGAGCGGCAGGTTGCACGAGTCGTCGAGCGGTGGCACCGCCAGAGCAGTCACAGCTCCGAGGCTGCAGCCGCTGCGGAGGCCTAGGACGCGCCACAGAGGTGACCTGTGCAGGACCAGCTACCTCGGTCCCACTGTGGACAGCAACCGGCCGTGATCAGGGGCAAGGCAACGCCGACCCGTCGTTACTGATGGGCAGTAACGACGGGTCGGCGTTCAGACGGGGGCCCACCTGTCGTTACTGATGAGCAGTAACGACGGGTCGGCGCACAGACGGTCGCCCAGCCGTCGTTACTGATGAGCAGTAACGACGGGTCGGCGTGCAGACGGAGGCCCACCTGTCGTTACTGATCAGCAGTAACGACGGGTCGGCGTCGCGTCAGCTGTAGTCGTCGCTGACCTTGCGGGCCATGTCGAGGAAGGACTGGCGGGAGGCGAGGTTCTCCTCCAGGTCCCGGACCTGCTTGTCGTTGCCGGCCTCGCGGGCCTTGACCAGGTCGGCCTCGACCTGGGCGATCGCCGCCTCGAGCTTGGCCACCATGTCGTCGGCGCGCGCCGACTTCTCGGGGTCGGAGCGGCGCCACTGCTCGTCCTCGACCGAGCGCACGGCCTGCTCGACGGCGCGCATCCGGCCCTCGAGGTCCTTGATCTTGTCGCGCGGCACCTTGCCGGCCGCCTCCCAGCGGTCGGCGATGCTGCGCAGCGCCTTCTTGGCGGCGTCGAGGTCGGTGACCGGCACCAGCGCCTCGGCCTCCACCAGCAGCTGCTCCTTGACCTCGCCGTTGGCGGCGTACTCCGCGTCGAGGGCGGCGTTGGTCGCGTCGCGGGCGCCGAAGAAGGTGTCCTGCGCGGCGCGGAACCGGCGCCACAGCTCGTCGTCGACGTCCTTGGGCGCCGGGCCGGCGGCCTTCCACTGCCGCATCAGGTCGCGGTAGCGGCCCGCGGTGAGGCCCCAGTCGGTGGAGTCGGCCAGCGCCTCGGCCTCCTTGACCAGCCGCTCCTTGACGGCCCTGGCGGTGTCGCGCTTCTCGTTCTGCTCGGCGAAGTGCACCTTGCGGCGCCGGGTGTACGACGTCCGCGCGCCGGAGAACCGCTTCCACAGCGCGTCGTCGGACGCACGGTCGATGCGGGGGAGTGCCTTCCACTCGTCCAGCAGCGTGCGGAGCCGGTTGGCGCCGGCCCGCCAGTCGCTGCCCTCGGCGATCTTCTCGGCCTCCGCGACCAGCTTCTCCTTGGCCGTCTTGGCCTCGGCCGTCTTCTGGGCCCGCTCAGCCTTGCGCGCCTCGCGCTGGACCTCGATCACCGGGCGCAGCGCCTCGAGCCGGCCGGCCAGCCCGGCCAGGTCGCCGACGGCGTTGGCGTCGGTCACCTGGGCCGACACGGTCTTGACCGACTCCAGCGCCTCCTCGGGCGTCATCACGCCGGAGCGGATCCGCTGCTCGAGCAGCTCGACCTCGAAGGAGAGCGCCTCGAAGCGCTCGGTGAAGAAGGCCAGCGCCTCGGCCGGGGTGCCCGCGGGGTACTGCCCGACCGGACGCTCGCCGTCGGGTGTGCGGACGAAGACGTTCCCGTCGTCGTCGACGCGACCCCACTCGTGTCCAGACAGAGACCCCTGGCTCATCACTGCGGCATGGTAGTCAACGCGGGCGGCCTGACCTATGCCCACCCGCAACCGATGCGCGCCTGTGACCTGAGACGGCCGCCCCCGAGCGCCTCCTCCCGCGCCCCCGCGGCCCCGCGCTGTCGGCGGTGCTCCCGGCCGCCGGTAGGGTTGACCGGTGCTGATCGCCGGCTTCCCCGCAGGTCCGTGGGGCACCAACTGCTACGTCGTGGCGACGGCTCCCGGCTCGGAGTGCGTGGTCATCGACCCCGGCATGGAGTCCACGGAGGGGGTGGCCCGCGTCGTGGAGGAGCACCGGCTCAAGCCGGTGAGCGTGCTGGTCACCCACGGCCACGTCGACCACATGTTCTGCGTTGCCCCGGTGGCCGGCGGCTACGACGCCACCGCCTGGATCCACCCCGCCGACCGGCACCTGCTCAGGGACCCGATGGCCGGGATGTCGGCCGAGACCGCCCGGATGATGCTCGGCGGCGACTACTCCTGGGAGGAGCCGGACGACGTCCGCGAGCTGAGCGACCTCCAGGACCTCGAGCTGGCCGGCATGCGCTTCGTGGTCGACCACACCCCCGGCCACACCGAGGGCTCGGTGACCTTCCGCTCGCCGTACCCCGACGTCGACGAGGTCTCCGAGGTGATGTTCTCCGGTGACCTGCTCTTCGCGGGCTCGATCGGCCGCACCGACCTGCCCGGCGGCGACCACCCGACCATGCTGCGCAGCCTGGCCACCCGGGTGCTCCCGCTGGCTGACGACGTGGTGGTCCTCCCCGGCCACGGCGAGCAGACGACCATCGGGCGCGAGCGCGCCACCAACCCCTTCCTGCAGGACCTCTGAGCCGTGAACGACAAGCCCACCCCGCTGAGCGGGTTCCCCGAGCTGCTGCCCGAGCACCGCGCCGTCGAGCGCGCGCTGGTGGCCAGCCTGTCGCGCACCTTCGAGCTGCACGGCTTCGCCAACATCGAGACCCGCGCCGTGGAGCCGGTCGACCGGCTCTCCAAGGGCGGCGAGGTCGACAAGGAGATCTACGTCCTGCGCCGGCTGCACGCCGAGGAGGGCGCCGGCGACTCGGGCCTGGGCCTGCACTTCGACCTGACGGTGCCGTTCGCGCGCTACGTGCTCGAGCACAGCGGCAAGCTGGAGTTCCCGTTCCGCCGCTACCAGATCCAGCCCGCCTGGCGCGGTGAGCGCCCGCAGGAGGGCCGCTACCGCCAGTTCACCCAGGCCGACATCGACGTGGTCGGGCGCGACGAGCTCGGCTTCCACCACGACGTCGAGGTGGTGCGGGTGATGGTCGAGGCCCTCGACGCGCTGCCGCTCCCGAACCTGTCCTTCCAGGTCAACAACCGCAAGCTGATCCAGGGCTTCTACCGCGGCCTGGGCATCCCCGACGTCACAGCGGCGATCCGGCACATCGACAAGCTGGACAAGCAGCCGGCCGAAGCCGTGGCCCGCCTCCTGGTCGAGGAGGCCGGCGCCACCGAGGAGCAGGCCCAGCGCTGCCTCGACCTGGCCCAGATCCGGGTCGCCGACACCAGCTTCGTCGAGCGCGTGCGCGCCCTCGGCGTCGAGGACGAGCTGCTCGACCAGGGGCTCAGCGAGCTGGCCGCGGTGGTCGACGGCTGCCGCGACGCCGTGAGCGACCACGTGACCCTCGAGGCCAACCTCCGCATCGCCCGCGGCCTCGACTACTACACCGGCACGGTCCTCGAGGTCTTCATGGCCGGCTACGAGAGGCTCAAGTCGGTCGCCGGCGGCGGGCGGTACGACGCCCTGGCCAGCGACGGCAAGACGACGTACCCGGGCGTCGGCATCAGCTTCGGCGTCTCCCGCACGCTGGTCCCGCTCTTCGCCGACGGCGTGCTCGAGGCCGGTCCCAAGGTGCCCAGCCAGGTGCTGGTCGCCCTGGTCCACGAGGACTCGCGCCCCGGCAGCGAGGCGGTGGCCACGCAGCTGCGCCGCCGCGGCATCCCCACCGAGGTGGCCGCCAGCGCGCAGAAGTTCGGCAAGCAGATCCGGTACGCCGAGCGGCGCGGCATCCCCTTCGTCTGGTTCCCGGACAGCCACGAGGTCAAGGACATCCGCAGCGGCGAGCAGCAGCCCGCCGACCCCACCAGCTGGACACCCCCACAGGAGACATCACCGTGATCCGCACCCACGACGCCGGCAGCCTGCGCGCCGAGGACGCCGGCCAGAACGTCACCCTGGCCGGCTGGGTCGCCAACCGGCGCGACCACGGGGGCGTGGCCTTCATCGACCTGCGCGACGCCAGCGGCGTGGTGCAGGTCGTGATCCGCGACGAGGCCGTCGCCGGCCAGCTCCGCGCGGAGTACTGCCTCAAGGTCGTGGGCGAGGTGACCCTGCGCCGCGAGGGCAACGAGAACCCCCAGCTCGCCACCGGGGCGATCGAGGTCGTGGCCGCCGACGTCGAGGTGCTCAGCGCCTCGGCCCCGCTGCCGTTCCCGATCAGCGACCACATCGAGGTGGGGGAGGAGGCGCGGCTGAAGTACCGCTACCTCGACCTGCGCCGATCCGGTCCCAACCACGCGCTGCGGCTGCGCAGCCGGGTCAACAAGGCGGCGCGCGACGTGCTCGACAGCCACGGCTTCGTGGAGGTCGAGACCCCGACGCTGACCCGCTCGACGCCCGAGGGCGCCCGCGACTTCCTGGTCCCGGCCCGGCTCCGCCCCGGCAGCTGGTACGCCCTGCCGCAGAGCCCGCAGCTGTTCAAGCAGCTGCTCATGGTCGCCGGCATGGAGCGCTACTACCAGATCGCCCGCTGCTACCGCGACGAGGACTTCCGCGCCGACCGGCAGCCGGAGTTCACCCAGCTCGACATCGAGATGAGCTTCGTCGAGCAGGACGACGTGCTCGCCGTCGCCGAGGACGTGCTGGCCCAGGTCTGGTCGCTGGTCGACTACGACCTGCCCCGCCCGCTGCCGCGGATGACGTACGCCGAGGCGATGGCCCGCTTCGGCACCGACAAGCCCGACCTGCGGATGGGCCTGGAGCTGGTCGAGTGCACCGACTACTTCAAGGACACGCCGTTCCGCGTGTTCCAGGCGCCGTACGTCGGTGCGGTGGTCATGCCCGGCGGGGCGGGCCAGCCCCGCAAGCAGCTCGACGCCTGGCAGGAGTGGGCCAAGCAGCGCGGCGCCCGCGGCCTGGCCGACGTGCTGGTGCAGGAGGACGGCGAGCTCGGGGGACCGGTCGCGAAGAACCTCTCGGACGAGGAGAAGGCCGGGCTGGCCGCCCACGTCGGCGCCCAGCCGGGCGACTGCGTCTTCTTCGCCGCCGGGCTGCCCAAGCCCAGCCGCGCGCTGCTGGGTGCCGCCCGGCTGGAGATCGGCCGGCGCGGTGGCCTCATCGACGAGGCCGCCTGGAGCTTCCTGTGGGTGGTCGACGCGCCGCTGTTCGAGCCGGCCGACGAGGCCACCGCCGCGGGCGACGTCGCCGTGGGCGGCGGCGCCTGGACCGCCGTGCACCACGCCTTCACCTCGCCCCAGGACCTCGAGACCTTCGACGCCGACCCGGCCCACGCGCTGGCGTGGGCCTACGACGTGGTCTGCAACGGCAACGAGATCGGCGGTGGCTCCATCCGCATCCACCGCGAGGACGTGCAGAAGCGGGTCTTCGCCGTGATGGGGATCGACGAGGCCGAGGCGCAGGAGAAGTTCGGCTTCCTGCTCGACGCCTTCTCCTACGGTGCGCCTCCCCACGGCGGCATCGCATTCGGCTGGGACCGGATCACCGCGCTGCTCGCGCGCACCGACTCCATCCGCGAGGTGATCGCGTTCCCGAAGTCTGGCGGCGGGGTCGACCCGCTCACCGCAGCCCCGGCACCGATCACGGCCGCACAGCGCAAGGAAGCCGGTGTGGACGCCGTCCCGGCGCAAGATGTCCCGGCGCCGGTGGCCGAAGCCTGAAGGTTCTCGTGCGGCTGAGACACATTTGTTACCTGCACAGGTGGCATTCGGCCCTGTCAACTGGTTTACAGTCAGCCGCGTCGCCCGCGGTGGGTAGCGCTCGGGGATGTCCGTATGGAGGTGGCTGTGTCACTTGACCGTGGCGAGATGGTCGAGCAGGAGACAGTGCTCGCCCACGACGAATCGGTCGAGGACCAGACGAAGGCCGGCAAGGAGATCGCGGGCAAGTCGCCCACGCAGATCGCCCTCAGCCGGCTGCGGCACGACAAGGTCGCCCTGGTGTGCGCCGTCGTCATCGTCTTCCTGGTCGTGGTGGCCGTCTGCGCGCCGCTGATCACCCGGGCGTTCGGCATCTACTGGGACGTCAGCGACCCCAAGGCGCCCAACACCACCGACGTGCTGGCCTTCGACGGTTACCCCAAGATCGGCCCGCCCTTCAACGGGTTCACGTGGGACCACCCGCTGGGCGTCGCGCCGCGCAAGGGCTACGACAACCTGGCCTACCTGGTCTACGGGCTGCGCACCTCGCTGATGGTGGCGCTCCTGGCCACAGTCGTCTCGACGTTCATCGGGATCGCGCTCGGCCTGATCGCGGGCTTCTCGCGCGGCTGGCTGGACCGGGTCATCTCCTTCGTCACCGACCTGTTCCTCTCCTTCCCCTACCTGCTCGGCATGCTGGCGCTGGCCCCGATCATCGTGAGCCGCTTCACCGACGCCGACACGCTGAAGTACGCCCAGCTGCTCGCGCTCATCGCGATCCTGGTGATCTTCGGCTGGATGGGGCTGGCCCGGCTGATCCGCGGCCAGGTCCTCTCGCTGCGCGAGCGCGAGTTCATCCTGGCCGCCGAGGTGATCGGCGTACCGACCCGGCAGATCCTGTTCAAGGAGCTGCTGCCCAACCTGGTCGCCCCGATCGTGGTCTCGATCTCCTTGGGCCTGCCCGGCTTCGTGGCCGCCGAGGCGGGACTGTCCTACCTCGGCCTGGGCCTGACCGGCATCCCCTCCCTCGGCAAGATGGTCGCCGACGCGACGCCCTACTACGCGGACTACGGGCTCTACCTGTGGCTCCCGGTGGGCGCGATCACGCTGCTGACCCTCTCCCTGAACCTCCTCGGTGACTCGGTGCGAGACGCGTTCGACCCCAGGAGTCGTCGTTGACGAACGTCAGCGGCGTGGCTGTGGCAGTACCAACGAAAGGACAAGGGCATATGCGCCTGAAGAGATCGGCGGTGGCCCTGGCCACGGCCAGCCTGCTCGCCCTCGCGGCCTGTGGTGGCGGTGGGGACGACGAGAAGGGCGGTGGGATCCCGACCGACAAGGTCGACACCGAGAACCTCGGCAACACCGGCAGCGGCACCGACCCGACCCGTGAGGGGCCCGCGACCGTCGAGGGCGCCAAGGAGGGTGGCACCGTCACCGTCCTGACCTCGGCGGGCTTCACCACCCCGATCGACCCGTCGGACCTCTACTACACCGACACCAACGCGATCATGACCAGCCTGGTCACGCGCGCGCTGACGCAGTACGACTACGACGCCGACACCGGTCAGATGATCCTGGTCCCCGACCTGGCCACCGACCTCGGCACGCCCAACGACGACTTCACCGAGTGGAAGTTCACGCTCCGTGACGGCGCCAAGTGGGAGACCGGCGCGCCGGTCACCGCCGACGAGGTCGCCTTCGGCATCCAGCGCTCCATGGACGCCAAGACCTTCCCGAACGGTCCGGGCCT
>CAZEPK010000051.1:17623-18658 GCA_964514085.1 uncultured Nocardioides sp.
TGTACTACAGCAACCCGTACTTCCTGGGCGGCGAGGACTACAAGGGTCCCTACACCGCACCCGACGCCACGCAGCAGGCGATCTCGGTCGAGGGCAACACCATCACCATCAAGATGGCCAAGCCCTTCCCCGACTTCCCCTACTACGCGTCGTTCCCGGCCATGGGCCCGATCCCGACCGACCCGGCCGTCAACGACCCGGCGAAGTACGCCCTGCACCCGCTCTCGACCGGTCCGTACAAGATCGACCAGTACACGATCGGCAAGACGCTGACCCTGGTCAAGAACGACCAGTGGGACCCCAACACCGACCCGGCCCGCACGGCGTACCCCGACAAGTACATCTTCAAGTCGGGCCTGCAGTCGGACCAGATCGACCAGATCCTGCTCAACGACTCCGGTGACGCCAAGACCACGATCAGCTACGACGACGTGCTGGCCCAGGACTACCGGAAGATGGACGCCACCGGCCGCCTGGTCAACGGTGGTCAGCCCTGCACCTACTTCTACGCGCTCGACCAGCGCAAGGTGCCGGACAAGTCGATCGCCGAGGCCCTGACCTGGGCCGTGCCGTACAACGACCAGATCGTGGCCACCGGCCTGATCCCGGACGTCAACGCGGTCGCGACCCAGAACCTCATGCCCCCGGGTGTCCCCGGACGTGAGGAGTACGACCCGGTCGAGGGCCACGGTGCCTTCGTGACCGACGCCGACAAGGCCAAGCAGATCCTGACCGACAGCGGCAACCTGGGCTACGAGCTCAAGTTCCTCTTCTCGACCGACTCCGACGTGTCGGTGGCGGGCAAGGACGTGCTGGTCAAGGGTCTCGAGGCGGCCGGCTTCAAGGCCACCCCGGTGCCCACGACGCTGGCCAAGTCGGTCGCGGACCGCGACGACGTCAACGGCGACATCAACATGCGCTCCTACGGCTGGTGCTCCGACTGGCCGTCGGGTGCCACGTGGGTCCCGCCGATCTTCCAGTCGACCGACCTGAACGAGGTGGGCTTCGGCACCAACGAGTCCGCGTTCAACAACC
>CAZEPK010000052.1:0-18444 GCA_964514085.1 uncultured Nocardioides sp.
AGGCCGTCGCGGCCGTCCAGTTGCGCGCCTGGCCGAGCCTGTACGGCGCACTGGTCCCGGCCGAGGAGATCCCGTCGGGCCCGGAGGCGCAGGCCGAGTTGGCGGCGGCGTGGCGGCAGTCGCTGAGCAGCCCTGGCGACGCCCGCAACCGGGTCCTCGTCGCGCTCGAGCGCAACCGCGTGTGCGGCTTCGCGATCACAAGCCCGGCGGCCGACCCCGATGCGGACCCGATCGCGGACGCCGAGCTGCGCGAGCTCACCATCGACCCTGCCGAGCGGGGCAAGGGCCACGGCTCCCGCCTGCTCCAGGCCGCGGCCGACACCATGTCCGCCGACCGCTTCCGCCGGGCGGTGACGTGGGTGCCGGTGCGCGACGACGCGCTGCGCGCGTTCCTGACCGAGGCCGGGTGGGCCGCCGACGGCGCCCACCGCGAGCTCGAGCTCGACGAGGCGGGCCAGGTGCGGATGAAGCAGGTCCGCCTGCACACCGCGCTGACGTGACCGAGCCCGAGGACCGCCGGGCGATCGTCCGGGACAGCCTCGGTGTGGGCATCGCGACCGGGCTGTACGGCGTCTCGTTCGGCGCGGTCTCGGTGGCCTCCGGGCTGTCGGTGGCCCAGACCTGCGTGCTCTCGCTGCTGATGTTCACCGGCGCCTCGCAGTTCGCGCTGGTGGGCGTGGTGGCCTCCGGTGGTGGCGCCCTGTCGGCCGGGGCGACCGCGCTGCTGCTGGGCACCCGGAACACGCTCTACGGCCTGCGGCTGGCCCCGCTCCTCGGGCTGCGCGGCCGCCAGCGGCTCGGGGCAGCCCACCTCCTGATCGACGAGTCGACGGCGATGTCGGTGACGCGCACGACCCGGGCCGGCGCGCGTACGGGCTTCCTGGTCACCGGGGTCTCCGTCTTCGTCCTGTGGAACCTGTTCACGCTCCTCGGGGCGGTCGGCGGCTCCGCCATCGGCGATCCGCGGACCTACGGCCTCGACGCCGCCGTGGGCGGGGCCTTCCTGGCCCTGCTGTGGCCCCGCCTGGCCGAGCCGCGCCACCGCGTCGTGGCCCTGCTCGCGGTGGCGGTCGCGCTGGGCGTCGTGCCGGTCGCACCGGCGGGCACGCCGGTGCTCGCCGCCGGCGGGGTGGCCCTGCTGGCCGGGCTCCTGTCCCGGAGGCCGGCGTGATCTGGACCGCCGTCATCGCCGGCGGCGTGGGCTGCTACCTGCTCAAGCTGGCCGGGCTGTCGGTGCCGGCCGCCGTGCTCGAGCGCCCGCTGGTGCGGCGGGTGGCCGACCTGATCCCGGTCGCGCTGCTCTCCGCACTCGTGGCGGTGCAGGTCTTCGCCACCGGCCCCCGGCTGGTCCTCGACGAGCGCGCCGCCGGGCTGGCCGCGGCCGTGGTGCTCCTGCTGCTCCGGGCGCCGTTCCTCCTGGTCGTGTGCGGCGCCGCCCTCACCGCCGCTCTGCTCCGCCTCGCGGTGGGCTAGGTCCGCGGCCCGCTCACGGACCGCGGACCTACCCCACCACTCGAGGGTCGACCGGTCAGCCGACGCTGACGGCGCTCCAGGCGGCGGCCACGGTGGTGTACGCCGGCGAGCCGGCGCCGTAGAGGTCCGTGGCGGCGCTGAGCGTGGCGGTCCGGGCCTGGGCGTAGGTGGTGCCCGAGGTCATGTAGACCGTCAGCGCCCGGAACCAGATCCGCTGCGCGGCGTCGCGGCCGATGCCGGTGATCGTCGAGCCGTTGCAGGTCGGCGAGCTGTGGGCCACGCCGCCGAGCGACTTGGGCGCGGAGCCCTCCGCCAGCAGGTAGAAGAAGTGGTTGCCCACCCCGGAGGAGTAGTGGACGTCGAGGTCCTTCGTGCCGGCCGACCAGCAGTTGGGCGACTGGCCGTCCGCGATCGGGTTGTCCATCCGCCGGAGCCCGGCGTGGTTCTTGAGGTCGAACCGCTCGCCGATCAGGTAGTCACCCGGGTCGCTCGGGTTGGCGGCGAAGAACTCCACCATCGTGCCGAAGATGTCGGAGGTCGCCTCGTTGAGGCCACCGGACTCACCGGAGTAGGTCAGCCCCGCGGTGTTCTCGGTGACGCCGTGCGACATCTCGTGGCCGGCCACGTCGAGGGAGACCAGCGGGCCGTAGCTCACGCCGTCGCCGTCGCCGTAGGTCATCTTGGTGCCGTCCCAGAACGCGTTGACGTAGTTCTTGTCGTAGTGCGTGCGGTTGTAGGACCCGGTGCCGTTGCCGAAGATGCCGTTCCGGCCGTGGACCTGGTTGTAGTAGTCCCAGGTCATGTTGGTGCCGTACTGCGCGTCCACCGCGGCCGAGGCCCGGTTGGCGGTGGTGCCGTTGCCGAAGGTCGGGGTGGCGCTGGTGAACGTCGTCCCCGCCGAGCAGCCCAGCGCGAAGAGCGTGCAGAACACCGAGTCCGCCTTGTTGCCCATGTCGGTGGTGTAGGTGCCGCCGCGGGTCGGGTCCTTGAGCTGGTAGGTCGAGCCGGACTGGGTGAGCCGCAGCGGCACGGTGCCGCTGTAGAGGCTCTGGCCGGAGCCGTCGACGGTCTCGATGCGCTCCTCACGGCGCAGGACGGCGCCGGTCCGCGCGTCGACGTACGACGTCATCCGGCTGGGCGTGCCGTCCGCACGGCGGCCGGCGGTGCTGACCGCCCAGGCCAGGCGGGGCTCGTGCGCGACGGCGTCGACCACCAGGCGGGGCGCGCCTTGCGCCCGGAGGCGGCTGATGCCGCGGGTGCCGGCGGCGGGCCGGGTGGCCCGCGTCGTGGCCGTCGCCGCGGTGAGGCGCGGGGTGGTGCTCAGCCGCAGCGGCGCGGTGAGGGTGCGGCTGACGCCGGCCCAGGAGCCGTCGGCGGCGCGGTGCACGACCAGGTCGCCGCCGAGGACCGGCAGGCCGCGGTAGGTGCGGTCCATGCGCACGTGGCTGGCGCCGGACCGGTCCAGGACCGTGTCGGTCGCGCGGAAGGCCTGGCCCGCGGTCAGCCGCAGCTCGGCGGCGTGCTGGCGCAGGGCCGCGACCGCACCGGCGACGACCTTGCTCGGAGCCGCCGGGGTGTGGGCCCGGGGGGCCGTGGTCGCGGTGGTGGAGCCGGCGGAGGCGCTGGGCGCCTGGGCGCCGAGGAGCCCGGCGGTCAGCAGGACAGCGGCGGCGGCGCCGGCCCGGCGGACGTGCCGGGCGTGGGTGGATCGCTCGTGCATGGGTCAACCTCTTCTTCCCCGTTCGCCCCGGGTCGGGCGAGCTGGGACCGAGGTTGCCTCGACGGGGCTACTCAGGGGTAGGTACAGGCGTTCACAGGAACCTGCACCTGCAAGAACCTGCAGGTCTCGCTCAGGCCAGGTCGAGGAGGTGCTCCAGCCCGACCGTGAGGCCGGGCCGGTCGCCGATCGCCCGCAGCGCGGTCAGGACCCCCGGGGTGAACGAGGCCCGGTCGAGCGAGTCGTGCCTGATGGTGAGGGTCTCCCCCACGCCGCCGAGCACGACCTCCTGGTGGGCCACCAGGCCGCGGATCCGCAGCCCGTGCACGTGGATGCCGTCCACGGTGGCCCCGCGGGCACCCTCCAGGCCGGTGGAGGTGGCGTCGGGCACCGGTCCGAGGCCCGCGGCGCGCCGGGCCGCCGCGATGAGCTCGGCGGTGCGCCGGGCGGTGCCGGAGGGCGCGTCGGCCTTGTCGGGGTGGTGCAGCTCGACGACCTCGACGGACTCGTAGAACGGGGCCGCGGCGGCGGCGAAGCGCATCATCAGCACCGCGCCGATGGAGAAGTTGGGAGCCACCAGGACGCCGACCTCAGGCGCCCCCGCGAGCCAGCCCTCGAGGGTGGCCAGCCGGTCGGCGTCGAAGCCGGTGGTGCCCACCACGGCGTGGATCCCGTGCCCGGTGCAGAACTCCAGGTTGGCCATCACCGCATCGGGGTGGGTGAAGTCCACGACGGCCTCGGCGCCCGCCTCGACGAGGGCCGCGAGCTCGTCGTCGACGTCGAGCGCGGCCACCAGCTCGAGGTCCTCAGCGGCCTCGACGGCGCGGCACACCTCGGTGCCGACCTTGCCCTCCGCGCCCAGCACACCGACCCGTCGTACCGCCGTCACGTGGCAGAACCTACCGGGAGGCCGCTGACCTGCGCCTTGGCGTCTGGCAGGGTGGGACCCATGGCGGTGCAGACGATCCCGGCCCGGATCCGGTGGGCCGTGGACTTCATGGACGTCCAGCCGAACGACCACATCCTCGAGATCGGCTGCGGACCCGGGGCGGCCGCCGAGCTGATGTGCTCCCGGCTCGAGACCGGCAAGCTGTTCGCGATCGACCGCTCGGAGTCGGGCGTGGACCGCACGCGCCGCCGCTGCGCGAAGTACGTCGAGGCCGGCCGGCTCACCGTGCGCCAGATCGACCTGGCCACGCTGCGCGTGCCGGTGAAGCGGCTGACCAAGGTCTTCGCGTTCAACGTCAACCTGTTCTGGGTGCGCGACTGCGCCGACGAGGTGGCGCTGCTGCACGAGCGGGTGCTGCCGGGCGGCTCGGTCCACCTGTTCTACGACGCCTCGCGTCCCGACCAGGTCCCGACCATGGTGGAGAAGGCCTCGGCCTCGCTGCAGCAGGTCGGCTTCCGCATCTCGGTGGTGGAGCAGAAGGCCCCCGCGGTCGTGGGCATCATCGGCAAGCGTTGAAGACTATTTCCTGAAGTGGCTTCGTATTAGGCTATTTCCTGATGTACTCTCGGTTCAGGGAACAACCTGATGGCGGGAGGGAGCCGGAACGGCATGCGCACCGTGGTGCTCACCATCGACCAGCGCGGCTCCACCAAGGCGGCCGCGACCGACCGCGTGCCCGCCACCCTCGCCGCCCTGGCCGACCTGCCGGGCGGGGCGATGCTGCGCCCCTTCGAGCGCACGGCGGGCGATGAGTTCCAGGGGGTCCTCGACGACCCCGCCGCCCTGCCCGTCGTGGTCGAGCGGCTGCTGCGCGAGGAGGGCTGGAGCATCGGGATCGGCATCGGCGAGGTCGAGGAGCCGCTCCCCCAGAGCACCCGCGCCGGCCGCGGGCCGGCCTACCTGCGGGCCCGCGACGCGGTCACCTCGGCCAAGTCCGCGCCTTGGCGGCTGCGGGTCGCCGGCGACGACGGCGGTGACCCGCTCGGCGTCCGCGCGTTGGAGACCACGCTGTGGCTCTGGGCGGCGGTGCTCAACCGGCGCACCTCCCGCGGCTGGGAGGTGGCCGACCTGGTCGAGGAGGGCGCGACGTACGACGAGGTCGCGACGCGCCTCGGGGTGACCCAGTCGGCCATCAGCCAGCGCGCCCAGGCGGCCGGCATCGTCGAGGCACGCCGCGCCCGGGAGCTGGTCACCGAGCTGACCCGCTCGCTGCTGGAGGATGGACCGTCATGAGCGCCGACAACACCACACAGCTGGTGCTGGCGCTGCTCGCCTTCGCCGTGGTGGCCGGCGCCTTCGGCTGGTCGCCCTACGGGCGCGCCGTCTTCGCACCGGTCTCGGCCCTGGCGCTGGCCGCCGCCGCAGTGGTCGCGGCGGTCGCCGACGACCTCTCCTCCGGCCGGGTGGAGACCACCCTGCTCGTGGCCCTCTCCGCGCTGCTGGCCGTGGTCGGCGGCGGGCCGGTCACCACCCGGATCTTCGCCTTCGTCGACCGCGCCGACCGCGACCCGGGACGCCTCCAGCAGACCCTGGACCAGGCCGGGCTGGTGCTGCGGGGCGGCGCCTGGATCGGCGCCCTGGAGCGGCTGGCGGTCTTCGCCGGCCTGGCCGCCGGCTTCCCCGAAGGCGTGGCCGTGGTGCTGGCCCTCAAGGGCGTGGGCCGCTTCCCCGACCTGCGCGGCGACGGCTCCGGCAACGGCGCCGCGACCGAGCGCTTCATCATCGGCACCTTCACCAGCGTGCTCTGGGCCGCGGCCTGCGCCGGCATGGTGGCACTGGTCCGCCGCTGAGCGTCGTTCGCTCGCGCCCGGGCTGGTTCCGGACCAGGGGACGGTGGCTCAGCAACCATCCTCCACAGGGCGGAGGTGGGCGGGAACCCGTTCTCCCTGGGGACCACGGTTGCCTAGGCACCGCTCCCCGGACCGAGCCCAGCCCAGCCCGTCAGCTGGGCCCGACGACCGCCAGGATCTCCGGCTTGGCGAAGACCTGGTGGGCGATGGCCTGGACCTGCTCGAGGGTGACGGACTCGATCTTGCCCATCACCTCGTCGATGCCGAGCAGCTCGTCCTGGACCAGCTCGGCCTTGCCGATGCGCGACATGCGGGAGGCGGAGTCCTCGAGGCCGAGGACCAGTCCCCCGCGCAGCTGGCCCTTGCCGCGGACCAGCTCCTCCTCGGAGATGCCGTGCGCCGCGACGCGGGACAGCTCGGTGCGGACCACGGCCAGCACCTCGTCGAGCTTGCTGGGCAGGCAGCCGACCGAGACGCCGACCAGTCCGGAGTCGGCGTGGTGGCTGGCGAAGGAGAAGACCGAGTAGGCCAGGCCGCGCCGCTCGCGCACCTCCTGGAACAGGCGGGACGACGTCCCGCCGCCCAGCGCGGTGTTGAGGACGCCGAGGGCGAAGCGGCGCTCGTCGTTGCGGTGCACGCCCTCCATGCCGAGCACCACGTTGACCTGCTCGAAGGGCCGGGTCGCCTCGACCACGCCGGGGTGCACGCGCACTCGCTTGGCCCCGCGCCGCGCCGGCACCGGCGACTCGTCGCCACCGAGCCAGCCGCCGCGACCGAAGGCGCTGCGCACCATCTTCACGACCTCGGCGTGGTCGAGGTTGCCGGCGGCGGCCACGACCATGTTGGCCGGGCGGTAGTGGCGCTGGTAGAAGCGCGCGACCTGGGCCCGGCTCAGGGCTTCGATCGAGCCCACGGTGCCCGCGATCGGGCGCCCGAGCGGCGACTGCGCGCCGTAGGCCTGCTCGGCGAAGAGGTTGTGGACCACGTCGTCGGGGTCGTCGTCGTGCATGGCGATCTCGTCGAGGATCACGTCGCGCTCGGCCTCGACGTCCTCCGGGGACAGCAGCGAGGAGGTGATCATGTCGCCGAGGACGTCCACCGCCAGCCCGAGGTCCTGATCGAGGACCCGGGCGTGGAAGCAGGTGTACTCCTTGGCGGTGAAGGCGTTGAACTCACCGCCTACCGCGTCGAGCGCGATCGAGATGTCGAGCGCGGAGCGCTCGCTGGTGCCCTTGAACAGCAGGTGCTCCAGGAAGTGCGAGCACCCGTGCAGGGTGGGCGACTCGTCGCGCGAGCCGACGTTGACCCACACGCCGATGCTGGCCGAGCGGACCCCGGCGAGCTGCTCGGTGATCACCCGCAGCCCGCCGGGCAGGACGGTACGCCGGACGCGTGAGGTCACGCGTCCGGCGCCGTCCGTCTCGGTCTGCAGCGTCCGGGTCGAGCCGGTGCGCCGCGGCGCCGCGGGAGCAGTCAGGGTCAGGCCTCGACCGACTCGTCGTCAGCAGCACCCTCGGGGGCGTCGCCGCCCTCGGAGTCCTCGACCACCGGGACCAGCGACAGCTTGCCGCGGTCGTCGATCTCGGCGATCTGGACCTGGATCTTCTGGCCCACCGAGACGACGTCCTCGACGGCCTCGACGCGCTTGCCGCCGGCCAGCGGGCGCAGCTTGCTGATGTGCAGCAGGCCGTCCTTGCCGGGCATCAGCGAGACGAAGGCGCCGAAGTTGGTCGTCTTCACGACCGTGCCGAGGTAGCGCTCACCGATCTCGGGCATCGTCGGGTTGGCGATCTGGTTGATCGCGTCCTTCGCAGCCTGGGCGGCCTCGCCGTTGGTGGCACCGATGTAGATGGTGCCGTCGTCCTCGATGGAGATCGAGGCGCCGGTGTCGTCCTGGATCTGGTTGATGATCTTGCCCTTGGGCCCGATCACCTCGCCGATCTTGTCGACCGGGACCGTGATCGTGATGATCCGCGGCGCGGTCGGCGACATCTCCTCGGGCTCGTCGATGGCCTCGGCCATCACGTCGAGGATCGCCAGGCGCGCGTCGCGGGCCTGGGTCAGGGCCGCGGCCAGGACCTCGGCCGGGATGCCGTCGAGCTTGGTGTCGAGCTGCAGCGCGGTGACGAACTCGCGGGTGCCGGCGACCTTGAAGTCCATGTCGCCGAAGGCGTCCTCGGCTCCGAGGATGTCGGTCAGCGCGACGTACTGCGTCTCGCCGTCGAGCTCACCGGAGATCAGGCCCATCGCGATGCCGGCGACGGAGGCCTTGAGCGGCACACCGGCCTGCAGCAGCGAGAGGGTCGAGGCGCAGACCGAGCCCATCGAGGTCGAGCCGTTGGAGCCCATCGCCTCGGAGAGCTGGCGGATCGCGTAGGGGAACTCCTCGCGCGAGGGCAGCACCGGCAGCAGCGCGCGGCGCGCGAGCGCACCGTGGCCGACCTCGCGGCGCTTGGGCGAGCCCACCCGGCCGGTCTCGCCGGTGGAGAACGGCGGGAAGACGTACTTGTGCATGTAGCGGCGGTGCTTCTCCGGGGACAGCGTGTCGAGCTGCTGCTCCATCTTGAGCATGTCGAGGGTGGTGACGCCCAGGATCTGGGTCTCGCCGCGCTCGAACAGCGCCGAGCCGTGGACCCGCGGCAGCACGCCGACCTCGGCGTGCAGCGGCCGGATGTCGGCCAGCCCGCGGCCGTCGATGCGGACCTTGTCGCGCAGCACGCGCTCGCGCACCAGGTTCTTGTTGACCGAGCGGAACGCCGCGCCGACCTCCTTCTCGCGACCCTCGAACTGGCCGCCGAGGGTGTCGAGGACGTGGGCCTTGAGCTCGTCGGTGCGCGACTCGCGCTCCTGCTTGTCGGCGATGGTCATCGCGGCGGCGAGGTCGGCGCGGACCGCGGACTCGACGGCGGCGTAGACGTCGTCCTCGTAGTCGAGGAAGACCGGGAAGTCCTGGACCGGCTTGGCCGACTGCTTGGCCAGCTCGCTCTGCGCCTCGCACAGCTGCTTGATGAACGGCTTGGCGGCGTCGAGGCCGCTGGCCACGACCTCCTCGGTCGGCGCCTGCACGCCGCCGTCGATGAGGGTGAAGGCCTGCTCGGTGGCCTCGGCCTCGACCATCATGATCGCGACGTCACCGGTGTCGGTCACCCGGCCCGCGACGACCATGTCGAAGACGGCGTCCTCGAGCTGGCTGTGGGTCGGGAAGGCCACCCAGGTGCCTTCGATCAGGGCGACGCGGACGCCGCCGACCGGGCCGGAGAACGGCAGGCCGGAGAGCTGGGTGGACATCGACGCGGCGTTGATGGCCAGCACGTCGTAGGGGGCGTCGGGGTTGAGCGCCAGGACGGTGATGACGACCTGGACCTCGTTGCGCAGGCCCTTCTTGAAGGTCGGGCGCAGCGGGCGGTCGATGAGGCGGCAGGTGAGGATCGCGTCCTCGCCCGGGCGGCCCTCGGAGCGGAAGAAGGAGCCGGGGATCTTGCCCGCGGCGTACATCCGCTCCTCGACGTCGATGGTCAGGGGGAAGAAGTCGAACTGGTCCTTGGGCGTCTTGCCCGCGGTCGTCGCCGAGAGCAGCATCGTGTCGTCGTCGAGGTAGGCGGTGACGGAGCCGGCCGCCTGGCGGGCGAGCAGCCCGGTCTCGAAGCGGATGGTGCGCTGGCCGTAGGTGCCGTTGTCGAGGACGGTCTCGACGGAGGAGACCACGGGCTCGAAGGAGTTGTCGGTCAAGGGGTTACCTGTCTGTCGCGGAGCGATCCGCGGCGTCCCCGCATGCCCGAGATGCCTCGGGGGCCGATCTTCGATCGAGGCCCGCAGCACCGTGCCACTCCGGACTGGGCCGTGACGGCGGGTTCTGAGAGCCACTACCGAGGACCGAGCCAGAACGGCGGGTCGCTCCTGTGTGTTGTGGATGTGCGGTGGTTCTGGTGGTGCTGGTCGTGCGGTGTGGTGCTGGTCGTTCTGCCTTGAAATGTAGCGGAGGACCCGCACCAGCGGGTCCTCCGGGTGAGCTAGCGGCGCAGGCCGAGTCGCTCGACGATCGAGCGGTAGCGCGCGATCTCGGTCTTGTTCAGGTAGTTGAGCAGCCGACGGCGCTGGCCGACCAGCAGCAGCAGGCCGCGCCGGCTGTGGTGGTCGTGCTTGTGGGTCTTCAGGTGCTCGGTGAGGTGGCTGATGCGGTGGCTGAGCAGCGCGATCTGCACCTCGGGGGAACCGGTGTCGCCCTCGGTCGTGGCGTACTCGGCGATGATCTGCTTCTTGGTCTCCGCGTCGGTTCCGACTGACATACGGGGCTCCTTCGGTTCTCTCGTCTGCGCGGCGCGCCGGGGCCTGTTCACCCGGGCACTCTGGATCCGCGGCCGTTGCACGGCGGGTTCAGCAGTGTGTGCTCGTCGCCCTGGTGGGCAACCGATGAAGAGTATCAGCGGGGCTCCGGGCCACCCAAAACCTCGTGGCGCCGCCGTCCGACCGGTCCTCGGACCCTACGTCAGGCCACGGTCACCGGGTGCCGGACCGCGGCGTCGAAGAAGTAGCCGCCGTCGTTGAACGGCGTGGTCAGCGGCTGCTGGCGCCCGGCCGCGTCGGTGGCGCGCGCCAGGATCTCGTAGCTGCCCGCGGCCGGCCTGCGCCAGGTGGTCGCGAACCGGCTCCAGCCGAAGCCCCTGAGGGCCGGGTGGTCGTGGCGACGTCCGTGCCCGTGGCCGTGCCCGTGCCCGCCCTGGCGGTCGCGCAGCTCGGCGGGGTGCCAGGTGGCGCCACCGTCGAGGCTGACGTCGACCCGGCGGATGGGGGCCTGCCCGCTCCAGGCCCGTCCGGTCAGCGTGACGGTGCGGCCGGCGGTGAGGGTGGCCGGCCAGGGCAGCTCCCACGCAGAGCGCACGGGGTTGACCGAGAGCGGCGGCTGGCCGGCCGGGTAGGCACCACCGGTCATGACGTACCACTTCGTGTTCCACGGCGAGGTGAGCTGGGTGGTGGCCACCTCGAGCGAGCCGAGCCACTTGATGGAGCCGATGCCGACCCAGCCCGGCAGGACCAGGCGGACCGGGTAGCCGTGGTCGGGCAGCAGCGGCGCGCCGTTCACCCCCCAGGCCAGGATCGCGTCGTCGAGGGCCTTCGAGACCGGGAAGGGACGGCGGACCGCGCCGTAGTCGACCCCGCCGGTCACGTAGTGGGGGTCGAGGCCGGTGGCCTGCACCGAGACCGCGTCCGGCGAGAGCCCGATCCGGCGCAGCACGTCGCGCAGCCGGACGCCCTCCCACACGACGCTGCCGACGGCGCCCAGCTTCCAGGCCGTGCCGGCGGCGGGCGTGCCCTGCTGGGAGCCGAAGAAGCTGCGTCCGTTGCCCGTGCACTCGTGCACGGACTCCAGCGTCGTGCGCGGCAGGCGCCGCAGGTCGTCGTAGGACAGCGAGAGCGCGGCACCCTCGGCCCGGGGGGTGCTCAGCCCGTCGCCGAAGACCCGCAGCCGCCAGCTGCTCCGCTCGATCGTCGGCGTCGAGGTGTGGTTGCGGACGAAGAGGCGGGCCTGGTCGGTGAGGTAGCGCTCCGGGTCGACGGAGTCCCAGCGCATCTCGGCGTTGGTGCCGTAGTCGTAGAACTGATCGGCCGGCGTGGGCTTGAGGATGGCGGGGTAGGCCGCGTGGGCGGCGGGCGCGAAGCGCGTGGCGGCGGCCAGGGTGCCACCGGCGAGGGAGGCGCCCATGACGGAGCGGCGGGTCAACCCCGCGCGGGACGTGGAGGAGGAGGGCATGGCTGGACGTTACTACAGTGAGTCAGTTGACTTCATGGACCAAGGGCGGCGGTCCGCCCTGAGCCCTAGGGTGCGGGGATGGGCCTCCTCAGCGACGATCCCGTCCCCCCGGGCTTCACCGGCACCCGGCTCGGGGTGTGCAACCTGTGCGAGGCCATCTGCGGCATCGAGCTGACGCTCACCGACGGGGCCGTCACCGGCATCCGCGGCAACGAGGCCGACCCGTTGTCGCGGGGTTACATCTGCCCCAAGGGCGTCTCGATGGCCGACGTCTACGCCGACCCCGACCGGCTGCGCCGGCCGCTGCGGCGCATCGGCGAGGGTGAGGAGGCGACCTGGGAGGAGCTGGGCTGGGACGAGGCCTACGACCTGGTCGCGGAGCGGCTGGCGGCGACCGTCACCGAGCACGGCCCCAACGCGGTCGGCATGTACGTCGGCAACCCCAACGTCCACTCGCTGGGGTTCCTCACCCACGGCGTGCCGTTCATGAAGACCCTCCGCACCCGCAACAAGTTCAGCGCCACCTCGGTCGACCAGCTCCCGCACCAGTTCGTGTCGTGGCAGCTCTACGGGCACCAGCTGCGCCTGCCCGTCCCCGACCTGGACCGCACGGACTTCTTCCTGGTGCTCGGGGCCAACCCGATGGCCTCCAACGGCTCCCTGATGACCGCGCCCGACTTCCCGCAGCGGGTCCGCGACCTCAAGGCCCGAGGCGGCCGGCTCGTGGTCCTCGACCCGCGGCGCACCGAGACCGCCAAGGTCGCCACCGAGCACCACTTCGTCCGTCCCGGATCCGACGCCGCGGTGCTGCTCGCGATGCTGCACGTGCTGTTCGAGGAGGACCTGACCACTCCCCCGCCCTACGTGGACCACGTGGACGAGGTGGGCCGGCTCGTGGCGGCGTACACCCCGGAGCGGGCCGAGCAGGCCAGCGGCATCCCCGCCCAGACCATCCGGCAGCTCACGCGCGACTTCGCCGCGGCCGGGTCCGCTGCGGCGTACGGACGGATGGGGGTCTCGACCCAGGGCTTCGGCTCGGTCAGCCAGTGGGCGATCCAGCTGCTGAACCTGCTGACCGGCAACTTCGACCGGGTCGGCGGGGTGCTGCTGCCCGAGCCCGCCATCGACGCCGTCGACCGCGGGCTGGTCGGACCCGGTCACCACGCGGTGTGGCGCAGCCGGGTCCGCGAAGCGCCGGAGTTCGGCGGCGAGCTGCCCGCCGCGGTGATGCGCGAGGAGATCGAGACGCCCGGGGAGGGCCAGATCAGGGCGATGGTGACCGTCGCCGGCAATCCCGTGCTCTCGACGCCGGGGGGCTCGGACCTCGGGCGCGCTCTGGACGGGCTGGACTTCATGGTGTCGGTGGACATCTACCTCAACGAGACCACCCGGCACGCCGACGTGATCCTGCCGCCGACGTCGGCGCTGGAGCGCGACCACTACGACCTGATCTTCCACGGCTTCGCCATCCGCAACACCGCGCGCTTCACCCCGGCGGTCTTCGCCCGCCCCAACGACGCCCGCCACGACTGGGAAATCTTCTCCGCGCTGGCCGAGCGGCTGACGGCCCGGCTCGGCGCCGGCCTCAAGGACCGGCTGGCGACGAGGGCGCGGTTCGCGGCCTCGCCCACGACGATGGTCGCGGCGCTGCTCGGGCTGGGCGGTCGCACGTCGATGCGCCAGCTCCGCAAGCACCCCGAGGGCGTCGACCTCGGGCCGCTGCGCCCGACGATGCCCGACCGGCTGCAGACCAAGGACAAGCGGATCGACCTGACCCCCGAGCTGCTCGTCGCCGACCTGGCCCGGGTGGCCCAGAGCCTCGACGCGGTGCATCCGCTGGCTCCTGGCGAGCTGGTGCTCATCGGGCGCCGCCACAAGCAGGACTGCAACTCCTGGCTGCACAACACCGAGCGGCTGACCCGGGGCAAGCCGCGCCACCAGCTGCTGATGCACCCGGAGGACCTCGCCGACCGAGGGATCGAGGACGGCGCGACCGTGCGGGTCAGCTCACGGGTCGGCACCGTCGACGTCGAGGTGAGCTCGGTCGACGACGTGATGCCCGGCGTGGTCTCGCTGCCGCACGGCTACGGCCACCAGGTCGCCGGGACCCGCCTGCGCCACGCGACCACCGTGGCCGGCGTGTCGATCAACGACCTCACCGACCCCGACCTGCTGGACGTCAGCGGGAACGCCGCATTGAACGGCGTTCCCGTGACGGTCCAGCCGGTCTGAGGGCCCCCCGTCGCCCCAGACCGGCCGTCCAGCCAGTCGTCAGACCAGGCGGCTCAGACCCGGACCACGTCGAGGACCGCGAGGACCTCGTCGGCCGTGGTGGCTGCCCGCAGGCGCGCCACCGCGTCCTGGTCGGTGAACGTCTCAGCGATCCTCGAGAGGAGCGCCAGGTGGTCGTCACCGGCCCCTGCGATGCCGAGCACGAACTCGGTCGGCTTGCCGTTCCAGTCGATCGGCTCGGCGTAGCGGACGAAGGAGATGCCGGTGTGCCGGATCAGCCCCTTCGCCTCGTTGGTGCCGTGCGGGATGGCCAGGCTGTTGCCCATCGCCGTGGACACCGACTTCTCCCGCTCGTGCATCGCGTCGACGTACGTCGGGTCGACGGAGCCCGCCGCGACCAGCAGGTCGCCGGCCTCGGTGATGGCGGCGTCGCGGCTGGTCGCCGTCCCGCCGAGCACGATCGAGTCGCGGGAGAGGACCTCACCCGTCGACGAGGCCACCGGGGCTGCCCCCGCCGCGGCACCCCCACCGGCCGACGACTGGTCGATGAGCTCGACGATCTCGTCGTACCTCGGGCTGCCCATGAAGTTGTCCACCGAGACCTGGATCGCCGACGGGGTCTTCTGACGGGCCCGGTCGGTGAGGTCCTCGTGGGTGACCACGAGGTCGTAGTCGTCCCGCAGGGCCGAGATGGCCTTGTTGACGACCGTGACCTCGCCGTGGCCGGCGGCCTGGATCTTCTTGCGGAGCACCGAGGCGCCCATCGCCGAGGAGCCCATGCCGGCGTCGCAGGCGAAGACGATCGAGCGGATCTGGGTCGGTGCGGTGCCGGCACCGGTCAGGACCCCGGCGATCGAGGAGCGCTTGCCCTTGTTGGCCTCCATCCGGGAGGTGGCGGCGGCGAGGTCGCCCCCGTCGTCACCCTTCTCCAGCCTGAGCAGGAACGCAGCCACGGCGAAGCTCACTGCCGCGGCGAGCAGGACCGAGAGGGTGACCCCCACGATGCTGCTGGCCGGCGCAGCCAGCCAGACCGCGATGATCGAGCCCGGCGAGGCGGGGCTCTGCAGCCCGGTGTCGAGCAGCTGGTTGGTCGCCACTCCGGTCATGCCGCCGAGGATGACCGCGAGGATCAGCTTGGGCTTCATGAGCACGTAGGGGAAGTAGATCTCGTGGATGCCGCCGACGAACTGGATCAGGATCGCGCCGGGGGCCGAGGACTTCGCCGCGCCCTTGCCGAAGAACATGAAGGCCAGCAGGAGGCCGAGTCCGGGCCCGGGGTTGGCCTCGACCAGGAAGAGCAGCGAGTGGCCCTTGTCGGCCGCCTCGTTCAGACCGAGCGGCGTGAAGACCCCGTGGTTGATCGCGTTGTTGAGGAAGAGCACCTTCGCGGGCTCGACGAAGATCGAGGCCAGCGGCATGAGGTTGTGGCCGACCAGCCAGTCGACGGCGTTCCCGGCGCCCTTGGAGAACTGCTCCACGAACGGGCCCGCGACCGCGAAGCCGACCAGCGCGAGGATCATGCCCCAGATGCCGGCGGAGAAGTTGTTGACCAGCATCTCGAAGCCCGGGCGGATCTTCCCGGCCCACAGAGCGTCGAGCTTGCGCATCGACCAGCCGCCGAGGGGGCCCATGACCATCGCGCCGAGGAACATCGGCACGTCGGCGCCGGTGACCGCGCCCATGGTGGCGATCGCGCCCACCACACCGCCGCGGATGTTGTCCTCGCCGTAGGCCATCCGACCGCCGGTGTAGCCGATGAGGATCGGCAGCAGGTAGGTGATCATCGGGCCGACGATGCCGCCGCCGTCGGCGTCCCAGCCGCCGAGCTGGGAGACGAAGCCGTAGTCGTACTGGCCGGCGTCGAGCCCCGGCGCGTAGCCGAAGATCTTGTCGCCGATCAGGGTGATCCAGCCCGTCTGGATGAACAGCGCCGTGATCAGTCCCCAGGCGATGAACGCGCCGATGTTCGGCAGGACCATGTTGGACAGGAAGGTGCCGAACTGCTGCACCCGGACGCGGGAACCCGTGCGGGGCGCGGTGGTGGTGGAGGCCATCTGTATCCCTCTCGTGCTGGGCGTGACGCGCGTCACGGCCGCATGGCCGCCAGTCTGCACACAATCGGGCACGTTGCCAAGCATCCGGGCACAAGTTCTTGCCCGTTGATGTGGTCTTTTCTTCGGAGCGCCACTAGCGTCGGGCGTGCTCGCCCCGCTCGAGCACCCTCCAGCCCCGCTCCGGAAGGACCTGCCCCGTCATGAAGGCACTGCGCTTCTACGCCCCCGAGGACGTCCGGCTCGAGGAGGTGCCCGAGCCCACCTGCGGCCCGGGCGAGGTGAAGCTGCGGGTGAAGAACTGCTCGACCTGCGGCACCGACGTGAAGATCTTCCACAACGGCCACCAGAACCTCACCCCGCCGCGGACCATCGGCCACGAGATCGCCGGCGAGGTGGTCGAGGTCGGCGCCGACGTCAACGCGACGTACGGCAGCGCCTGGCAGGTGGGCGACCGCGCCCAGGTGATCGCGGCCGTGCCGTGCGGCGAGTGCTACGAGTGCCGCAAGGGCTGGATGGCGGTCTGCCAGAACCAGACGTCGGTGGGCTACCAGTACGACGGCGGCTTCGCGGAGTACATGATCGTGCCGAGCCAGGTGCTCAAGGTCGACGGGCTCAACCGGATCCCGGACAACGTCGGGTACGACGAGGCGTCGGCCGCCGAGCCGTTCGCCTGCGCGATCAACGCCCAGGAGCTGCTCGGCATCGAGCCCGGCGACACCGTCGTCGTCTTCGGCGCCGGCCCGATCGGCTGCATGCACATCCGCATCGCGCGCGGCGTCCACCAGGCCGGCCCGGTCTACCTGGTCGACGTCAACGCCGAGCGACTCAAGATGTCGGCCGAGGCCGTGCAGCCCGAGGAGACGATCGACGGCTCGCAGGTCGACGTGGTCGAGCGGGTCATGGAGCTGACCGGCGGCCGGGGCGCGGACGTCATCATCACCGCCACCGCCGCGAACGTGACCCAGGAGCAGGCCATCGCCATGGCCGCGCGCAACGGCCGGATCTCCTTCTTCGGCGGCCTGCCCAAGACCGACCCGACGATCACCTGCGACTCCAACGTGGTGCACTACCGCCAGCTGCACATCCACGGCGCCAACGGCTCCGCGCCCGAGCACAACAAGCGCGCGCTGGAGTACATCTCCACCGGCCAGGTCCCGGTCAAGGACCTCATCACCCGCCACGTCCCGCTCGACGACGTCCTCAGCGCCTTCGACATCGTCAGGAACGGCGAGGCGATCAAGGTCACCGTCGAGCCGTAGCTCCGGGCCGCCTCCGGTGGGCGGTGGGTGGGCAACCGTCGTCCACAGGGCGGCTCCCAGGGGCGGTGGGTGTGCACCCGTCGTCCCCGTGGAGAGCGGTGGCAGGGCCACCGTCCTCGGGGGCGCGCCTGTGGACAGCGGTTGCCCACGCACCGCTCCCCCGGAGGAGAGCGGCGCTCAGGCGGAGACGACCGCCCGGACGGCGTCGCGGCCGGCCATCGGGTCGGCGGCGGCCAGGGCGGCCTCGGCCGCCTTGCGGCAGGTGTCCGAGCTGACCGCGGAGAGCTGCGCGCCGACAGCCCGTACGGCGGCCGAGGCCATCGACAGCGAGGTGATGCCCATGCCGATGAGGGCCACCGCCAGGAGCGGGTCGGCCGCCGCCTCGCCGCAGACGCCGACCGACTTGCCGGCCCGCTGGCCCGCCGCCGCGGTGGCGGCCACCAGCTGGAGCACGGCGGGCTGCCAGGGGTCGGTGAGGTGGGCCAGGTCGGAAGCCAGCCGGTCGGCGGCCATCGTGTACTGCGTCAGGTCGTTGGTCCCGATGGAGAGGAAGTCGACGACCTCGAGCATCCGGTCGGCGAGCAGGGCGGCCGAGGGCACCTCCACCATCACGCCGGCCTTGAGGCCGCGGCCGCGCACCTGCGCGGCGAACTCCGCGGCCTCAGCCACCGTGGCCACCATCGGCGCCATCACCCAGGTCTCGGTCCCCGAGGCCGACGCCGCGGCGGCGATGCCGTCGAGCTGCCGCTCCAGCAGCTCGGGGTTGTGCACCGCCAGGCGCAGCCCGCGCACGCCGAGCGCCGGGTTCTCCTCGTCCTCGAGGGTGGCGAAGGCGATGGGCTTGTCCGAGCCGGCGTCGAGGGTGCGCACCACGACGTACCGGTCGTCCCCGCCGAAGGCCGCGAGCACCTCGCCGTAGATCGCGGCCTGCTCGTCGACCGAGGGCTCCTCGCGCCGGTCGAGGAAGCAGAGCTCGGTCCGGAAGAGCCCCACGCCCTCGACCGGGGCCTCGGCGGCGTGCCGGGCCGACTCGCCGTCGGCCACGTTGGCCAGCAGCTTGACCCGGACACCGTCGGTCGTCTCGGCCGGTCCGGTCCAGGAGTCGAGGGCCGCGCGTGCCGCGCGGTCGGCGTCCACGCGCGAGCGCGCGTCGTCGGCGTCCACGTCGGAGGTGAGGGTGCCGGCCGTGGCGTCGACGAGGACGCTGGGGCCCACCCCGAG
>CAZEPK010000053.1:0-18391 GCA_964514085.1 uncultured Nocardioides sp.
AGTCGCGCGCCACCCATTGGCTGTCGTGCATGTCAGCCGATACCGATGGTCGCTGGGCCTCAACCTTCGTCAAACCTTCATCGAAGATCACAGGAATCACATGATCGGCCGGTGACGATGGGACTCGCGGCCGCCAGCGAACTCGCGCGCGATTCCTCCCGCCCACTGATCAAGGAGATCCACTTTGCGTAAGAAGCACCTTGCGGTTGCGTCACTCGTTGTCGCCGGAACGCTCATGCTCGCCTCATGCGGCGGAAGCGATGACTCGACGAACGGCATGTCTGGCATGGGGTCATCCACGCCTTCGGCCTCCTCGTCTCCCAGCGCCGAGACGACGACGGACTTCAACGATGCCGACGTCAGTTTCGCCACCGACATGATTCCGCACCACCGTCAAGCCGTGGAGATGGCCAAGCTCGCGGACACTCGGGCAGAAAGCCCCGAGGTCAAGGACCTCGCCGTGCAGATCATGAACGCCCAGGGCCCTGAGATCGAGACCATGTCCGGCTGGCTGACGAGCTGGGGCAAACCGGTTCCGGAGGAGATGGGTGGAATGGACATGTCCGGGTCGATGCCAGGGATGATGAGCAACGAGGACATGGACGCGCTCATGAACGCGTCCGGGGCCGACTTCGACCAGATGTTCCTGAACATGATGATCGAACACCACACGGGCGCGATCGAGATGGCCACCACAGAACAGACGGACGGAATGAACGCCGACGCCATCGCACTGGCCAAGCAGATCGAGCAGGCACAGACCACCGAGATCGCCACCATGCGGGGACTGCTCAAGTAGCCCGCCCCATGGCCCCGGCAAAGCCGCCTTGTCGGGGCCACTTCCGTCGTAGGAGTCGAGAGCCATGCCCGTCATGTCAGCCATCGAAGGCGCCTTCTGCCGCAGCTCACCTTGGCGATCCTTCGCCCGACGGCAAGTGTTGCCGTGGGCACTTGACGGCCATTCATTGGCCGGAGAAGTTCTGGAGATCGGTGGCGGCAGCGGAGCCATGGCCGCTGGAGTGGCCCGTGGCTTTCCTGATGCGCAGCTCACGATGACCGACGTCGACTCGGCCATGGTCGCGTCCGCGCGGGTGCGTTTGGCTGCGTACAGCAACGTCACGGCCGAGGTTGCCGATGTGACCTCGCTGCCGTTCGACGCCGGCAGGTTCGACGCCGTCACGTCGTACTTGATGCTGCACCACGTCATCGACTGGGTCGACGCCCTTGCGGAGGTCTCACGGGTCCTTAAGCCTGGTGGTGCGTTCATCGGATACGACATGACCGATACCCGCATGGCCAGATGGATCCATAAGGCCGACGGGTCGCCACACAGAATCATTGCCCCCGACGAGCTTGCCGACGGCTTAGCCGTCGCCCACTTCACCGAGATCACCATCCGGCCGTCCGTCTTTGGCCACCTCATGCGGTTTCACGCTCTGAAGCGATCGGAGGGGTGACTGATGCCATTGGACCTCGTGTGCCACGCCTGCGACGTCGTACTGAGTGCCGACAACGAGGATGAGCTCGTGGACCTGACCAGCAAGCATGCGCTGAGCATTCACGATCACGAACCACCTCGGGAGCACGTTCTGGCGCGGATCCACCTGCACAACCGGTGAGCGGCGCACACAGAGCCGTCCGAGGGGGGCGTCGACGGCGGCGCAGGAGCATGGCGCGCGCAGCGGCACCGCTGATGGTGCTCGCCGTGACGGCGATGGCCATGACTTGGCGCGCACTGCTGATGTCTGAGGGGACGACCGTGCCAGCCTCCGAGCCTGCGGCCCCACTGCTGACACTGTCGCCATCTTCATCGCCGGTCGAGGAGGCGACGGCCCCCCGGTCGGAGGCGTTGCGGTCCACAAGGTCGCCGGGCGAACGGTCTTCGGCTTCTCGAAGCTCCGCCCATGCGACGCATATCCCAGAGTCGGGGACCGGCGACTTCGACGTCGCTCCTGGCTCCTCGGGGCAGGTCGGGCACGGCGACCTCGTCACCTACTCCGTCGAGGTGGAAGGCGGGCTTCCGTTCGCAGCGCGCGCGGTGGCGCGCGAGGTAGATCGAGTACTCGCTGACCAGCGCGGGTGGACCAGTGTGCTGTCCCGCACGCTAGAACGGGTAGCGGCAAAGCCCGCATTGCGGATTCGCATGGCCACCCCGGAGACCGCAGACGCCCTGTGCGCGCCGTTGGACACCGGAGGTCGGCTCTCCTGCCGTAACGGGGAGATGGTCGTCCTCAACGCATGGCGATGGGCGAACGGAGCCAAGGCGTACGGCGAAGACCTCCGGAACTACCGCATCTACATGATCAACCACGAGATCGGACATGCCTTGGGAAAGAGCCACGCCGCCTGTCCCGCAGCGGGGAGTCCGGCACCCGTGATGGTCCAGCAGACCAAGGGCTTGGAGGGTTGTACGCCCAACGCGTGGCCGTCGGCAGGTGATCAACTACTATGACGGCTCGTAGAAAGGAACTGAGCATGCTCCTTGCTCGACGCATCACACTCGGGAGCATCGCGGCGGTGCTCACGGCCCTTGCGATCGGTATTCCAACGGGCATCATCCAGACCCCGTGGTACCACCGGATGACACCGGTGCTCTGGTGGAACTATCCGGTGTGGGTGGCGTCAGCCATCCTTACCGGCGCGCTGGTTGCGACCTATGTGCGCGACCCCGGGCTCCCGGTGCCAGCTACCCAAGGCGGCAAGACCTTCGTCGGCAGCATGCTCTCCCTATTCGCAGTCGGCTGCCCGATCTGCAACAAGCTAGTCGTCATGGCCATCGGCGTGAGTGGGGCCCTCAACTGGTTCGCCCCGATCCAACCGGTGCTTGCTCTTGGATCCATCGGACTGCTCGCCTACGCGCTCTGGGCTCGTCGGCGTACGGCCATTGTCTGCCGAATCTCGGCAAACAACCAACGATCAACATTGAGGGCAGACGCGGGCTCGACGTAGAGGAGCTATTCAACAGCTGGGCATCGTCACGCATATCTCAGCCTGGAGTTCAGTGAGACCGCAACGCTTGCGAGGGCTGCTTGCATATTGAGGAGCGACGACGACCGGGACTCGTCGAACGCGCGGCATCTCGCGGAAGGGGAGCATCGGGTGGTCGCCAGCCTGGCAGCACATCCAGGTCCGGCGTTCATTACCGGTGCCCGGCTGGCAGGATGCGGCCCCGACGGCAGTAGACGACTTGGAGTGGCAGCTTGACCTGGTGGGGCTTCTTGCCGGGTTCGTGCTAGCCACGGTGACGACCCCCTTTGGTGTCTCTGGGGCGGTCTTCCTGCTCCCGTTCCAGCTCTCGGTGCTGCACGTCCCGAACCCGCGCATCGCCGACGAACCTGCTGCTCAATGTTGTCTCTCGCCCGGGTTCATGTCCGATAGTTCATGGCGACCATCATCCCGGCCTCGGCGTGGTAGATGTTGTGGCAGTGCGTCATCCAGTTCCCGGGGTTGTCGGCCTGGAGGTCCACAGCGAGCGAGGACATCGGTTTGACCAGAACGGTGTCCTTCCTCAGCCCGCTCTGCAGCGCGAACGTGTGGCCGTGGATGTGCATCGGGTGGGTCATCTGAGTCATGTTCATCAGGTCCAGGCGAACCCGGTCACCCTCGTTAATGAGGAGAGCGTCGTTCTTGCCGTAGGGCGCTCCGTTGATGGCCCACCGGTAGGGCATCATCTGCCCGCTTAGGTGCACCATCTGGGTCGAGTCCGGGTCCCTGGCTGAAAGCCGTGAGGCATCGGACGGCCGAAGGTCGGCCCCCTGGAGGATGGGGGCGTCGAGCTCGGCGGGATGGACCGCCGGGTCTGGCGCGGCACCTGAGCCGGTCCGGATCAGGGCCATCGCCTGGCCCTCCTTGCCGTACGGCGCCGCCACCAGCGGGAACACTCCCTCACCGAGGGTGACAGTTGCGTCGTACCGCTCACCCATGCCGATGTAGAACGCGCCGGTGTCGCGGGGTTGGACCGCGAACCCGTCTGTGTCTGTGACGGTGAGGCGGTGCCCGCCGAGAGCGACGGTGAAGATGGTGTCGGATCCGGCGTTGATGACACGCAAACGAACCCGCTGTCCGGGCTTCGCGCGGAGCACGTCTGGAGCGGTCGGGACCCGGCCGTTGATCAGGTAGTGGGGATAAGTCACGTCACCGGCATCACCGAAGGGCGGGTCTCCGCCCATCGACATGCCGCCCATGTCCATCCCGCCCATCGAGTCCGAACTGCCTCCGGCGGTGCCGGTGAGATCGGCCAAGACGTCGTCGGGGGTGCGGCCGGTGCCGTCGAGCCAGTCGTCGAGGACCACCACCCATTCCAAGTCGTAGTTGCCCGGCTCTTGGCGGTCGTCGATGATCAGCGGTGCGTAGAGGCCGCGGTCGAGCTGAACCCCGACGTGGGGGTGGTAAAAGTACGTGCCAGGATCCGGCGCGGTGAACTCGTAGAGGTACGACGAGCCAGCAGCGATCGGATCCTGGGTGAGACCGGGGACGCCGTCGGCGACGTTGCGCAGCGCGATGCCGTGCCAGTGCACGGATGTGTCAGTCGGGAGCTGGTTGTCCACCTGGATCCGCAACATGTCTCCGGCAGTTGCGCGGATCAGCGGTCCCGGGGCACTGTCGCCGAACGCCCAGGTGTCGACGGTGGTGCCACCCAGATCCAGCGACGTCGCCTTGGCCGTCAGTTGGTGTTCGACCACGCGTTGCCCCGCGACTGGTTGCAGCCGCGCTGGCCTGGCAAACGTTGAGGGTGCCGCCCCCGGCGGGTTTGAGCACGCCACGAGAGCACCAGTGCCGGCGGCGGCCAGCCCACCGAGGAGCAGGCTGCGTCGCGAGATCTCCTGCATCATTTCCTCCGAGTCGACGCCCGGGGCCCGGATGGGACCCTGACTACAACCATCAGCCTGAGCGGCTCGCCTCGACTTCTGATCCACGTTTGGTGAAGATCCGACGAAGGTCTCAAGACCGGCCTGAGGGGGCCTTGAAGCCCAGGCGGTCCTGGCGCCAAGCGCGCATTCGGGTTACCGGTTGGCCGGCGCGAGCCGCACGGTGAACGTTGCGCCGTGTCCGATTCCCATGCTGTGTGCTGTCAAGGTGCCACCGTGCGCCTCGACGAGTGCTTTGCTGATGCTGAGCCCGATACCGGAGCCGCCTCTGGTGCGGTCCCGAGCTGTGTCGACGCGATAGAACCGGTCGAAAACATGGGCCAGGTGCTCGGGCGCGATGCCTTCGCCAGAGTCGGTGACCACGAACTCGACCCAGCGATTGTGGTGCCGGCACGCGAGCGCGACGGTGCCACCGGGTGGTGTGTGTTGGAGGGCGTTGTCGAGCAGGTTGCTCAGGACCTGTCCGATCCGGTCGGGGTCCGCCAGCACGGGGTCGTGGCTGGTTAGACGGCTGTCGAGGCGCACGCCCTTGGCTGTGAAGCGATCCTGGGCTCCTTCTGCCGCAGCCGTGGCCAGCGCGCTGGCCTCGACCCGCTGCCGGTGGATGTCGAGGGTGCCCTCCTCGGCCTGGGACACGGATGCGATGTCTTCTGCGAGGCGCCTGAGTCTGCGCGTGCTCAGGCGGATCACGGTGAGGGTGTCCTGGTCGAGGCTGCGGATCCCGTCCTCGACGGCTTCCAGGTGGGCATCCACGGTCGCCAGCGGAGTCCGCATCTCGTGGGCCAGGTCAGCCAGCATGCGCCGCCGGATCGCCTCGACGTTGCCGAGTCGCTGTGCCAGGGAGTTGTAGCTGTCGGCCAGAGTGGCGAACTCGGAGCCGAGCCCGGGGTCGGCGACCCGATCTTCGTAGCGCCCAGCAGCGACCTCTTCAGCCGCAGACGCCACCTGGCTGATAGACCGCTTCACCCGGCGAGTGAAGTACCAGGTCACTGCCAGTGCCGTGATGGTGGCGGACAGAAGTGCCACCGCGATCGAGATCAAAAGGGCGGAGTTGAAGGCCTCTTCGACGTGCTGTGTCTCCGCTGCAGTGTTTGATACCCCGGCCCGATGCAGGTGCTCACGAAAGATGCTCGGACCCACCAGCGACGCCACGAACCAAGTCGTCAACGCCCCAGCCACCAGCACCAGAGCCTGCGCCGCGAGAAGCCGAGAGGCGAAGCCCCAACGGCCTTGACCGTCGTCGCTCACCGGCCCGTCCCCATCCGGTAGCCCACCCCGCGCACCGTGCGGACGTACAAACTGTCCGCCGCGTCGTCGGCCAGCTTGCGCCGCAGGTGGCCTATGTGGACGTCAACCAAGTGCTCGTCACCCACCCAGGCGAGGCCCCACACCTCGTCGATCAGCTGACGTCGGCTGAAGGCCATCCTCGGTCGCGCCGACAGAGCCGCCAGCAAGTCGAACTCGGTCCGGGTGAGGGCGACCGGTTCGCCGTCGAGCCAGACGTCGCGTCCGACGGCATCGATGCTCAAGGCGCCGAACGAACGCACCTGGGCGTGTACCTCACGCGCGTCGGTCTGCACACGTGACTGTCGCGGTCGACGCAGCATCGCCTGCACACGCGCCATCAGCTCCCGGGGGCTGAACGGCTTGGTCAAGTAGTCATCGGCACCCACTGAAAGTCCGATCAGGGTGTCAACCTCGTCGCTTCGCGCCGTCAGCATCACCACGTAGGCATCGGAGAAAGTCCGGATCTGGCGACAGACCTCGATGCCATCCAGGCTCGGCAGCCCCAGGTCAAGGACAACGACGTCGGGATCGACTTCGCGGGCGAGATCCACGGCTTGCAGACCGTCATGGCTGATCGAAGCCTCGAACCCATCGCGCTCGAAGTAGCTAGCAATCAGGCCCGCGAGCGAGTCCTCGTCCTCCACCACCAAAGCCCGCATGCCTGTCGGCGGCCGCTGCGGCAACTCGGTCACCGCGGCCGCTTGGGCTGTGGGGTCGGAATTGCTGGGGCTCGGCATGCACTTCATGGTGCCAGCCGAGAGCTTCCGTCATCGGGCCGTGCGCACCAAGAGGGGCGTTCTTCAGTGAACCTTCACAGAACCGCGACCGAGGAGCCGGGGTTCGGGGAGCACCGTGGAGGCAACAAGCAACCAAGGAGTTGAGCACCATGATGGGTTGGTACAACGACGGAGCCATGAGCACCGGCGGCTGGATCGCGATGCTCGTGATGATGTCGGTGTTCTGGGGACTCGTGATCTTCGCCGGCATCATGCTCTTCCGAGGCGCCGGCAATGGCCGCGACAGCGCGCCAACCGGCCGGCCGACCTACCGCGACCCGATGGACATCCTCGACGAACGATTCGCCCGCGGCGAGCTCGAGAGCGAGGAGTACGAGGCACGCAAGACTGTCCTGCTCGGAACCAAACGCTGAACCGGCCCACATCGGTCCTCCCACATTCTGGGGACACGGCCCTCTCGCGGAGAAAGTAGGTTCCACGCGCACGCCGATCTGACCGAGGAAGTGATTGTCCGTGGCGGACATGATGGTTAAAACTCCGCGAACCGTGGTGCTCGAACTTGATGGGTTGCAGTGGGCAACGCAGAAGAACGCGGTGGAGGCCGTACTGGCCCGGCGGCCGGGTGTAGTGACAGTGGAAGCGAATCCGTCTGCTCAGACAGCGACGGTGACTTACGACCCGGCCGCCACCTCCGTGCAGGAACTCGCGGGCTGGATCGAGAAGTGCGGCTACCACTGCCGGGGCGAGTCGGTTCCAGATCACGTATGTGCACCGGTCGTCTCCGACCCGACGGGAGATGGCGGCACCGCCCCGGTTGCGCAGACCGGCCATCAGAACCATGAGGGGCACTCGGGGTCCGCGATGGGCTCCGCGGCGGGATCGGAAGGTCGCACCGGTAGCCCGGCCGAGGTGATGGGTCACGGCGGTCATGGTGAGATGTCGATGGCCTCGATGGTCCGCGACATGAGGAACCGGTTCCTGGTTGCAGTGGTCTTCGGGGTCGTAATCACGTTGTGGTCGATGATCGGGCGCGAGGTGCTCAACTTTTCCGTCCCGGCGCCGTTCGGCCTGCGCGACGATGTGTTCCAGCTGGTCCTGAGCCTGCCGGTCATCTTCTACTCCGCGCAGGTGTTCTTCGCCGGGGCGTTCCGGGCGCTGCGGGCACGCACGTTGGACATGATGGTCCTCGTCGCGGTCGCCGTAGGCACGGGCTGGCTCTACTCGGTCGGGGTAACCCTCACCGGTGGTGGGGAGGTGTTCTACGAGGCCGCGACCATCTTGACGGCCTTCGTCCTGCTCGGCCACTACTTCGAGATGCGCGCCCGCGGCGGAGCCAACGAAGCCGTCCGCGCCCTGCTCAAGCTGGCGCCGCCCGTGGCCCTCGTGATCCGCGACGGCGAGCCCGTGGAGATCCCGACCGACCAGGTCGTTGTCGGCGACCTGCTCCTGGTCCGTCCCGGTTCGAAGATCGCTTCCGACGGAGTCGTAGAGGAAGGCGAGAGCGACGTCGATGAATCCACAGTGACCGGTGAGAGCCTCCCGGTACACAAGGCTCCCGGCGACGAAGTGGTCGGAGCCACCATCAACACCACCGGCACACTACGAGTCCGCGCCACCAAGGTCGGCGCCGACACGGCACTGGCCCAGATCGTGAAACTGGTCCAGGAGGCACAGAACTCCAAGGCCCCCGGACAGCGACTCGCCGACCGAGCCGCGTTCTGGCTCGTCTTCGTAGCGCTGGTCGGTGGCGTCGGCACGTTCGGGGTGTGGCTCCTGGCTGGCCGCCCCGTCGACGAGGCACTGCTCTTCGCGATCACCGTCGTGGTGGTGACCTGCCCCGATGCGCTGGGCCTGGCTACCCCCACGGCGATCATGGTGGGGACCGGCCTCGGCGCTGGTCGCGGGGTGTTGTTCAAGAACGCCACGGCGATCGAGACGTCGAAGAAGATCGACGTAGTGGTGATGGACAAGACCGGCACTCTGACTCTGGGTGCGCCAGACGTGACCGACCTGATCGTCGAGGGGATGGCAGAGACAGAGGCCCTAGCCTTGATCGCGGCCGTGGAGCGCGAATCCGAGCATCCACTGGCCAAGGCCGTGGTCCGTCACGCGGACACCGCTGGGGCCCGCCTGCTCACCGCCCGTGACTTCACAAACGTGGCGGGAAAGGGTGCTATCGCGACCGTTGAGAACCACCGGGTGGCAGTGGGCAACCTGCCTCTGATGGTGGCAGAGTCCGTCGACCTGAGAGGGCTCGGCGCCCGGCAGGAGGAGCTCGCTGACGGTGGCAGGACGGCCGTGCTCGCTGCCGTGGACGGTCGTGCCATTGCGGTGATCGGCCTCGCGGACGCAGTGCGTCCCACCTCAGCCGCGGCAGTCACAGAACTGCGGGAGCTCGGCGTGGAGGTGGTGATGCTCACCGGCGACAACGCCGCGACTGCGGATCGTATCGCGGCACAGCTGGGCGTCGCCACCGTCATCGCCGAAGTCCTGCCGGGGGACAAGGCAGCGAAGGTCAAGGAGCTCGCCGCCGCCGGGCATCGGGTGGCGATGGTCGGTGACGGCGTCAACGATGCCCCCGCCCTGGCTCAGGCTGACCTAGGGATCGCGATCGGTGCTGGCACCGATGTGGCGGTCGAGACAGCCGACGTCGTCCTGATGCGCTCAGACCCCCTCGACGTTGCGGTGGCGCTGCGCATTGGTCGTGGCACGGTGCGCAAGATGAAGGAGAACCTGTTCTGGGCGGTTGGCTACAACACGGTCGCCTTGCCGATCGCTGCGGGCGTCTTCGAGCCGGCCTTCGGCCTGGTGTTGCGACCGGAGATCGCGGCGATCACGATGGCAGGGTCAAGCTTTCTGGTCGCGATGAACGCGTTGACCCTTAAACGACTCAAGCTGCCCGAGCCTCCGGACGTGACAACCCAGAGTTTGGCGGCAACCCCTTCGCGGCCTGGCGGTGCGGTGGCCGGGTGGCAATGACGTCCATCGCTGCTTGGTTGCTCACGGTCTGCGGCGTCGGCCTCGTGGGCATCGGTGGGTTCTTCGTCGTGGCACGCCCACCGCTGCTGCCAGAGGAAGCCCGGTTCATGCGCTCCACCAGCGAAGAGATCTCCGGCGCCATCCCCGGCTTGAACTCATGGCTACGTCGTGTCTCCTGGGTGCTCGGCGGGTACATCGCCACGACCGGGGTCCGCGTGCTGTAGGTCGCCAACACCGGCCTGCGGTCCGGCAGCGCCGGCGCGCTCGCGGTGCTCGCGCTCTCTGGAGTGATGTCTCTCGGCTGGATGACAGCGGTCAACTTCCTGCTTAGGTCGGACTTCAGGTGGGCGCTTCTCTCTCTCGACCTCTTTGGGCGCTTGGCCTAATGCTTGCCTTGGTCGCTCGATGATGCGGACAGTTGGATTGTCTGGGGGACCGGATCATCTACAGCGAGACCTTCACTCGCAATCACCCCGTTAACACGGCCCTGATAGGCGGCACGGCTCCACGTGACGGATCAAGAGGTTCGGTCTCGACGCACCCGCTTGAGTCCTACGATTAGCGCTCATCCGGGGCGGCTGTCACTTCTTGCAGCGATCGAGGAAACCTGCGGCCAGTGCACGACAGCCCTCCGCAGGTACGTCGTAGGTACTCAAGGATAGGCCTGCCCAGAGCTGGGGGGCATCCCCGCGAGGGCCATCTCGGCAAGCTCGTGCCGTCGAAAGCAGGGCGCGGCGCGGCCTCTAGACTAGCGAAGATGGGCGTCTCCGGGGTGCGGCTGCAACCAAGCGGCACATCGGTTGGGCGCGTCCTGGTCATGGTCGCGGCGCTTGCCGGACAGTTTGCGATGCACGGACTGGCCGATCACGGTATGGGCGGCCCCGACGCCGCCGTGGCGCTCGATGTGTCGACGTCGATGGCCCACGGCAGCGACGCGATGACCGTGGCCGGTCACGGCTCAGGCATGGCTACCGAGGCAGCCGAGTCACCCGGTCGGCAGCCGATGCAGGACGACCACGACATGGGGCTCGTGGGCCTCTGTTTGGCCGTGCTCCTTGTTGTGCTGTTGATCGGCCTGTCGGTCTGGCGGCGCGGCTTGCGACCGCTGAGCGGCTGGATGCCTCGCTGGCGACCCAACCGCTTGGTTTTGGCGCGCCCCGGACCGATGCGACCACCCGACCTGGTCGCCCTGTCGATTCAACGCTGCTGAGGGGCACGTGCCACGGCTGACTCCACAGTCGAGCCGTGGCCCTCCGACCCGTCCACCTTCAGCAATCGACAGAAACGAGCTTTGACCATGTTGCGATCCCATCGCGTCCGACGGCGCAGCGCTGCAATTCTGACCGTAGCCGCATGAGCTTCAGTTTGGCTGCCTGCGGGGACGACTCCGACAGTGGCGGCAACGCCTCCGACCAGCAAACCGCGGCCAACGGAGACTTCTTCAACAGCGCCGATGTCACCTTCGCTACCGATATGATCCCGCACCACGCCCAGGCAATCGAGATGGTCACGCTGACCGACACCCGGACCCTCGACCCGCAGGTCAAGCAACTGGCCAACAGCATCCGCGAGGCCCAGTCGCCCGAGGTGGAGACCATGGTCGACTGGCTCACCGCCTGGGGGGAAGAGGTCCCCGAGACCTCGATCGACCACACTAATGCCGGCCATGACATGAGTGAGATGCCGTCGATGGAAAGCTCGGACATGCCAGGGATGATGAGCGCCGACGACATGCAAGCCCTGGCCGACGCCTCGGATGCCGAGTTCCAGGACATGTGGCTGGAGATGATGATGGAGCACCACCAGGGCGCCATCGAGATGGCCAAGACCGAGAAGGCCGACGGCGAGTACCCCGCCGCCGTGTCGCTGGCTGAGTCGATCGCCAGCTCACAGCAGGCCGAGATCGAGCACATCAAGACCCTGCTCGGGCCCTGAACCTTCAGAGCGCAGGCACGCTCCCGCGTGGTCGACTGGGTCGCTTCACGGGGTCAGGAAGCTTCCGAGACGTGGCTCGACGGGGTACCCGGCGCCCGCCTGGACGGTCCTGCGGGGAACTTCTCCGGAGGCCGAGTTCGGCCAGTCACGCCGCTACTCGGTCGGTGAACTCGTCCCAGGCGGGGTGACCGCTGCACCAATCGAGCAGCGCTCACCCTGCCGGACGGCGGCACGGCCCTTGCCCACAATACCGTAGGGGGGTATGGTAACGGATGAGCGAGACAGTGTTCAAGCGATGCTTTGGCCTCCGGAAGGGAATGGCGATGACCCACACGACGGCGCACGAGGGCCACGACGAGGACCGTGCTCCCGGGCACGCCCATGAGCACGGCTACATCGCAGCCAAGCAGAAGGACGCCTACCTCAAGCGGCTGCGCCGCATCGAGGGGCAGGCTCGCGGCTTGCAGCGGATGGTCGAGGAGGAGAAGTACTGCATCGACATCCTCACCCAGGTCTCGGCGATGACGAAGGCGTTGCAGTCGGTGGCTCTCGGGCTGCTCGACGAGCACCTGGCCCACTGTGTCGTCGACGCGGCCAGAGCCGGAGGACCCGAGGCCCGGCACAAGGTGCAAGAGGCCTCCGAGGCCATCGCTCGCCTCGTCCGGTCCTAACCGCCGCAAACGGAACAATGAGAGTGAGGCGAACATGAGTCACCACGTCCACGACGACATCGCGCGAGGCAATCTGGTCAAGGACCCGGTCTGCGGCATGGACGTCGACTCGAGCAGCGCTGCGTACCGCTCGGACCACGAGGGCCACACGTACTACTTCTGTTCGCAGCATTGTGAGGCGAAGTTCGAGGCAGACCCGGTCTCCTACCTGCAGCCGAAGGCACCGGCCGCTGCGCCGGCCGCTGCGGAGGTTTCCGGGGAGGGCGCTGAGTGGACCTGCCCGATGCATCCGGAGATTCGTCGGCCGGGTCCGGGACCGTGCCCGATCTGCGGGATGGCGCTCGAGCCAGTCACCGTGACCGCAGACTCCGGGCCGAGCGCTGAGCTGGTCGACATGACCCGCCGGTTCTGGATCGGGCTGGTCCTAGCCGTCCCGGTGCTGGTGCTGGGGATGGGCGGGGAGCTGTTCCCGTCCTTGCACGACGTTGTCTCCGAGAAGGCCTCGACCTGGGTGCAGCTCGTGCTGGCGACGCCGGTGGTGCTGTGGGCCGGCTGGCCGTTCTTCGTGCGCGGCTGGACGTCGGTGCGGACGATGAAGCTCAACATGTTCACCCTGATCGCCATGGGCACCGGCGTCGCCTGGGTGTTCTCGGTCGTCGCGACGGTGGCGCCGGGCGTCTTTCCCGACTCGTTCCGCAGCATGGGCGGGACGGTCGATGTCTACTTCGAGGCCGCTGCCGTCATCACCGTCCTGGTGCTCCTCGGCCAGGTCCTCGAGCTCCGGGCCCGCGAGCAGACCTCCGGTGCCATCAAGGCACTGCTGGACCTGACTCCCAAGACTGCTCACCGACTCGGTACCGACGGCTCAGAAGAGGAGGTCACCCTCGACCTCGTACAAATCGGTGACCGGCTCCGGGTCCGGCCCGGGGAGAAGGTGCCGGTCGACGGGACTGTGGAAGACGGGCGCTCGTCTCTGGATGAGTCGCTGGTGACGGGCGAGTCCATGCCGGTCACCAAGACGGCCGGTGGTGTTGTCATCGGCGGCACGCTCAACCAGACCGGGTCGTTGGTCATGCGGGCCGAGAAGGTCGGACGCGACACGATGCTGTCGCGGATCGTGCAGATGGTGGCGGAGGCTCAGCGTTCCCGCGCGCCGATCCAGCGGATGGCCGATCGGGTCTCCGCGTGGTTCGTGCCGGCCGTGTTGGGCGCTGCGGTGGTCGCGGCCATCGTGTGGGCCACGGTCGGCCCCGAGCCGCGGCTGGCGCACACACTGATCGTGGCGGTGGCCGTGCTGATCATTGCCTGCCCCTGTGCCCTGGGGCTGGCGACCCCGGTTTCCATCATGGTCGGCGTTGGCCGAGGTGCGCAGCTCGGGGTGCTGATCAAGAACGCCGAGGCGCTGGAGTTGATGGAGAAGGTCGACACCCTTGTCGTCGACAAGACGGGCACCTTGACTGAAGGGAAGCCCTCGGTCACCCAGATCGTGCCCGCCACCGGCTACGAGTCCGGGGAGCTCCTGCGACTGGCGGCCGGGGTGGAGCGGGCCTCCGAGCATCCGCTTGCCCAGGCTGTGGTGGCGGCTGCTGAGCGTGAAGGCGTTGTCATCCCGACCGTGACCGACTTCGACTCCGCCGCGGGGAAGGGTGCGCTGGGCACGGTCGAGGGCCGTCGCATCCTGCTGGGCAACGCAGGGTTCATGAGCAGTCATGGCCTGGACACCGCAGCACTCGCCGAGGATGCGGACCGCCTCCGCGGTGACGGTGCCACCGTCATCTTCGTGAGCGTGGACGACCGGCTGGCCGGGGTCGTCGCGATCGCCGATCCGGTCAAGGAAACCACTGCAGCTGCCCTGAAGTCGCTGCGCGAGGAAGGCATCGACGTCGTGATGCTCACCGGCGACAACCGCGTCACCGCCGAGGCGGTCGCCCGGACGCTGGGCATCGACCGCGTCGAGGCAGACGTCCTCCCGGACCACAAGAGCGACGTCGTCAAACGCCTGCGCGATCAAGGCCGCGTCGTCGCGATGGCCGGTGACGGCGTCAACGACGCACCGGCGTTGGCGGCCGCCGATGTCGGGCTGGCCATGAGCTCGGGCACGGACGTCGCCATGGAAAGCGCTGGCATCACACTGCTTCGCGGCGACCTGACCGGCATAGTGCGCGCTCGACAGCTCTCGCAGGCGACGATGTCCAACATCCGGCAGAACCTGATGTTCGCCTTCGTCTACAACGCCGCCGGCATCCCCATCGCGGCCGGTGTCCTCTACCCGACGTTCGGCCTGCTGCTGTCGCCGATGATCGCGGCCGCAGCCATGGCGCTCTCCTCGGTGAGCGTGATCACCAACGCCCTCCGGTTGCGATCCAGGAACCTCTGATGCCCTCCATGTCCGCAGTAGAGAGAACCTTCTGCCGAAACCCACTCTGGGGTGGCTTCGCCCGCAAGGCCGTTCTGCCGTGGGCCCTGCAAGGGGTCGAACCAGCGGGGGAGCTGCTCGAGCTGGGGAGCGGCAGCGGCGCCATGGCCGCCGGCACCGCACAAACCTTCCCCGGCCTGAAGGTGACCGTCACCGACATCGATCCAGCCATGGTCCGGGCGGCCAGACAGCGACTTCGCAGCCACGCGCAGATCACCGTCGCCGAGGCCGACGCAACCGACCTGCCCTTCGACGAGGGTCGCTTCGATGTCGTGGCCAGCTACCTCATGCTGCATCACGTGATCGAGTGGCGATAGGCACTGGCCGAGGCAGCGCGCGTGCTGAAGCCTGGGGGGACCTTCGTCGGTTACGACCTCGACCGCACCCGCGCCGCGGAATGGATACACATCGTCGATCGCTCGCCCTATCGGCTCATCAACCACGGCGACCTCGCGCCGGCCCTTACGGCGGCGGGCTTCGACAAGGTCCGTGTCACGCGGGCGTTGGGCGCCCACGTGACCAGGTTTGTCGCGCACAGGCCCGACTAGTCACCGGCAGTTGCTACCAGGCCGGTCATCGCTACATCGAGCATGCGGCGCACAGCCGCCTGGCTCTCGGCGTACCGGGCACCTGCGGCAGCGTTGAGGCAGTACAGGGCGAGCTCGGTGGCGGGCACGTCGCCGCGCAGCTCGCCGGCCTCGACGCCCTCGTCGATCAGGCCTGTCAGCAGCTCGCGCAGTTCGGTCTCGGGTTTGCTGAGCCGGTCACCGGAATGAAGGGAGGCCACCAGGTCGGTGGCGGCACTGTGCTGGGAGGCGGCCCGGGTCATGTGTGCGAAGGCTTCGAGGACCTTGGCCAAGCGGTCGCGTGCCGTGCCCGGGTGGGACCTGATGGCGTGGAGCTGAGTCAGATGTTCGGCGACCTGGTCGTGATGCCATTCGCTGAGGATCGTCTCGACGTCGGGGAAGTACTTGTAGAGCGTGGCGCGACCGATGCCCGCTTCAGTGGCGATCCGAGACATGGTGACGCCGCGTAGCCCGTGGTCGGCGACGAGGGCCGTCGTGGCCTCGATCACCGCTGTGCGGACCTCTCGCCGGTGCGCCTCGATGGTCTCGGTCCACAGCTTCGGCACGCCTGGATGGTACATGCCGCCGATGTACAGACACTATGCCTTGATCAAGACAGAGTGTCTTGATAAAGTGCCTGGGTGACCAGCGATTCAGGACGGGCTCCCAGCGAGCGTCAACGAGAGCATCTGCGCGGTTCCGGTCGAATGTCTGCGGAGGAGTCCGCCGCCTTGGAGTCTGCGGAGACCGACGAGGCGCGCGAGCCGATCATGCGAGGCATTCGGGCGCGGCATGCCGCTGCTCGGCTGGAAGCCGCAGTCAGTGCGGGTGACATCTCCGCTGAGGAAGCCAGGCGGCTCGTCGATGAGGTACGCCGGGGCGACCACTCCTCGGCCCTGCGCCGACGTATCAACAAGGTCGCCCGGCGCACGTCCTCCCACGTTGACGACAAAGACAGCGGCACCGCGTGAAGCCGGACGCAGGGGACAACAGGGACGACGCTGTCCTCGCAGTGCACAACCTGACCAAGGTGTACGGCGACCAGACGGTCGTCGACGACGTCTCCTTTGAACTCGGCCGCGGCACCATCACCGGCTTTCTTGGCCCCAACGGCGCCGGCAAGAGCACCACGTTGCGCATGATGCTCGGCCTGACCCGGGCCACAAGCGGCACCGCATGGGTCGATGGGCGCCCGTATGGCGACCTCGACAACCCGGCGCGCCGGGTCGGCGCCGTACTGGAGTCGAACGACTTTCACCCCGGCCGCTCGGGCCGGGACCACCTACGAATCCTCGCTGCCCAGTCATCCCTCCCCGTCGACACCGTTTCTCAAGCCCTGGAGCTGGTCGGCCTGACGAAAGCGGCCACCAAGCAGGTCAAGACCTACTCGCTCGGCATGCGCCAGCGGCTCGGCCTGGCCGGAGCGCTGTTGGGCACGCCGAGGATCCTGGTGCTCGACGAACCGGCCAACGGCCTCGACCCGGCCGGCGTGCACTGGCTGCGCGGCCTGCTTCGCGACTTTGCCCAGCTGGGCGGCACCGTGCTCGTGGCCAGCCATCTGCTGGCCGAGCTGGCGCAGACCGTGGACCGGGTGCTCATCCTCTCGGGCGGAAAGCTGCGTGCCGACACCGATGTCGCCACCCTCGAAGCGGAAGGGCGCAGCCTGGAGGACGCCTACCTCGCGCTGACCTCGGAGCAAACCTCGTGAGGGCCGCCTTCGGCGCAGAGGTCCTCAAGCTGAGGACCACACGCACCGTGCTGAGCCTGTTCTTGGCGATGCTCGGACTGGTCGTGCTGGCCGTGGCCCTCCACGGCTTCGGCCTCCCAGCTCGCGACCTGGCTGAGCTCTCGAGCCAACGACGGGTGCTCATCGCCGGCGAAACCGTCGGCGCCGTCTTCGCAGCCCTCCTCGGCGCCATGAGCATCACCGCCGAAACGCGCCACGGCACGATCCGGCCAACTTTCCTCGGCATCCCAGACCGACGCGCAGTCGTCGCCGCCAAGGCGCTGACCAGCCTGCTACTCGGGCTCGCACTCGGCCTCGTTGCCACAGCGACCGCGGCCGCGGTTGGTGCGCTTGCCTTCGCGACACGCGACATTCCCACGCAACTGAACAGTGCCGACTACGCACAGCTCATCGCCGGGGGAGCGCTCGCCAGTGCGCTCTGGGCCGTGATCGGGCTCGGCATTGGCAGCCTGGTCCGCAACCAGGTCGGTGCCATCGTCGGCATCTTCATCTGGCTTCAGATCGTCGAAAACCTACTCATCGACAGCATGCCGGACATCAGCCGCTACATGCCCGGATCGCTCGCCCAGGCCATCGCCGGAAGCCAGATCGGCGCGCTCGGCTCACCCGTCGCTGCCCTGCTGCTCCTGATCGCCTACGCCGCAGTGGTGCTGCTGATCGGCACAACACGCGTCGTCCGCAGCGACGTCGCCTGACACCACAAGGAGACCCAATGGATCTGCCGACCTCACCCGAAGACGAGAACAAGACCACCGAGCGCGCCCCCATGTCACGAGCCGCCAAGTGGGCGATCGCGGGGTTTGCTGTGGTCCTGGCGCTCATGATCGTGCTGCATCTGACGGGCGTGATCGGCGGATCTCAGCTCCACGGCTAGCGCGAGTGACGGCCTTCAATCTGCCAGGCGCTACTTGCCCGCCGCGTCGTGGCGATCGTGAAGGTCTTGCCGTCCGGCGGCCTGGTCGTCTTCGCCGCTGGTGCCGCCGTGGCCCATGCCGCGCATCATGAAGAACATCATCAGCGGGCACACCAGGATCAGCGGGAGAACCAGAAGGGTGCCCAGCGGTACCCCCGCTAAGGCCAGCCCGACGACCAGAACTGCAAGTGCGATCGCGTAGAGCGGTAGCTGCTCCCGTTTCATGAGGTCCTCCTCGGTCGGTCCGGCACGCCAGCGCGGTCGGGATACCC
>CAZEPK010000054.1:0-18378 GCA_964514085.1 uncultured Nocardioides sp.
CCGGCTCGATCGGCGCCTGCGCGACCCCGGGTCGCGTCTTCAAGGGTGTCCGCATGGCCGGCCGGATGGGCTCGGACACCGTGACCACCCAGAACCTCACCGTGCACGCGGTGGACGCCGACAAGGGCCTGATCCTCGTGAAGGGCGCGATCCCCGGCCCCAAGGGTGGCCTCGTGGTGCTCCGCTCGGCCGCCAAGAAGAACCAGGAGGCCTGAGCATGGCGACGAAGTCCAAAACCAGCACGGCTGACCTGCCCGCGGAGATCTTCGACGTGGAGGTCAACGTCCCGCTGATCCACCAGGTCGTGGTGGCCCAGCAGGCCGCCGCTCGCCAGGGCACCCACGCGACCAAGCGTCGCGGCGAGGTCCGCGGTGGCGGCAAGAAGCCCTACAAGCAGAAGGGCACCGGCCGCGCCCGCCAGGGCTCGACCCGCGCGCCGCAGTTCACCGGTGGTGGCGTGGTGCACGGCCCGCAGCCGCGCAGCTACGACCAGCGCACGCCCAAGAAGATGAAGGCCGCCGCCCTGCGCGGTGCCCTCTCCGACCGGGCCCGCAACGACCGCGTCCACGTGGTCGACGACTTCGGCCTGGGCGAGACCCCCTCGACCAAGGCCGCGCTGACCTCGCTCCTCGGGCTCAGCGACCGTCACAAGTTCCTCGTGGTGCTCGAGCGCACCGACGCCGTCACCTGGCTCTCGCTGCGCAACGCGCCGCAGGTGCACATCGTGGCCGTCGACCAGCTCAACACCTACGACGTGGTCGCCTCCGACGACGTGGTCTTCACGCGCGGCGCCTTCGACGCCTTCGTGAACGGCACCGCCGCCTCGAGCGAGCGCCGCGCCAGCGCGGTCCAGGCCCCGGCCGACGACGCCGTGGCCGAGGAGAAGCCCGCCAAGAAGACGACCAAGAAGGCCGCCGCGGAGGCTGCCCCGGAGACCGAGGCCCCCGAGGCCGAGGCCGTCGCGGACGCCGAGGAGAAGCCGGCCAAGAAGGCCGCCGCCAAGAAGACGGCCGCCAAGAAGGCGCCGGCCGCCGACGCCGCTGAGGAGGAGTCCGAGTGAGCACCCTGCACAAGGACCACCGCGACATCCTGATCGCGCCGGTCGTCTCCGAGAAGAGCTACGGCCTGCTCGACGCCAACAAGTACACCTTCCTGGTGCACCCCGACGCCAACAAGACCGAGATCAAGATCGCGGTCGAGAAGGTGTTCGGCGTCAAGGTGACCTCGGTCAACACCCTCAACCGCCCGGGCAAGACGCGCCGGACCCGCAACGGGCTGGGCAAGCGCAAGGACACCAAGCGCGCCATCGTCAGCCTGGCCGAGGGCCACCGCATCGACATCTTCGGAGGACCGGTTTCCTGATGGCCATTCGCAAGTACAAGCCGACCACCCCGGGCCGTCGCGGCTCGTCGGTCGCCGACTTCGTCGAGATCACCCGGACCACGCCGGAGAAGTCCCTGACGCGGCCGCTGCCCAAGAAGGGCGGTCGCAACAACCAGGGCCGGATCACCACCCGTCACCAGGGTGGTGGCCACAAGCGTGCCTACCGCATCATCGACTTCCGTCGCTACGACAAGGACGGCGTCCCGGCCAAGGTCGCGCACATCGAGTACGACCCCAACCGCACCGCCCGGATCGCGCTGCTGCACTACGCGGACGGCGAGAAGCGCTACATCGTGGCGCCCCGCGGGCTGGCCCAGGGCACGGTCGTCGAGTCCGGCGCGAACGCCGACATCAAGGCGGGCAACAACCTGCCGCTGCGCCACATCCCGGTCGGCACCACGATCCACTGCATCGAGCTGCGGCCCGGTGGCGGTGCCAAGATCGCCCGCTCGGCCGGCAACAGCGCCCAGCTCGTGGCCCGCGAGGGCTCGCGCGCGACGCTGCGCATGCCGTCCGGGGAGATGCGGTTCGTCGACGTCCGCTGCCGCGCCACCATCGGCGAGGTCGGCAACGCCGAGCAGTCCAACATCAACTGGGGCAAGGCCGGCCGCATGCGCTGGAAGGGCAAGCGCCCGACCGTCCGCGGTGTGGTCATGAACCCCGTCGACCACCCGCACGGCGGTGGCGAGGGCAAGACCTCCGGTGGTCGCCACCCGGTCTCGCCCTGGGGCAAGCCCGAGGGTCGCACGCGCAAGCGCAAGGCCTCCGACTCCCAGATCATCCGTCGCCGCAAGACCGGCAAGGGTAGGAAGTAACCGACATGCCTCGCAGCCTGAAGAAGGGCCCCTTCATCGACGGCCACCTCGAGAAGAAGGTGGACGCGGAGAACGACAAGGGCAGCCACAACGTCATCAAGACCTGGTCGCGCCGGTCGATGATCATCCCCTCGATGATCGGTCACACGATCGCCGTCCACGACGGTCGCAAGCACGTGCCGGTGTTCATCACCGACTCGATGGTGGGGCACAAGCTCGGTGAGTTCGCGCCGACCCGCACCTACCGCGGCCACGTCAAGGAAGACCGGAAGGGACGGCGTCGATGAGCACCACTGAGCGCCAGCGCACCAGCGCCCGCCGCGACTCCCTGCTCGGTGACCAGCCCGGTGCCTTCGCGAGCGCCCGCTACGTGCGGATCACGCCCCTGAAGGCCCGCCGGGTCGTCGACCTGGTCCGCGGCGTGCCCGTCGACCAGGCCCTCTCGATCCTCGAGTTCGCCCCGCAGGCGGCCGCCGAGACCGTGCACAAGGTGCTGCGCAGCGCCGTGGCCAACGCCCAGACCACCGAGGGTCTCGACACCCACGACCTGGTCGTGTCGGTGGCGCACGTGGACGAGGGCCCGACGATGAAGCGCTGGCGCCCCCGGGCCCAGGGCCGGGCCACCCGCATCAACAAGCGCACCAGCCACATCACGCTGGTCGTCCAGCCCGCCTCGGCCGTCACGGTCGAGCGCGCCAAGCCGGCCAAGAAGGCCGCGGAGCCCGCGAAGAAGGCTGCGGCGCCGGCGAAGAAGACGACCGCCAAGAAGACCACGACCAAGAAGACCGCTGCCAAGAAGGCCGCGGACACGACCGGAGAGGATGCCTGATGGGCCAGAAGATCAACCCGAACGGGTTCCGGCTCGGCATCTCCACCGACCACAAGTCCCGCTGGTACGCCGACAAGCTCTACAAGAGCTACGTCGGTGAGGACGTCGCCATCCGCAAGCTGCTCTCCAAGGGCATGGAGCGGGCCGGCATCGCCAAGGTCGAGATCGAGCGCACCCGCGACCGCGTCCGCGTGGACATCCACACGGCGCGTCCGGGCATCGTGATCGGCCGCCGCGGCGCCGAGGCCGACCGCATCCGCGGCGAGCTCGAGAAGCTCACCGGCAAGCAGGTCCAGCTGAACATCCTCGAGGTCAAGAACCCCGAGGTGGACGCCCAGCTGGTCGCCCAGGGTGTGGCCGAGCAGCTGACCGGTCGCGTGCAGTTCCGTCGCGCGATGCGCAAGGCGATGCAGACCACGATGCGCTCGGGTGCCAAGGGCATCCGGATCCAGTGCTCGGGCCGCCTCAACGGCGCCGAGATGTCGCGCACCGAGTTCTACCGCGAGGGCCGCGTCCCGCTGCACACGCTGCGTGCCGACATCGACTACGGCTTCTACGAGGCCAAGACGACGTTCGGTCGCATCGGCGTGAAGGTCTGGATCTACAAGGGCGAGGTCGCCGGCACCCGTGCCGAGCGCCAGGCACAGGCCGCTGCCCGCGCCGGTGTCCCCGGTCGCGGCGGCAACAACCGCCCGGCCCGTGGCGGCGCTCCCGAGCGTCCCAGCCGCGGCACCCGCCCCACCCGCTCCGACCGCGACGGTGGCGCCCCCGAGGGTGCGACCGCCCCCGCCGAGGCGTCCGCCGCCCCGGCCAGCACTGACGCTGCGACGACGCCCGGAACGGAGGGCTGACCCATGTTGATGCCACGTCGGATCAAGCACCGCAAGCAGCACCACCCCAAGCGGACCGGTGCGGCCAAGGGTGGCACCCGCCTGGCCTTCGGAGACTTCGGGATCCAGGCCCTCGAGAGCCACTACGTCACCAACCGCCAGATCGAGTCGGCTCGTATCGCGATGACCCGGCACATCAAGCGTGGCGGCAAGGTGTGGATCAACATCTACCCCGACCGCCCGCTGACCAAGAAGCCCGCCGAGACCCGCATGGGTTCCGGAAAGGGCTCGCCCGAGTGGTGGGTGGCCAACGTCAAGGCCGGCCGCGTCATGTTCGAGCTCTCGGGCGTCGACGACGCGACGGCTCGCGAGGCCATGCGCCGCGCGATGCACAAGCTGCCGATGAAGTGCCGCTTCATCACCCGAGAGGCTGGTGAGTTCTGATGGCTGCCGGTACCAAGGCACACGAGCTCGACGAGATGAACGACGTCGACCTCGAGGGGCGGCTGCGCGAGGCCAAGGAGGAGCTCTTCAACCTCCGTTTCCAGGCGGCCACCGGCCAGCTGGAGAGCCACGGCCGGCTCCGCACGGTCAAGAAGGACATCGCCCGGATCTACACCGTGGTGCGCGAGCGCGAGCTTGGCATCCGGGTGGCCCCGAGCAACAAGGACAACGACGAGGATGGTGCCGCATGAGCGAGCAGGAAGCCGCTCCCACCGAGGCTGCGTCGACCGAGCGCAACGCCCGCAAGGTCCGCGAGGGCCTCGTGGTCAGCGACAAGATGGACAAGACCGTGGTCGTGGCCGTCGAGGACCGCTTCAAGCACGCGCTCTACGGCAAGGTGCTGCGCCAGACCGCGCGGCTCAAGGCCCACGACGAGCAGAACGAGTGCGGCACCGGTGACCGGGTCCGGATCATGGAGACCCGTCCGCTGTCCGCCACGAAGCGCTGGCGCGTGATCGAGATCCTGGAGAAGGCGAAGTGATCCAGCAGGAGAGCCGTCTCAAGGTCGCCGACAACACCGGCGCCAAGGAGATTCTGTGCATCCGTGTCCTCGGTGGCTCGGGTCGGCGCTACGCCGGCATCGGTGACACCATCGTGGCCACGGTCAAGGACGCCATCCCCGGCGGCAACGTCAAGAAGGGCGATGTCGTCAAGGCCGTCATCGTGCGCACCGTCAAGGAGCGCCGCCGTCCCGACGGTTCCTACATCAAGTTCGACGAGAACGCCGCGGTGATCCTCAAGGCCGACGGCGAGCCGCGCGGCACGCGCATCTTCGGCCCCGTGGGTCGCGAGCTGCGTGACAAGCGGTTCATGAAGATCATCTCGCTCGCCCCGGAGGTGCTGTGATGGCCAAGGCCAAGGATCTCAACATCAAGAAGGGCGACACCGTCAAGGTGATCGCCGGACGTGACAAGGGTGCCGAGGGCAAGGTCATCCAGGTGCTCCGCGAGGAGCAGCGGGTGATCGTCGAGGGCGTCAACCGCGTCAAGCGGCACACCAAGGTCGTCAACCAGGGCGGTCGCGCCGGCACCACCGGCGGCATCATCACCGCCGAGGCGTCGATCCACGTGTCCAACGTGATCCTGGTGGACGGCAAGGACGTGACCCGCGTCGGCTTCCGCCGCGACACCGTGACCAAGCGCCGCCCCGACGGCTCGACGTACGCCGCCGAGCGCAGCGTCCGCATCTCCCGCAAGACCGGCAAGGACATCTGACAATGACCGACACCCAGACCGAGGCCACCGAGGCCACCGAGGTCGACGAGCGCCCGGCCAAGCCCGCGCGTCCCTCGTCGTCCGCCCCGGTGACCCCGCGCCTCAAGACGCGCTACCGCGAGGAGATCCTCCCGGCGCTGCGCTCCGAGTTCGACATCGCGAACGTGATGCAGGTCCCCGGCCTGGTCAAGATCGTGGTCAACATGGGCGTCGGCGACGCCGCTCGCGACTCCAAGCTGATCGAGGGGGCCGTCCGCGACCTCACCGCGATCACCGGCCAGAAGCCGCTGGTCACCAAGGCCCGCAAGTCCATCGCGCAGTTCAAGCTGCGCGAGGGCATGCCGATCGGTGCGCACACCACGCTGCGCGGCGACCGGATGTGGGAGTTCCTCGACCGGCTGCTGTCGCTGGCGCTGCCCCGCATCCGTGACTTCCGCGGCCTCTCGCCGCGGCAGTTCGACGGCACCGGCAACTACACCTTCGGTCTGACCGAGCAGGTCATGTTCCACGAGATCGACCAGGACCGGATCGACCGCAGCCGCGGCATGGACATCACCATCGTGACCACGGCGACCAACGACGACCAGGGACGCGCGCTGCTCAAGCAGCTCGGCTTCCCCTTCCAGGAGCGCTGAGACATGGCGAAGACCGCACTGAGGGTCAAGGCCGCACGCAAGCCCAAGTTCGCCGTCCGCGGCTACACCCGCTGCCAGCGCTGCGGCCGCCCCAAGGCCGTCTACCGCAAGTTCGGCCTGTGCCGGATCTGCCTGCGGGAGATGGCGCACCGCGGCGAGCTGCCCGGCGTCACCAAGTCGAGCTGGTAACCACCAGACCCAAGCACGTCACAGGTCCGCCACCGGCGGAAACCGGGCGAGAAGGAACACCTACACCATGACGATGACCGACCCGATCGCAGACATGCTGACCCGTCTGCGCAACGCCAACCAGGCCTTCCACGACGACGTGTCGATGCCCCACAGCAAGATCAAGCAGGGCGTCGCCGAGATCCTCCAGCAGGAGGGCTACATCACCTCGTGGACCGTCAAGGACCCCGAGGAGGGCGAGGTCTCCAAGACCCTCACCCTCACGCTGAAGTACGGCCGCAACCGCGAGCGCTCGCTCGCCGGCGTCCGGCGCGTCAGCAAGCCCGGCCTGCGCGTGTACGCCAAGCACACCGGCCTGCCCAAGGTGCTCGGCGGTCTGGGCATCGCGATCATCTCGACCAGCCAGGGGCTGCTCACCGACCGCCAGGCGAACCAGAAGGGCGTGGGTGGGGAAGTCCTCGCCTACGTCTGGTGACGAGAGACCAGGAGGAGAACTGACATGTCGCGCATCGGCAAGCTTCCCGTCCCGGTCCCCTCGGGCGTGGACGTCACGATCGACGGACCCGTGGTGACGGTCAAGGGGCCCAAGGGCACCCTGAGCCACACCGTGGCCGCCCCGATCATCGTGGAGAAGGGTGACGAGGGCGTCCTGGACGTCAAGCGTCCCGACGACGAGCGGAACAGCCGGTCCCTGCACGGGCTGACCCGCACGCTGGTCAACAACATGGTCGTCGGCGTGACCGACGGCTACGAGAAGCGCCTCGAGATCGTCGGCGTCGGCTACCGCGTGCTGTCCAAGGGCCCCACGCAGCTCGAGTTCCAGCTCGGCTACAGCCACCCGATCGTCTTCAACGCTCCCGAAGGCATCACCTTCGCTGTCGAGAACCCCACGCGCCTCGGCGTGCAGGGCATCGACAAGCAGCTCGTCGGCGAGGTGGCCGCCAACATCCGCAAGCTCCGCAAGCCCGAGCCCTACAAGGGCAAGGGTGTCCGGTACGCCGGCGAGCACGTCCGCCGCAAGGTCGGAAAGGCTGGTAAGTAGCCATGGCTATCTCCCTCAAGCAGCACAAGCACACCGCGGGCCGCGTGCGGTCCCGGCTGCGCCGCCAGGTGCGGGGCCGCAAGAAGATCGCCGGCACGTCCGAGCGTCCGCGCCTGGTCGTGACGCGCTCCTCGAAGCACATCACCGCCCAGGTGGTCGACGACGCCGTCGGCAAGACGCTGGCCTACGCCTCCACCATGGAGGGTGACCTGCGCTCGACCGGCGCCGACAAGACCGAGAAGGCCAAGCGGGTGGGCGGCCTGGTCGCCGAGCGCGCCAAGGCCGCGGGCATCGAGGGTGTGGTCTTCGACCGCGCCGGCAACAAGTACCACGGTCGCGTCGCGGCCCTGGCCGACGCCGCCCGCGAAGCCGGACTGAAGTTCTGATGACGACGTACGAGATGGAGACAAACTCATGAGCGGATCCCAGCGCGGCGGAAACCGCGGGGGTGGCGACCGGCGCGGCGGAGGTCGCGACGACCGACGCGGCCAGGGCGCCGACAAGACCGCCTACGTCGAGCGCGTCGTCGCCATCAACCGCGTCGCCAAGGTCGTCAAGGGCGGCCGCCGGTTCAGCTTCACCGCCCTCGTCGTGGTCGGTGACGGCGACGGCATGGTCGGCGTCGGCTACGGCAAGGCCAAGGAGGTGCCGGCCGCCATCGCCAAGGGCGTGGAGGAGGCCAAGAAGCACTTCTTCCGGGTCCCCCGCATCCAGGGCACCATCCCGCACCCCGTCCAGGGTGAGAAGGCCGCCGGCGTGGTCATGCTGCGCCCGGCCGCTCCCGGTACCGGCGTCATCGCCGGTGGTCCGGTGCGCGCCGTGCTCGAGTGCGCCGGCATCCACGACATCCTGAGCAAGTCGCTCGGGTCGTCCAACCAGATCAACATCGTCCACGCGACCGTCGAGGCGCTGCGCATGCTCGAGCAGCCCGAGGCCGTCGCCGCCCGTCGCGGCCTGCCGGTCGAGGACGTCGCCCCGGCGGCGCTCCTCAAGGCGCGGGCCGAGCAGCCGGCTGCGCCGGCGGAGGTGACGTCCTGATGGCTCAGCTCAAGGTCCAGCAGAAGCGCTCGACCATCGGCTGCAAGGCCAACCAGCGCGAGACCCTGCGCACGCTCGGCCTGAAGCGGATCGGCGACGTGGTCGTCAAGGAGGACCGTCCCGAGATCCGGGGCATGGTCCACACCGTCCGTCACCTCGTGACGGTCGAGGAGGTCGACTGACATGACGCTCAAGCTCCATCACCTGCGCCCCGCCCCGGGTGCCAAGACCGCGAAGACCCGTGTGGGTCGCGGTGAGGCGTCCAAGGGCAAGACGGCCGGACGTGGCACCAAGGGCACCAAGGCCCGCTACCAGGTCCCGGTCGCCTTCGAGGGTGGCCAGATGCCCATCCACATGCGGCTGCCGAAGCTCAAGGGCTTCCGCAACCCCTTCAAGGTCGAGTTCCAGGTCGTGAACCTGGACCGGCTCGGCGAGCTCTTCCCCGACGGCGGCGACGTCACCGTCGACGAGCTGGTCGCCAAGGGTGCCGTCCGCGACGGCCAGCCCGTCAAGGTCCTCGGCCAGGGCGACATCTCGGTCAAGGTCTCCGTCACCGCCCAGGCGTTCTCCGCCTCGGCGAAGGAGAAGATCGAGGCCGCCGGCGGAACCACCACCGTCGCCTGACCGTTGGCCATGAAGGTGCTGTGCACCTGCTGGGTTAGGCTGCCGTGGTGCTCCGACAGGCTCGGAACACGTGCTGAACAGGAATAGAGGACCCTCGTGCTGACCGCGTTCGCGAACGCCTTCCGGACTCCGGACCTGCGGCGCAAGCTGCTGTTCGTCCTGATGATCATCGTGGTCTTCCGGGCCGGGTCACAGATCCCGGCCCCGGGGGTCAACGTCGGCAACGTGCAGTCGTGCATCACCGACATCGACAACCAGGGCATCTACAACCTGATCAACCTGTTCTCGGGTGGCGCGCTCCTGCAGCTGACCATCTTCGCGCTCGGGATCATGCCCTACATCACGGCGAGCATCATCCTGCAGCTGCTGGTGGTGGTGATCCCGCGGCTGGAGGCCCTCAAGAAGGAGGGCCAGTCCGGCCAGACCAAGATCACCCAGTACACCCGCTACCTCACGCTGGGCCTGGCCCTGCTGCAGGCGACCGGGATCGTGGCCCTGGCCCGCTCGGGCAACCTGCTGGCCGGCTGCGACAAGTCGCTGCTGCACAGCAACGGCACCCAGACGTTCCTGGTCATGGTGATCACCATGACCGCGGGCACCGCGGTGATCATGTGGCTCGGCGAGCTCATCACCGAGCGCGGCGTCGGCAACGGCATGTCGATCCTGATCTTCACCCAGGTCATCGCCACCTTCCCGACCACCCTGTGGGCGGTCGGCCAGGACAAGGGCTGGTGGACCTTCGGCCTGGTCGTGGTGATCGGTCTGGTCATCGTGGCGGCGGTCATCTTCATCGAGCAGGCGCAGCGACGGATCCCGGTCCAGTACGCCCGGCGCATGGTCGGCCGCAAGATGTTCGGCGGCAGCTCGACCTACATCCCGCTGAAGGTGAACCAGGCCGGTGTCATCCCGGTCATCTTCGCCTCCTCGCTGCTCTACCTGCCGGCCATGGCCGCGCAGTTCAACCAGACCAGCGACTCAGCCTGGACGAGGTTCATCAACAACTACCTCGTGCGCGGCAACCACCCGCTGTACATGCTCACGTTCTTCCTGCTCATCGTCTTCTTCACGTATTTCTACGTCTCGATCACCTTCAACCCTGAAGAGGTGGCGGACAACATGAAGAAGTACGGCGGCTTCATCCCCGGGATCCGGGCGGGCAAGCCGACCGAGGACTACCTGTCCTACGTCCTGTCCCGCATCACGCTGCCAGGCGCGCTGTACCTCGGTCTGATCGCCCTGATCCCGTTGATCGCCCTCGTGCTGGTCAACGCGAACCAGAACTTCCCGTTCGGCGGTACCTCGATCCTCATCATGGTCGGCGTCGCCCTCGACACGGTGAAGCAGATCGAGAGCCAGCTCCAGCAGCGCAACTACGAAGGATTCCTGCGCTAGTGAGAACGCCGTGCGTCTGCTGATCATGGGCCCGCCGGGTGCGGGCAAGGGGACCCAGGCCAAGTTCGTCGCCGAGCACTTCAAGATCCCCGCGATCTCGACCGGTGACATCTTCCGCGCCAACGTCACCCAGGGCACCGAGCTCGGCATCGAGGCCAAGCGGTTCATGGACGCGGGGGAGTACGTCCCCGACGAGGTCACCAACCTCATGGTGCGCAACCGCATCGACGAGCCCGACGCCGACGCCGGCTTCCTGCTCGACGGCTACCCGCGCACCCAGGCCCAGGTCGACGAGCTCGACGGGATGATCGCCTTCACCGGTCACCGGCTCGACGCGGTCATCTGCCTGACCGTCGACCGCGACGAGATCGTCTCGCGGCTGCTGCAGCGCGCCCAGGTCGAGGGGCGCGCCGACGACACCGAGGACGTCATCCGCCGCCGGCAGGAGGTCTACGCCGAGGAGACCGAGCCGCTCATCGAGATCTACCGCGACCGCGGCCTGTGCATCGAGGTCGACGGCATGGGCGAGGTCACCGACGTCACCAAGCGCATCTTCGAGTCCCTCGACCAGATCTCGGAGAGCTGAGAGCCACCGGGACCTCGGCATGAGCTGGCGTGACCGCGGCGTCGAGATCAAGACGCCCGAGCAGGTCGTCGCGATGCGCAGGGCCGGCCTGGTGGTCGGCCGCACCCTGGAGGTGCTGCGGGCCGCGGTCCGGCCCGGGCTGAGCACGCGCGAGCTCGACGCCATCGCCGAGGACGCCATCCGCAGCGCCGGCGCCACGCCGTCGTTCCTGGGCTACCAGGGCTTCCCGGCCTCCATCTGCGCGTCGGTCAACGACGAGGTGGTGCACGGCATCCCCGGCGACCGCGTGCTCGCCGACGGCGACCTGGTCTCGATCGACTGCGGCGCCATCGTGGAGGGCTGGCACGGCGACGCCGCCATCACCGTGCCCGTGGGCACGGTGCGCGAGGAGCTGCTCACCCTGGTCGCCGACACCGAGGCGGCCATGTGGGCCGGCATCGCCGCAGCGCACCCGGGCGGCCGGGTCGGCGACATCTCGGCCGCGGTGGAGGCCTCGCTGCGGCGGGCGGGCCGCTACGGGATCCTCGAGGACTACACCGGGCACGGCATCGGCACGGCGATGCACCAGCCCCCGGACGTGCCCAACACCGGCCGGGCCGGCAGGGGCGCGCGCCTGGTGCCGGGCATCGCGCTCGCGGTGGAGCCGATGGTCACCCTCGGTGGGCACCGCACCGACCTCCTGGACGACGACTGGACCGTGGTCACCTCCGACGGGTCCTGGGCCGCGCACTCCGAGCACACCTTCGCCCTGACCGAGCGCGGCGCCTGGGTGCTCACCGCCCTCGACGGTGGCGAGGAGGCCCTGACCAGGCTCGGGGTCCCCTACGGAGGAGAGCCCACACCTGTGGGAGACTGAGGCTGCGGGAGGGGAGTATTCCTTCGCCGCGGGATCGTCAGCACGAGCGCCCAGTTCCTCGGGGGTGCTCCGGTCCCGCGGGTTGCCTCGGGCGTCGGTCCGGCAGCGGGAGAGACCTTCGGCGGTCAGCCGTCCCCTCTGCCCAGGAGCAACACCGTGGATGTCCCCCTCTGGCTCTGGTCCGCCACGATCGTGATCACGGTCGGGTTCCTGCTCGTCGACGTGCTCATCATCGGCCGGCGCCCGCACGAGCCCAGCACCAAGGAGGTCTCGCGGGACCTCGTCTTCTACATCGGCGCGGCCGTGCTGTTCGGCATCGGGGTGTGGGTCTTCGCCGGTGGGCGCTACGGCGGCGAGTTCTTCGCCGGCTGGCTGACCGAGTACTCGCTCTCGATCGACAACCTGTTCATCTTCATCATCATCATGACCAGGCTCCAGGTGCCGCGTCAGTACCAGCAGACCGCGCTCCTGGTCGGCATCGTCATCGCCCTGGTGATGCGCGGCATCTTCATCGCGGTCGGCGCCGCCGCCATCAACCAGTTCAGCTGGGTCTTCTACATCTTCGGGCTCTTCCTCGTCTACACCGCCTACAAGCTGGCCAAGGACGACGACCTCGACGAGACGCAGTACGACGAACCCCGGATCGTGCGGATGGCGCGCGAACGCTTCCCCGTCACCACGGAGTGGAACGGCGTCAAGCTCTTCCTCCACGAGAACGGCAAGCGGCTGCTGACGCCGATGTTCATCGTGGTGCTCTCCCTCGGCGTGACCGACCTGCTCTTCGCCCTTGACTCCATCCCGGCGATCTACGGCCTGACCAGCGAGCCGTACCTGGTGCTGACCGCCAACGTCTTCGCCCTCATGGGGCTGCGCCAGCTCTACTTCCTCATCGGCGACCTGCTCAAGCGGCTGGTGTACCTGACCTACGGGCTGGCCGTCCTGCTGGCCTTCATCGGCGTCAAGCTCATCCTGCACGCGATGCACGAGAACGAGCTGCCCTTCGTCAACGGCGGCGAGCACGTCTCGTGGGCCCCGGAGATCCCGATCTGGCTCTCGCTCGTCGCCATCGTCGGCATCCTGGGCCTGACCACGGTGCTGAGCCTGGCGAAGGACGCCCGCGACCGGCGGGCCGCCGGGGCGGAATAGCCCGTCCCCTCCGCCCGTTCCTCCTGGGTGAGCCCGTTGAACCTGTCCGTCCTGGACCTGGTCCCGGTGCGGACCGACCAGACCACGGCCGACGCGGTGTCCGCGAGCCTGGACCTCGCCCGGACCGCCGACCGGCTCGGCTACCAGCGCTACTGGGTCGCCGAGCACCACAACATGCCGGCGGTGGCCGCCACGAACCCGCCCGTGCTGATCGGCCTGGTGGCCTCGGCCACCGAGCGGATCCGGGTCGGCTCGGGCGGCGTGATGCTGCCCAACCACGCGCCGCTGGTGGTCGCCGAGCAGTTCGCGCTGCTCGAGGCGGCCTTCCCCGGCCGGATCGACCTGGGCATCGGCCGGGCGCCCGGGACCGACCCCGTGACGTCGTTCGCCCTCCGGCACGGCGCCGGCGGGGTCAGCGACGAGGCGGTGGAGCGCTTCCCGGAGTACGTCGACAACGTGCTGGCCATGATGGAGCCCTCCGGCGTCGGGCTCAGCGTGGCGGGGCGGACCCACGCCCTCAAGGCCACCCCGGTGGCCAGGAGCGTCCCGACGATCTGGCTGCTCGGCTCCTCGGACTACTCCGCCCGGCTGGCGGCCCAGAAGGGCCTGCCCTACGTCTTCGCCCACCACTTCTCGGGCTCCGGGACGGCCGAGGCGCTCGAGCTCTACCGCTCGGGCTTCCGTCCCTCCCCGGAGCTGGCCGAGCCGCGCACGTTCCTGACCGTGAACGTCGTGGTGGCCGAGAGCGCGGAGGAGGCCGAGCGCCGTGCGCTGCCCAACCTGCTGATGATGGTGGCGCTGCGCACCGGCAGCCCGCTGGGTCCCCAGCTCCTGGTCGAGGAGGCCGAGAAGGCCCTCGAGACCCTGCCCGACGCGCACCGGCCGCTCATGGACGCCATGCGCTCCCGTTGGGTCGTGGGCGACCCCGCCTCGGCCCGCGTGCAGCTGGCGGAGCTGGCCGCGACGTACGGCGTGGACGAGGTGATGGTGCACCCGGTGGCGGCGGCCCACGAGGGTACCGACCACGCCCAGAGCCCGGCCCGCGAGGAGACGCTGGCCCTGCTCGCTTGAATTGGGGTTTCGACCGGCGTCGGACTAGACTGACTGGTCGGCCCAACATGGGTCTGTCCTGCGGCGCCTCGCGGCTGCCCGGACACAGGTTACGGCCTCGCTCAGGCGGGTCTCGACGTGTGCCGGGGAAGAGGCCCTCCGGACGGCCGCATGAGGTCCACCCGACCACCGCACCACGGTCGGGAGGTTCGCGGGCCGAACGGTAGACGACCAGCACCAACAACGGATTGTGGAGGACATGCCGAAGAAAGAAGGCGTGATCGAGATCGAGGGCACCATCACGGAGGCCCTCCCCAACGCGATGTTCCGCGTGGAGCTGAGCAACGGGCACAAGGTTCTCGCACACATCAGCGGCAAGATGCGCCAGCACTACATCCGGATCCTCCCCGAGGACCGCGTGGTGGTGGAGCTCTCGCCGTACGACCTCACCCGTGGTCGCATCGTCTACCGCTACAAGTAGCACCCAGCCGAGAGAAAGGCCCTCATCCCGACATGAAGGTCAACCCCAGCGTCAAGCCCATCTGTGACAAGTGCAAGGTGATCCGTCGCCACGGCCGCGTCATGGTGATCTGCGAGAACCCGCGCCACAAGCAGCGCCAGGGCTGAGCACCACCCAGCACCGCTCGCAGCACACTCGCAAAACAACTGAACACCACATCGTGATCGCTAGCCCGGCACCGAGCACCAAGGCCGCCGGGTGAAGTCACCTCCGGAGCAGTGGCCGGAGCCCGCAGCCTCCTCGTCTGGAGGCGACCGGGACGCGACACGACCGACACCGCTGTGCGACACCTAAGGAACCACCACATGGCACGCCTCGTTGGTGTGGACCTCCCGCGCGACAAGCGCATCGAGGTCGCACTCACCTACATCTACGGCATCGGCCGTACCCGCGCCCAGAAGCTCCTCACGGACACCGGCGTGAGCCCGGACCTGCGGGTCCACGAGCTCGGCGACACCGAGCTGGTCAAGCTCCGTGACGCGATCGAGTCCCAGTTCAAGATCGAGGGCGACCTCCGTCGTGAGGTCCAGGCCGACATCCGTCGCAAGATCGAGATCGGCAGCTACCAGGGACGCCGCCACCGCCAGGGCCTGCCGGTCCGCGGTCAGCGCACCAAGACCAACGCCCGGACCCGCAAGGGCCCGAAGCGCACCGTTGCCGGCAAGAAGAAGGCGAAGTGATCTAGAGATGCCCCCCAAGACCCGCGCGACGGCCAAGAAGGTCCGCCGCAAGGAGAAGAAGAACATCGCTCAGGGCGAGGCCCACATCAAGAGCACGTTCAACAACACCATCGTGACGATCACCGACCCGACCGGTGCGGTGATCTCGTGGGCCTCTGCCGGCACCGTCGGCTTCAAGGGCTCGCGCAAGTCCACCCCGTTCGCCGCCCAGATGGCCGCCGAGGCCGCCGGTCGCCGGGCGATGGACCACGGCATGAAGAAGATCGACGTCTTCGTCAAGGGCCCGGGCTCGGGCCGCGAGACCGCGATCCGGTCCCTGGGTGCCATCGGCCTCGAGGTCGGCACCATCCAGGACGTCACGCCCACCCCCCACAACGGTTGCCGCCCGCCCAAGCGCCGGCGCGTCTGACCTGAGACGAAGAAGGAGAGACTGACATGGCCCGCTACACCGGACCCATGACCAAGAAGTCGCGCCGTCTCGGTGTCGACCTCGTCGGTGGCGACGCTGCGTACGAGCGCCGCCCCTACCCGCCCGGCCAGCACGGCCGCGGCCGGATCAAGGAGAGCGAGTACCTCCTGCAGCTCCGCGAGAAGCAGAAGGCCCGCTACACCTACGGCGTGCTCGAGAAGCAGTTCCACAACTACTACACCGAGGCCTCCCGCCGGGCCGGCAAGACCGGTGACAACCTCCTCCAGCTCCTGGAGTGCCGCCTGGACAACGTGGTCTACCGGGCGGGCTTCGCCCGGACCCGCCGCCACAGCCGCCAGCTGGTGAGCCACGGCCACTTCCTGGTCAACGGCAAGAAGGTCGACATCCCCTCCTACCAGGTCTCCGCCCACGACGTCATCGACGTCCGGGAGAAGTCCCTGGAGATGACGCCGTTCATCGTGGCTCGCGAGACCCACGGCGAGCGCCACGTCCCCGCGTGGCTCGAGGCGCTGCCGAACCGGATGCGGATCCTCGTGCACTCGGTCCCGATCCGGGCCCAGATCGACATCCCGGTCCAGGAGCAGCTCATCGTCGAGTACTACTCCAAGAAGTAGTCCTCCTCACCCACCCTTCACCTTCGCCGCCGCCACATGTTCGGGCCGTCAAATAGAGGTCGAGCCCGGAAAGGAAAGAACCAGTGCTCATCGCACAGCGCCCCACCCTGTCGGAGGAGTCCGTCGACGAGTTCCGTTCGCGGTTCGTCATCGAGCCGCTGGAGCCGGGCTTCGGCTACACGCTCGGCAACTCGCTGCGTCGCACGCTCCTCTCGTCGATCCCCGGTGCCTCGGTCACGAGCATCCGGATCGACTCGGTGCTCCACGAGTTCTCGACCGTCGAGGGCGTCAAGGAGGACGTCACCGAGATCATCCTCAACCTCAAGGCCCTGGTCGTCTCCTCGGAGCACGACGAGCCGGTCACCATGTACCTGCGCAAGTCGGGTGCCGGTGACGTGACCGCCGCCGACATCACCCCGCCGGCCGGCGTCGAGGTCCACAACCCCGACCTCAAGATCGCCACGCTGTCCGACAAGGGCAAGCTGGAGATGGAGCTGGTCGTGGAGCGTGGCCGTGGCTACGTCTCGGCGGTCCAGAACAAGGGCGCCGACAACGAGATCGGCCGCATGCCGGTCGACTCGATCTACAGCCCGGTCCTCAAGGTGACCTACAAGGTCGAGGCCACCCGAGTCGAGCAGCGCACCGACTTCGACAAGCTCGTCATCGACGTCGAGACCAAGCAGTCGATCCGTCCCCGCGACGCGATCGCCTCGGCCGGCAAGACCCTGGTCGAGCTGTTCGGCCTGGCCCGTGAGCTCAACGTCGAGGCCGAGGGCATCGACATCGGCCCCTCGCCGGTCGACGAGCAGCTGGCCGCCGACCTGGCCCTCCCGGTCGAGGACCTGCAGCTGACCGTCCGGTCCTACAACTGCCTCAAGCGCGAGGGCATCCACACCGTGGGTGAGCTCATCAGCCGCTCGGAGCAGGACCTGCTCGACATCCGCAACTTCGGTGCGAAGTCGATCGACGAGGTCAAGGCCAAGCTCCACGAGATGGGCCTCTCCCTCAAGGACAGCGCGCCGGGCTTCGACCCGCACGCCGCCCTGGCGGCCTACGGCGACGACGACTACGACGACGCCTACGTCGAGGACGAGCAGCTCTGAGCTCCTGCTCGGCGCGATGACGACCGGCCCTGCTGCAGAGCAGGGCCGTCTACCCCGGTACCTGACACGGCCGGAGAGATGAGAGAAGCACGATGCCCACTCCCAAGAAGGGTCCCCGCCTCGGCGGTAGCCCGGCCCACCAGCGCCTGATCGTCTCGAACCTCGCCACGGCGCTGTTCGAGCACGGCCGGATCACGACCACCGAGGCGCGCGCCCGCGTGCTGCGTCCGGTGGCCGAGAAGCTGATCACCAAGGCCAAGCGGGGCGACCTGCACAACCGGCGCGAGGTCCTCAAGACCATCCGCGACAAGTCGGTCGTGCACACGCTCTTCACCGAGATCGCGCCCACCTTCGAGGAGCGGCCCGGCGGCTACACCCGGATCACCAAGATCGGTCCGCGCAAGGGCGACAACGCCCCCATGGCGGTCATCGAGCTGGTGACCGAGAAGTACGCCCCCAAGCCGGCCCGCGCCAAGAAGACGGCCACGCCGGCCGCGAGGACCGAGTCGGCCCCCGCTGCCGAGACGACCGACGCCCCGACCGAGCTGGCCGAGGAGGCCTCGCCCGAGGAGAGCGTCATCGCCGAGGCCGAGGTCGAGGAGACCGAGGAGGCGCCCGCGGAGGACGCCGCCGACGAGGCTCCGGCCGAGGAGGCTGCTGCTGACGAGGCTGCTGCTGACGAGGCTGCTGCCGACGAGGCTCCGGCCGACGAGGCTGCTGCTGACGAGTCCGACGAGGACTCCAGCAAGGTCTGATCCACCTGCTGTCCCACCGACCCGCCCGTGCTGCACGGGCGGGTCGTCGTCATTTGGCCCGGGCGGCCTGCTGGACGCGCTCGTTGGCCGGCGTCGGTACGCCGTGCAGCCGGCCGAGCAGCACGACCTCGCCGGCGCGGTAG
>CAZEPK010000055.1:0-18168 GCA_964514085.1 uncultured Nocardioides sp.
TCCCGACAACACCCAGACCCAGTCACAGTGGCGCTACACCGCCAGAATCGCACTCTGGGTGGTGCAGGCGCTCGGCGTCGACGTCGACGCGGCCGACGCCGCGATAAGAGCCCGGTTCGGGTCCTCAGCGGTGACCACCCTCCAGAGCATCTACGCCCACGATCCCGCCACGGCACATGAGCGCGACAAGGGGGCAGTGCCGGGCGCGGGTCTTTCCGGAGACGGCGGCGCCGGCAACAAGGCCCCGACTTATCATGAGCACTGAGGAACCCTCCGACGCCGACCCGGGTGAGCGTGCCAACGCAGTCCAGCCAAACAGAATCGGGCGCTTAGGTGACGAGACCCTACGTCTCCATTCAGGCCCCACTCAAGGAAGCGGCGAGGACGGCGACGCCTCCACCACGGGGAGCACGTGGTGGTCGAGATACCGTGCCCAGCTCGTCCCGACCCTCACGCAAACCGCTCTGCAGGTAGTCGAAAGCGACTGCGACTACATCCTCGAGCGCGGCGTCCTCGGCGCCGGAGAGGCGGGCGGCGCGGCCTGGCCATCGACCCGGGTCCGTCGCGGCCTCGTCATGGGTGCGGTCCAGTCCGGCAAGACGGCCTCGATGATCGGCGTTGCCGCCAAGAGCCTCGACAGTGGAGTGGATGCGGTCGTTGTTCTAGCGGGGACACGCGTAGCGCTCTGGAGACAGACGCTGGACCGTCTCATCGCCCAGCTCGATCAGCCAGGTCCAGAAGACGTACAGCAAGCATCCCGACGCGTCCTGCTGCCCAGTCTCACTGCCATGACTTCGAGCGAGGAGGCGCCTGCGCTCGCGCACCTGTACAACGTGCCGGGTCAACAGGCGCGACGCATGGTCCGCAAACACCGCCCATTGCTCTGCGTAGCCATGAAGAACGTCCACCACATCCGTGCCCTCGCCGACACCTTGCGACACCAGGTCTGGCCCGCCGCGACTGAGGCAGACCGCCCCTTTCATCTGCTCGTCCTTGACGACGAGGCAGACGACGGCTCGATCCTCGACGCGAGGGTGGAACAGAGCGTCGACCCTGTCCTCGGCGACCTCAAGCAGATCCCGCGGGCCATCGTCGACCTCTGGGAGACGAGGCCCCACACAGGCGAGTCAGCATCCCCCGCCCTCTATGTGACCTACATCGGCTACACAGCGACGCCGCAGGCCAACTTCCTCCAGTCAGACCACAACCCGCTCGCGCCTCGTGACTTCGTCACCGCCCTGCGAACGCCATACGACCACGGGACCAACTTCCCGCGACAGACCACGTACTCCGAGCCCCAGGGACTCGGGAGCTACTACACCGGAGGGGAGACCTACTACCGACGTCTTGCTCCGGACGCGCTCGTCCGCGCGCCAAGCAGCCGCGAGCTGGAGGCCACTCGGGCAGCGCTGGTCGACTTCCTCGTCGCGGGCGCGATCCGAATGTGGCGTGAACCCGATCGCCTCGGTCCCCAGGCGGCAAAGGACAACGTCTACAGCTCCGCACGTCAGGCTCGGGATGCCGTCATTCGGCCGCACACCATGCTGGTTCACCCCTCCGCAGGCATCGCCGACCAGTTCGCTGCGGCGCGGCTCGTTCTGCGCGCAGCCGGCCTGAGCGATGACACGACAGCGGCCGCAAGGCTCGACACCGGCGAACGCACGCTGTCGACCGAAACCCTGCTCGAGAGCCTGACTAAGCAACCCGAGCCTTGGCTCAATGCCCTCGAGGACTATCGCAACAGCGCCAGCAAGGTTGCCACCGCCTTCGGGCTGCCCACGACGCCCCGGATTCCCGCTGCCGACGCCTGGGGCGAGATCGAGCAGATTCTTCGCGACGAGATCATCCCAGGAACTCACCTATCGGTAGTCAACAGCGACCCAGCCGCGGATGACCGACCCAGCTTCGACCCCATTCCCGCCCCACAGGGGGGTTGGAGGGCCCCGCGGGACCTGTCGACGATCTTCGTGTCTGGCAACGTCATGTCCCGGGGCCTGACACTGGAGGGCCTAGCCACAACCCTCTTCCTTCGGAGCAGCAACGAGCCGATGGCCGACACCCAGATGCAGATGCAGCGATGGTTTGGCTACCGAGGCCGCGACATCGAGCTGTGCCGCGTTTACATCCCCACAGCACAGCAGGACCTTTTCCGCGCCTACCACGAAGCCGACGAGGCACTGCGGCGCGATGTCCTGCACCTGATGGACCGGGAGCCCAATCAGGCACCCACGCCCCAGGTTCTCCAGGGCCGAGACTTCATCGCAACGGGCAAGCTGGCCAATGTCCGAAACGTCCCACTGTGCCCCGGCGCGTTCCCGTTTATCACGCTCATGAACCCAGCCACCCACCCAGACCCCAACCTCAACCTGGTCAGAGACACCTTCCACGACAGGTCGTCTGACGACCTCAGCGTCGCGGGCCGGGTGCGAGGCCGGCTACTAGAGGACACCCTCAGTCTCGCCGAGGCCGCAGACCTGCTCGACGACCTGAGCTACGACAGGTACAAGCCCGGCGGAGACGCATGGGAGACCAACCGCTGGCGGGGCGTGGCGACCAACGCTGGCATCACCCCAGAGAACGACGCTGACCAGGTCCTCCCGCTCTATCGGGCGCCGACCTTTGGCAGCCAGCAGCCGAGCACTCCACGCAGAGACTGTCCCTACGCAATCGCCGCCTACCTACGCCTCTGGAGAGCCTGTCTGACCCGACACGCCCGAGGACTCTTCCCGACCGATAACGCACGGACTCCGTGGTCGATGCTCGACCTGCACCAGCGCCAGCTCACCCAGCCCCGCTTCCACGTCGGCATCCGCTTCGGCTCCGCAGCGCCAGCAGCAGGCGAGCCACTGTCCGAGCTGGACTTCCCGATCCCGATGATGAAACGCGACGTCAAGGCCGGTGGGGCGCTCGCGGGCACCTGGGGAACCCGCAACCCGACCAACCAACCGGGCGCATACCTCGGCGACGGCTACTTCGACTACCACGCCCAAACGACCAGCCACGCGCCCGTCGGGCTCCTCGGCGCCACCTGGCGCCCCGTCGGAGCGCCGGGACTGATTCTGTTTCACGTCATCGACCGCAGTCCTGAGCCGAACCCAACCCTTGCCGTCGGCGTCGCAATCCCGCTCGGCGGGCCGGACCAGTTTGCCGCGCGCAGCGCCGACTAGCGACCAGGTGCGTCACAGCGTCGCTCGAAACCACAGGAGTTCCCATGACCAATGAGCACGCCCACGAGCACCGGAGCCGCACATATGAGGCGCTGCTCGCAACGATCCAGGCGCTCGCGAGAGCCGAAGAGCAGCACGAACGACACATCGCTTGGCTCACTGCGACCGAGACGCTCGGCATCGCCCGCAGCCCCGAGGGTCGCGTCGAGATATTCCTCGTTGGGGCTGAGCTGCAGGCCCGCTCTGCCCGCACTCGAGACAATCTCGTTCATCAGGAATGGCACCGATCGGAGGGGCGGCATCCGGTCCTGGCCAACCGCATTCTGCTGCCGCCCGCAGGCCACTTCGAGCAGGTGGCCGCCTTCCTGTGCGTCGAGCTGATTCGCAATGGCGCCACGGATGACGTCCCGGGCGCCTTCCGGCGCACAGAGCCGGTCGTCGAGTTGGCGCTGGAGCGCCTCCGGCTCGCCGACGAGGACCTTGTCGGCCTCTGCGGTGAACTGGTGCTGCTTCAGGCGCTGCTTCGCACGGCCGATGAGGCGGCGAAGCCGGCTGTCGTCGAGGCATGGCGCGGACATCAGCGCTCGACTCGTGACTTCGAGCTTGATGGGACCGGGATTGAGGTCAAGACGACGACCGGCACCGCTTCCTCGCACCACATGCAGGGGTTGCACCAGATCGAGGCAGGCTATTCAGCCGACGGCCTTCCCGAGCATGCATTCTTCCTGGCCTCCCTCGGCCTCAAGTGGACGACCCACGACCAGTCCGGCGCCGCCGCGTACACACTCCCAAGTCTGGTTGACTCCATCCTCGATCAGTTGCAGGACAGCGATGTCGACGAGACCATCAGAAACTTCTTCACCGAAGCCCTGAGCGACTACGGCACTGACCCCACGCTCGGATATCGACACGGTGATGCGGGCAGTCGCGAGCGTTACGACCGCCCATTTGTCATCACTTTCGCGCGCCTATACGACATGACCGATACCAACGTGCGCGTGCTTCGGCTCGATGACGTGCGCCATCACCCATTCACTGATGCCGACTCGCTGGCGTTTCGAATCAACCTCCCGGACGAGGTCAGCGGCGACCTGAACCCGGTAGCGGGACTGGCCGCGATCGCGTCGCGCATTCTTTCTAATTAGCTCAGTACTGCTCCGGGGCGCGGGGCCAGCGTCGGCGCATCCAGGCAAGCCACGCTTTCCGCTGGCTTTCCAAATGCCCCCCTCATCTGGCTCAACGCCACTTGCGGTGCGGGCTTCTGCTCCTGCCACCCGAAAGTCGAGTCTCTCCGACGTAGCCCCGGGCGGGGCTGGTCTTCGCGATGATGCTTTGTAGGCGAATTTTTAGCTTGGTGAGCTCCTAGGTGAGGTCGGAGCTGGCCACGTCCCCTTGTGGGGTGAATCTGCTGGCTGGCGCCAAGGGAGTGGGACATCTATCTGGAGTCTGCTCGAAGCGAGACTCAAGGCAGACGCGGGGGAGTTCGCGGAACGCGACGGTTGACCCATGACCACACCGACCAACCCGAAGCGCGAGATCGTCGCCTACTTGGCCATCGCCTACTCGCTCGCCCTGACCGTCGCGCTGGCTCTGCCGGACGCACACATCAATCTGCCGCTCAGCGTCCTGGTCCCGACGATCACCGTCGCGATCCTGACCTTCACCATGACGCCCAAGGGACAACGGCGAGCGCTGTGGCGAGGCATCGGGCTCGGCCGCGCCGGCTTGAGGCTCTGGCCGGCGGCGGTCGTGCTGCCGATCGTCCTGTGCGCTGCGGCGTACGGCGCGGCGGTCGTCATCGGGGCCGGGACGCTGGATGTCGACCTCGCCGACGCCACCGCCACCTGGATCACGAACTTCCTGATCAACGCCGTGGTCATCAGCAGCCTGTTCATCGTCGCCGAGGAGATCGGCTGGCGCGGGTACCTGCTGCCGCGCTTCCAGCAGCTGACCACCAAGCGCCGGGCTGCGGTGGCGACCGGCTTCGCGCACGGTTGCTTCCACCTGCCGCTGATCCTGCTCGCCACGACCTACGACACCGGCACGCCGCGCTGGTTCGCCGCGCCCATGGCGGTCGCCGTCATCACCGCGGGCGGCGTCTTCTACGCCTGGGTCTGGGACCGCTGCCACACCGTGTGGCCGGTCGCGATCGCGCACAACGTCGTCAACACCGTCTTCGACCTGGGTGCCGCGGGCGTCGTGGCCACTGCCGGCTGGAACATCGGGTACGTCGCCGGCGAGACCGGCGTCGCGACGCTCGGGGCGTGCGTGGTCACAGCCGTGGTGCTGCTCAGGCGGGCGAGGGTGTGGCGCGAGAGGAACGAGGCTTCGAGGCTCGTCGCTGGCGCTCCTCGCACCTCAGCCACCGTGCTGGCTGCGTAGTCTCCGGACATGACGGGCTGGGAGGACGTGTCACGGCGGCTGGCGCCGTACCTCGACCCCGCCATCGGGATCGCCGCCGTGGTGCTGGCCGTCACCTCGCACCTCCTCACCGACGTCGACCCGATCGACCCTCGGCTGAAGGACCCGGACCTGCTCTCGGCGGTGGCCACGGCGGTGGCCGCCGGGGCGCTGGCCTGGCGGCGGAGCCGGCCGGCCACGTCGTACGCCGTGTTCTGGGCCGGGGCGCTGGTCGACACCGCGACGTTCCACTACATCGGGCTGCTGTCCGTGCTGATGCTGCTCAGCCTCTACTCCCTCGCCACCCACGGCCGGCGGCGAGATGCGCTCATCGGCCTGGGCGTGGGGGTGGCGGCCTTCATCGGGCTCGGGGTCGCCGGCGTGCCCGACCTGCGCACCAAGGACGTGCTGCTCGGCATCGCCCTGCTGGTCGCCGCGTGGGCCGTGGGGGACGCCGTCCGCTCGCGCCGGGAGCAGCACCAGGGCCAGCTGAAGACGGCCGTCACCGAGGAGCGGCTCCGCATCGCCCGGGAGCTGCACGACGTGGTCGCGCACAGCATGTCCCTGATCGCGGTCCAGGCGGGCGTGGGTGCTCACGTGATCCGCACCGACCCAGACGCCGCCGAGCAGTCGCTCGACGTCATCGCCGAGACCAGCCGTCGCGCGCTGGAGCAGACCCGCTCGATGCTCGGCATGCTCCGCGAGACCGAGGACGGCACCCGCTCGCCGACCCAGGGCCTCGAAGACCTCCCTGCCTTGGTCACGGACGTACGCGCGGCCGGCCTGGAGGTCGAGCTGGTCGGGACGGGCCAGGTGACATCGCTCGACCCCGCGGTCTCGCTGACGGCCTACCGGGTCGTCCAGGAGTCGCTCACCAACGTCATCAAGCACTCCGCCGCCACCACCGCCAGGGTCACCACCACGGCTAACGGCTCGACCCTCGACCTCGAGATCGTCGACCCCGGCCCCCCGCGGAGCGTGCGGGCCAGCACCTCCGGTCACGGGCTCGTCGGCCTGGACGAGCGCGTCCGCCTCGTCGGCGGCTCCGTCACCTACGGCCCGCACGGCGCCGGCTTCTGCGTCCACGCCACCCTCCCGATCGGAGCAACTCGATGATCCGCGTCGCCGTCGTCGACGACCAGGAGCTGGTGCGCTCGGGGTTCGTGCTCCTCCTCAAGTCGGCCGAGGGGATCGAGGTCGTGGGCGAGGCGAGCGACGGCCTGGAGGCGATCGCGCTGTGCCGTCGTACGGCGCCCGACGTGGTCCTCATGGACGTCCGGATGCCGCACCTCGACGGCCTGTCCGCGACCCGCACGATCCTGGCCGACCCGGCCTGCGCCAGGACCAGGGTCGTCGTGCTCACCACCTTCGACGAGGACGAGCTCGTGCTGGAGGCGCTGCGCTCGGGCGCCAGCGGCTTCCTGCTCAAGGACACCCGCCCCGCGCAGCTGCTCGAGGCCATCCAGGTGGTGGCCGCCGGCGAGGCGCTGCTCCACCCTCGCGTCACCCAGCGGCTGATCGAGCGGTTCGCCGCGCTGCCCGCCGCGCGTACGACGACGCCCGACGACGGCCTGACCGACCGCGAGCGCGAGGTCCTGCTCGCCGTGGCCAAGGGACTGTCCAACCATGAGATCGCCGCCCAGCTCCACCTCGGCTACGGCACCGTGAAGACCCACGTGAGCCACCTGCTGACCAAGCTCGACTGCCGTGACCGGGCGCAGCTGGTGATGTACGCCTACGAGTCCGGCCATTCCGTGCCGGGGCGTTGATCGGCTGGTCACAACGGGTGACCTCTGCCCGATCGCCTGCGCAGCCGCCAAGGAAGCCTTAACGTCGCCGCACTGACGGTGGAGGTGAATGGTGGCTGGTGAGTCGGCGCGAAAATCGGCGCGGCGTCAACGTGAGAAGGCTGAGCGACTGCTGCGCGCTGCAGAGCTGCACGAGCGCGGAGCGCAGGGCGAGGAGACGACAGCTGAGGTCCTGGCCGCCCTCCCTCCTGATCACTGGACAGTGCTCCACGACCTGGCGTGGCCCGGGCGCCGGTACGCGAACGTGGACCACATCGCCATCGGTCCTCCGGGGGTCTTCGTGATCGACTCGAAGAACTGGTCGGGCCAGATCACCGTGCGCGATCAAGTCCTGCGGCAGAACGGCTACCGCCGGGAACCCGCTGTCGCCGGCGCCGCCGAGGCAGCTCTCGCCGTGGCCCAGCTGACGGCGGCCGCCGGCCCGGACGTGGTGCATCCCGTCCTCTGCTTCGTGACGGACGAACCGCTGGTCGGCTGGGCGCGAGGCGTGATGGTGTGTTCGACGTCGAACCTCGTGCAGATGCTCGGCTCCAGGCCGCAGAAGCTCTCGATGGCTGAGGCTGCCGAGATCTCGCTGCAGCTCGACGCACTGCTGGTGCCCGCAGGAAGCGCTCGAAGGGGCGTGCCGACTGGAACCCCTCCGAGGCGCAGAGCCTCTGCGGGCAGCACGGTCGCGTCGGCGCGCGGTCCGCGTCGCGCGTCTTCACCGAGCAGGTCGACCCGCCGGCGGCGCAGTGGTCCGGGGATCGGACGGCTCCTGCTCGGCCTCGGACTTCTGGGTGTCTTGGTCCTGGCCCCAGGACTGGTGACCGGACTCGGCCAGGCGGTGGCGCAGCTCCTCGTCTCGAAGTAGCAGCATGGCGGCCGCGATTCGGTCTGAGACTGTCGCGGATGGGCGGGTACTGGCGCCCACATGACGACACCACCAGCACATCCCCGCCTCGCGATCGTCACCGGAGCCGACTCCGGCATGGGCAAGGCGATCGCGGAGCTGCTCGCGGCCGAGGGGCACGACGTCGGCATCACCTTCCACAGCGACGAGGCCGGCGCGCAGGACACCCGGAAGGGGATCGAGGAGCGCGGGCAGCGCTGCTTCGTGGCGCAGCAGGACACCTCCGACCCGCAGAGCACGACGCGGGTGACCGAGGAGCTGATCGGCCAGCTCGGCGGTGTCGGCGTCCTGGTCAACAACGCCGGGACGGGCCACAGCACGCCGGTGCTCGACCTCGACCTCGACACCTGGCGCAGCGTGCTGGCCACCGACCTCGACGGCGCCTTCCTCAACAGCCAGCTCGCGGCGCGCCACATGAGGGAGCAGGGCCGCGGCGGGCGCATCGTCAACATCACCAGCGTGCACGAGCACGTGCCGAGGTACGGCGCGACGGCCTACTGCGTGGCCAAGGCCGGCCTCGGCATGCTGACCAAGTCGATGGCCCTCGAGCTGGCCGAGCACGGCATCACCGTCAACTCCGTGGCGCCGGGCGAGATCGCCACCCCGATGACCGGGATGGAGGAGCAGGAGGCCTACCACCAGAGCCGGGAGGGCAACCCGATCGGCCGGCCGGGCCACGTCCACGAGGTGGCCTCGGCGGTGGTGTTCCTGGCCAGCCCGCGGGCGACGTACATCACCGGTTCCTCGCTCACCGTCGACGGCGGGCTGACCCTCATGGCGGCCCACGGGCACGACACGGCGACCGGGTGGCGGAGCGCTTGACCGGTTCGTGACCGTCACACGCGTCACTGTCTCGGCGTTCTCCTGCGACGCCTGCCAAGGCCGCCGTAACGTCGGCGTCACACCGTTCTTGAGGCTAGGAGACAGATGGCACAGCTCGCCCCCGCGGAGGTCGACGTGGTGATGGAGCGCGCGTTGGCAGACCTGCCGTTCGACGAGTGGCGCGTCATCGACACCCGCCGCGAGATCAGGGGTCCGCGCGCGGACTTCGTCGTGGTCGGCCCGCCCGGTGTCTTCGTGATCGCCTGCAGCTCACCGCACGTCAAGGACCGCGCCCGGGCCAAGCAGCAGATGATGCTGGTCGACGCGGCGCACGAGGTGGCCGAGGTGGCGGGGGTCCGCTACGACGAGGTGCACCCCGTCCTGTGCCTGACCGGCGAGGATCCCGAGGACTCCTGGAGCCGCGGCGTCAGCGTCTGCGGGATCGTCAACCTGGCCGACACCCTGGTGTTCAAGCGGGAGCGGCTCGAGGCCGACGAGGTCGAGTCGGCCGCGGTCGCGGTGTCGCGCACGACGCGTCCGACCAGCGGCCGGCACCGCGCCTGAGGGTGTCGCACGACGTCCGGCCGGTTACCGGACGGGCATGCCAGCCAAGGACGAGCTCCCCTCGACCATCCAGCGGTCGAACGCCAAGGCCCAGCGCACCTGGGGCAAAGCCCACGACTCCGCCGTCGACGAGTACGGCGAGGGCGAACGCGCGCACCGCACGGCGTTCGCCGCGCTGAAGCACTCCTTCGAGAAGGTCGGCGACCACTGGGAGCCGAAGAAGGAGAAGGGTCCCTCCGACAAGAAGGCGGCCAAGAAGGGCCAGGCTGCGCGCCAGGGCGGGGAGACCGCCGAGGGCGTCGACGCCAACGCCACCAAGAGCCACCTCATGGACCTGGCCAAGCGGCTCGACGTCACCGGGCGCTCGCGGATGACCAAGGACGAGCTGGTCGACGCCATCAAGAAGGCCAACCGGCGCGAGAGCCGCAAGAGCCGCTCCTGATCCACAGGCAGGGCCCGGCCGGGGTCGTGCACCGGGCCTGTGGAGAGAGGCCGACGCCTCCTCCCGATCCGGGGCAGGGTCGTCGGCATGGGAGAGAACCACGACGTCGTCGGCCACATCGACCTCGAACCGACGCTTGGTGTCGACGAGGTCGGTGATTTCAACCGGACGTACGCCGAGCGCGGCTGGTCGGTCTGCGAGGAGGGCTGCTGCCTGAGCTTCGACGGCTCACAGCCCGATGCGGCCGCGTCGTTGCGCGACGTGATCAGGGTCGTGGCGAAGCCGCTCGGGATCCTGCTCGACGGCATGGTGGTGGGCTGCGAGCCCGGCAGCAGGACGCTGTACGCCGTCCAGGTGCGCGCCAACCGGGTCAGCGCCCGGCTCCTCTGGCCGGGTTCGGCCTCCCGGTCGCCCGGGTCGGGAGGCGGGAGCCCGGCGCCCGCGACCCGGACGGCCCAGGTGATCGACCTGGCCAGCCGCCGAGCGCAGGCCTGAGTGAGTGACCGTGCCCAAGTCGCGCAAGCGCCGCAAGCCCGGCCAGCGTCGTCCCGCACCGGGGCCGTACCGCTCCATCGCCAGCCAGATGACCCGGGTCCACGAGCGGGCCGTCAACGACGGCGCCGACGCCGAGCTCCGGGGCGATGCCGCCACGGCGCTCACCCGGCACCGGTCGGTGCCGTTCTTCCGGCACTCCACGCACGGGGACCGGCTCGAGCAGCTGGCCACGCTGGGCCGGACGACGCCCGGGTGGATGGTCAACCGCTGGGTCACTCTCCAAGCGCACCGGCGGATGTGGACCGGTGGCGACCAGTCCGGTCTGAACCGCGCCCTGCAGCTCGTGGTCCCGTTGCTCTACCCCGGCCACATCCCCTTCGAGCGCATCGGCTGCCCGCACCCCGAGCAGGTGATCCCGTGGATCGCCGGGCTCGACTGGGTGGTGCGCCAGGCCGACGTCTACGACCTGGGTGCGCTGCGGCGGTTCGTCCACGGTCCAGCGTCTGAGGACCTGCTCGACCGTACCGACGAGCTCGTCGGCTGGGTCGAGGCACCGATGCGGGCCTGCCGCGTCGAGTACGTCGACCCCGTGCGGACGGCGCCGCTGCGGGTCTACGACCTGAGCTCGGGCCAGTCCCTCGACCTCCTCGACCTGGGTGCGTCCGTCCAGCCCGGTGACCACCTGCTCGGGCGGGTGGTGCCCGTCAGCGTCGCGCCCGGAGCGATGTTCGACTGGCGTCCGCTCAGGGTGCCGGCCGAGGCGGCCGAGGAGGTCGCCGAGGACCCACGCCGCTGGCTCACCACCATCGGCTCCCTCGTGCAGGAGGAGGTCCTCGAGCCCGGGTTCGCCCACCTTCCCGAGCTCTCGCTGACCTCCGACCTCGACCACCGTGCGTGGATGACGGACCGCGACCGAGCGGCCGACGTCGACCCGGCGTCGGTGGTGGACGACGCCGTCCGGCAGGCGCTCACCGTCGCGGGGTCGTGCTGCGCCGATCGCCACCGCTTGGGCGACCTGGTGCTGGACCCGGCGTTCAGCGGCTCCCACCGGTGGCGCTTCGTCGCCCCCGAGCTGCTGCCCGCCTGGGAGCGGTTGCGCCGGGTGGTGCCCGACCACGCCCGGCCGCGCTGCGAGGAGATGGTCCTGTGGTGCTCGGCGGCACCTGAGTCCCCGGACCGGACCGCCTGAGGAGAGGAGCCGTCCATGTCAGGACCGGAGCCGGTCCTCGACCTCGAGGCCGCGCGGAGGGAGCTCGAGCCCTGGAGCCGCGCCATGTTCCTGCTGCAGGAGGTGGAGGCGGTCGGCAACGCTGCCGAAGGGTTGGGCATCACCGATGCCTTCCACGTCGCCCTCGACGGGCAGCCCTTCTGGAGCCCGGAGCGGCTCGACGAGCTGAACCTCATGGCGCAGTGGGGTCCGGCGCTGCCGAGCTGGTCGTGGGGGCGGTGGGTCTGCAACCAGGCGGCGCGCGTCCTGCACGACGGGCTGCGCGACAGCATGCGCCGGGCGGGACTGCGAGCGGGGTGGCACGCCAGGGAGGACCAGGCCTGGGCCTGGCGCCAGCTCCTCCTGTACGACGAGGGCGTCCTCCGGTTCTTCGTGCGCCGCATCGCCGGCTCTGCGCTGCTCGCCCGCGCGGGCGAGGTGGAGAGCTGGCTGGATGCGCCGATGGGCGGCTACGAGCTCGTCGCCTCGACGCCGCGGTCCCTCTGGTGGGTCGACCTGGCTACCGAGAAAGAGCTGGTGACTCCCAACATCGGCAGCGCCGTGCTGCTCCTCCCGGGGGACCGCGTGATCGGCCGGGTGGTGGCTGCGGACGGCGGCCGGGTCTTTGAGGGCCGACCGCTCGGCGTACCGCCCGCCGTGGCCAGAGCCGTCGCCCAGACCCCAGAGGCGTGGAGCGCCCTCCTGCGCACCGCCCGACCCGGGTCTAGCCTCGGGCTCGTGCGCGACCCCAGGCCGATCGAGTCCCTCGTCACCGACGTGATGCCGAGCGTGTGGCCACTGGGGGTGCCGATGCTGGAGCAGCCGGTCTCGGCCCGCACCGTCCTGGACGCGCTCGCGGACCTCCTCGTCGAGCCCGTCGAGCCCGGTCCGGAACAGGCCGATCCGTGGGCCTGCCTGAGCGCGGCGCTGCTGACGCCGTACGTCTGGGGCGAGCTGCCGGAGGTCGTCGAGGCCCGTGACGTCGTCGTCCTGACGGAGGCGGCCACGGTGCTGGCCGAGCCGGCTGCCGCGCTGTGCCGGCGGGCGGTGGAGGAGTTGTCCGAGGCCGCCTGATCCTTCTCCACAGATCCTGCGCAGGCCCTGGCCACTGTCGGCGGGAGCGGCTAGAATCGAACACGTGTTCGAAGCGTTGCGGGCCTCAGGTGCGGTGGCTGAGGTCCGCCGTGCCTGCGCCGCGGTGGCTGGCCTCAGTGAGGGCCGTGACGATGCCGAGCGCATCGACCTGATCCGCGAGCTGGAGACGCTCAAGTGCGCGGCCGAGGCCGCGCAGGCCAGCCTGACCGCCGCCTTCGACCGCTCCCAGCGGCAGGCGGAGGAGGCTGCCGGCGTGCCGCCGGAGCGGCGGGGCCGGGCGGTCGCGGCGCAGGTGGCGCTGGCCCGCCGAGAGTCGCCGCACCGTGGCCGCCAGCACGTCGGTCTGGCCGTGGTCCTCGACGAGCTGCCCTGCACCCGCGCCGCCTTCCGGGCCGGACGGATCACCGAGTGGCGAGCGACGCTGGTGGCCCGCGAGACCGCCTGCCTGTCCCGCGGTGACCGCGCCGAAGTGGACCGGCGGATCGCCGGAGACCAGGACGCGCTCGAGGCCATGGGCGACGGCGAGCTGGTCGGCCGCGCCCGGGAGGTGGCCTACCAGCTCGATCCGGTGTCGTTCGTCGAGCGGCGCCGGCGGGCCGAGGCCGAGCGACGCGTGACCCTGCGCCCCGCGCCCGACGTGATGAGCCAGCTCTCCGCCCTGCTGCCGGTCAAGGACGGCGTGGCCGTGTGGGCGGTGCTGGCCCGGGCCGCCGACAGCGCCAAGGCCGCCGGTGACCAGCGCTCCCGCGACCAGGTCATGGCCGACACCCTCGTCGCGAGCGTCCTCGGTGGCGCCGCCGACGCTGCCGGGACCGCTCCCACCCTGGCCATCAACGTCGTGGTGCCCGACTCGGTGCTGCTGGGCGACGACGACGGCTTCGGGTGGGTCGAGGGCTACGGACCCGTCCCGGGCGACCTCCTCCGCGAGTGGATCGCCGCGAACGCCGAGCAGGGGCTGGAGCAGTCCGTGCGGCGCCTCTACGTGGCCCCGGCGACCGGCGAGCTGGTGGCGATGGACCAGAAGAGTCGATGCTTCGAAGGCCGGCTGGCCGACTACCTCCGCCTGCGCGACCGCGGCTGCCGCACGACGTGGTGCGACGCACCGGTGAGGCACCTCGACCACGTCGAGGACCACGCCGACGGCGGTCCCACCAGTGCGGCCAACGGTCAGGGCCTGTGCGAGCACTGCAACTACGCCAAGCAGGCGCGCGGCTGGTCGGCCCGGCCGCGACCCGGTCCCGGGCACACCGTCGAGACCGTGACCCCGACCGGTCACCGCTACCTCAGCACCGCGCCGGGCCTCACCGTGGCCGAGCGCGGGCTGGCGATCCGGCTGGGCTACGTGCTCACGGCCTGATCGGCCGGGACCAGCACCTGCAGGAGCACACCGACCGGCGCGTCCGGGTTGAGGTCGAAGTCCAGCGGCGTGCCCGGCGGTAGTGGTTGTGCTTCCGCGAGGTCGATCGGCCACGGGACCAGGACCACGCGGGTCTGGTGGCGGGTGGTGAACTCGTCGTAGGCCCGCTGGGCCAGGGTGGTGAGGGTCGGCGTCATGGGGCGGCCGTTGCGCAGCGACCAGCCCAGCTCGTAGAGCGGCAGGTAGCCGGAGGCCCAATAGCTCTCCTCCATGTCGTCGAGCAGCCCGGCGACGAGGTGCGCGTTCACAGGACCGGGTTCCCGAGGAGAGGGACCTTGACCGGCTTGGCGCCGTTCTGCGAGATGACGGCGTAGGGGCCTTCGGTCACCGGATCCGGCCGTGCGCCCGGTGGGTATCCGTCCATGACGCGGATCTGGCGGCCGCCGTGCACCGGGTCAACGTACTTGACGCCCTGGCCGTCGGAGACCGGCTGCGCGCCCCACTTCTCGCACAGCGCGCGCAGGTCGGCCCGGGACAGTCCGCGCAGCTCCTGGGGGTCGAAGATGCGCGGGGTGTCGAGCAGCGAGCGGAGGCGCTCGGTGCGCGCGACCCGCTCGGCTTTGTAGGCGGAGGCGACCGTGATCTTGGCGTTGCGGAAGACCTGCAGCTCCACGCGGACCTCGCGCAGGGCCGCAGCCGCCAGCCGGATCGGAGCGGCGCAGCTGGCGGCCAGGGATCGGACCAGCTCGATGATCCGCAGCAGCCGGGGAGCAGCGGCGGCGATCCGGGCGGCGTTGATGGCCGCCGCGCCGGCCGCGGTGGTGCCGGCGGTGACCACGCCGAGCACGATGCCGATGCCCTGGATGACCACCGCGTCGCGGACCAGGTCGTGGAGCAGGTCCAGGATCGCGGCCCGCTGCTCGTCGACGTGGTCGGCGTAGGCCTCGCAGGCCCGGGCCAGGACGGCGCACTGGTCGCCGACGCTCCGGCAGCGCGCGGCGACCGACTCGGTCACCGCGATGGCGGTCGGCAGCTCGGGGGAGCGGAGCCGGCAGAACGAGCCGACGGCCGCGTCGCAGTAGCGCGCCAGGTCGGTGACCTGGTCGGACGCGGCGCGCCAGGCGGCCGCGGCCTCGCGCAGGCGGGTGGTGTCCGCGTCGGGCCACACGAACCCCTCGACCTGGTCGAGGATCCAGGTCGCCCAGGACGGGAAGCCCGCCAGGTCGCCGCCCAGGGAGGAGGGCAGGGTGCAGGACAGGACGGCGACGTAGCCCGACACGCAGCCGCCGTTGAACACGGTGCGCCCGGAGATGAGTGAGCGGTTCTCGGCGCGCCCGTGGTTGGCCAGCGAGGCGGAGGTCAGCCGACCGCAGGCGGCGAAGGCGTCGACGAGCCCGCCGATCGCCCCCAGCGCGGAGGCCGCGGCCTCGTCGTAGGCGGACGCGAAGTCCGCGGCCAGCGAGGCGTCGCCGGCCATGGCGCCGCAGTCGGCCAGCCGGGTGCGCAGGTGCAGGTGGACCAGTGCGGCGCCCTCGTTGCCGCGCAGGAAGGCGGCGGCCGAGTCGGTCAGCGGGGCGTCCTGGACGAGCATCACCGGACCGAGCTCCACATCTCGTCGTTGGCCTGGGCCGCGGCCGCGTAGTTGTCGCGCGCCGTGCGTACGGCGTGCCGCATCGTCACCAGCGCCGCGTGCATCTCGTCGTACGACGCGACCCACGACGCGTGCGCCGACCGGTGCGCGGCCGCCGCGTGGCCGTCCCAGATGGAGTGCAGCCGGTCGATGCGCCAGCGGAGGTCGACCACCACCTCTGCCAGGCCGGACTCGACCTCGGAGAGGGAGGAGAGCACGGACGCGGCCAGCTCGAGGTCGGCCGAGTAGGAGAACGTCACGACAGCCTCTCGGCCAGCGACGACAGCGAGGACGCGGCCGAGGCGTCGCGCGTCACCACGTCGGTCTGGAAGTGCTGCAGCGAGTCGGCCAGCCCTGCCAGCGCGGTCGCGACCTCCGAGGACGAGCGCAGCCACACCTCCCACGCCTCGGCGAACTCCGACGCCGCCGCACCGCGCCAGCCGTCGAGCAGCAGCGCCACCTCGCCCGCCGCTCGGGTGCGGCCCTCGACCAGCGCGGCGGCCGTCCGGCGCACCTCCGCCACCGACGCGTGGAACTCCGGAACCTCGAACCTGATCTCCATGTCCCTGACGCTGCCCCGCGCCGGGCGGCCGGAACGCGCTCCGGAGAATCTGTGGATGACGTGGGTACCCGGCTCCCATGAGCCGTCGTCGTCTCGCCCTCCTCAGCCTCCCCGTCACTGCCGCGCTCGTCGTCTCGGGGGTGGGCTCGCAGCCGACGGAGGCCCATCCGGCCAAGGCGGACAGCGCGAAGGCGAAGGCGGGGCGGAAGGGCTTCACCGAGGCGGACAAGAGCGGCTTCGGGACCTCGCACACCCGGCAGAGCAAGGTGTGGTTCACCCTCGAGGGCGGTGCGCTCAGCGAGGTCTACTACCCCGACCTCTCCACCCCCAGCGTCCGCAGCCTCGAGCTGACGGTGACCGACGGCGGCCGGGCCGACCGGCAGACCACCGACATGACGACCGTCGTCTCGCGGCCCGACGAGCGGAGCCTGCGCTTCACCCAGGTCAGCACCGACGAGGACGGCCACTACCGGCTCACCGAGGAGGTCGTGACCGACCCGGCCCGGAGCGCGGTGGTCATCCGGGCCTCGGTCGAGTCCCTCGACGGAGCGCCGCACACGCTCGGCGTCCGCTACCGCTCGGCGCTGGGCAACGGCGTGGCCGGCGACCGGGCCCGGCGCACCAAGCGGGCCATCAAGGCGGTGGACCAGGAGGCCAAGGCGGCCAGCACGCTGCTGAGCAGCCCCGCCCTCACCGACACCACCCGGCAGACCGCCAGCATCGCGTCGAGCACCGCCACGCTCAGCCTGGGCCTCGGCCGCACGCTGCAGAGCTCCGGGCGGACCGCCAAGCAGGCGCTGGCCCAGCACTGGACCGCCACGCAGGCGGCGTACGACGACGGGTGGCACGCCTACCTCGGCAGCCTCAAGCCGGTCCCGGCCAGCGCCACCGCGGTGCAGCGGCAGTACCTCGCCTCTGCGCTCGTGCTCGCCGCCGGTGAGGACAAGCGGCACCCGGGCGCCTTCGTGGCCAGCCCCTCCATGCCGTGGGTCTGGGGCGACGAGATCAAGGACCTGAGCTCGCCCTCGGCGTCCTACCACGAGGTCTGGGCGCGCGACCTCTACCAGATCGGGACGGGGCTCTACGCCATGGGCGACACCGCCGCGGCCCGGCGCGCGGTGCGCTGGCTCTTCGCCACGCAGCAGAAGAAGGACGGCTCCTTCCCGCAGAACTCCGACACCGACGGCACCGAGGAGTGGACCGAGCTCCAGCTGGACCAGGTCACGCTGCCCATCGCCCTGGCCCACCTCGTCGGGCAGACCGACAAGCGGACCTACCGCGGCATCAGGAAGGCGGTCCGCTTCCTCATGCGCTTCCGCGACGAGGAGACGCACCGCCGCGCGCCGTTCTCGCCGCAGGAGCGCTGGGAGAACCAGTCCGGCTACTCGCCGGCCACCATCGCCGCCCAGATCGACGGCCTGGTCACCGGCGCCGACATCGCTCGCCAGCACGGCGACCGCAGGCTGGCCCGCCAGTGGGAGCGGACGGCGGACCGGTGGGCGCGGAAGGTCAAGAGCTGGACGCTGACGACCAACGGCCCGCTCAGCGACGCGCCGTACTTCCTCCGCGTGACGAAGGACGGCAAGCCCGACAAGGGCACGAAGTACGCCATCGGCGACGGCGGTCCCGGTCGGGCCGACCAGCGCCGGGTGGTCGACCCGAGCTTCCTGGACCTGGTGCGCTTCGGGATCCTCCCGCCCAGCGACCCCGACGTCCTCAACACGCTG
>CAZEPK010000056.1:0-18133 GCA_964514085.1 uncultured Nocardioides sp.
GGGCGGTGCCGGCCCAGGCCCTGGCCCAGGTGTGCGAGGTGACCTGGCAGCTGCGCGGCCAGGCCACGGGCCGCCAGGTGGAGGGCGCCCGGGTCGGCATCACGGCCAACCAGGGCCTCTTCGGCCACGGCAGCTCGGTGATCCTCAGCCGTTGATCTACCCTCGCGAGCTTCGGCCCGGGCCCACGACGGACGCTCGCTGCGCTCGCCCGCTCCGCCGTCCATCGAGGGCACCGGGCCGATCGCGAGGAGCGCTCGCTCCGCTCGCCCGCCTCGCTGCGCTCGCACCCGGTGGTCGGTCCTGATCCGCGTCGCGTGCACCGATCAGTTCCGGGGTGTCGGCGGGTCTGAGTAGCGTCCTCGCCACCACCGACCCAGGAGCAGACATGGCCATCCTCAACCCGTACCTCAACTTCGACGGCAACGCCCGCGAGGCGATCGAGTTCTACCAGGGCGTCTTCGGCGGCGAGCTGAACGTCATGGCCTTCGGCGACATGGGCATGACCGAGCACGAGGGGCACCCGATCCCAGCCGACGGGGTCATGCACGGGCAGCTCACCACGCCCGAGGGCTTCACGCTGATGGCCTCCGACAACGTGCCGGGGATGACCGAGGGCCAGACGCCCAACGGCCACCTCAGCCTCAGCGGCGACGAGACCGACCTGCTGCACGGCTACTTCGACAAGCTGGCCGACGGCGGGCGCGTCGACGTCCCGCTCGAGAAGGCCCCGTGGGGCGACGAGTTCGGCCAGGTCAAGGACAAGTACGGCGTCAACTGGCTGGTCAACATCGCGGGCTCGCCCGCGCAGTGAGGACCTCCCAGGCCAGCACGGCGTAGGCCGCCAGCAGCAGCCCGGTCCCGAGGTAGGCGTCGCCCAGCGTCGCGAAGGCGCTGATGTCGATGCCGAGCTCGCTGGTGCGCGCCACGGAGGCGAAGGCCAGCGTGGTCATGGCCAGCAGGGCGTTGGCCAGGAAGAACAGCACGCGCGCCGGGCGCGGCAGGCGCGGCGACTCGCCGTTCGCGTCGTCGGCGTCGGTGAGCACCGCCCACCACAGCCCGAGGAAGACCGCGGCGGTGGCGCCGAGCCCGAGCAGCGCCACGAACGGCGCGTCGAACGTCGAGCGCACCGAGAAGGCGAGCGAGACGCCGAGGGCGACGCCCAGCGCCAGCAGGCGCCGCCGGTCGAGGCGGCGGGTCAGGGCCAGCCCGAGGAGGGTGGTGACCGCGGCCAGCGCGGCGACGTCGTTGAGCGACTCGTCGGTCCAGGGCAGCTCCACCGCGTACGACGTGGCCCGGCCCGTCATCGTGACCACCAGGGTCGTCCCCACGGCGGCCGCGACCAGGCTGGGCAGCGGCTGGCGGCGGCGCTGCCACACGGCCCAGGCCACCAGGAGCAGGCCGATCAGCACCCGCGACCAGGTGGTCACCCAGCCCTTGGTGAAGAAGTCGGCGAGCTCGTCAAGGCGCAGGTGGTCCGCGCCGCTGAGCCGCAGCACCTCCGAGTCGATCCGTCGGACCAGGAGGTTGGGGAAGGTCACGAAGACCACCAGGAACGCGATCGGCAGCGCCACCCGCGAGACCGCTCCCTCGAGCCCGTCGAGCGCGCGCGAGCCGGGTGGTGCGGCGGGGACCACGACGAGCAGGGCGACCAGCAGGGTCACCGCCAGCAGCGCGGCTCCCGCTCCGAGCTCGGCGGCGTGGCTGTGCCCCGACTGCGTGGGCAGGCGGAGCCGGCGCACTGCGAGGGCCACCGCGCCGACCGCCAGCAGCGAGGTCACGACGGCCACGACCGGGGTGGGGCGCACCCGCTCCTCCACCACGTCGCCGACCCGGTGGGCCAGCGACATGGCGAGCTGGGCGAACGCCACGCCCGCCACGAAGGTGAACGGGACGGCCAGCGCCGAGGCCAGCTGGAGCAGCAGCACCATGGCCACCGGTGTCACGTCCACGCCGAGGGGCTGGGCGTCGAGCGCCACCAGGTGGAGCACCACGCCGACGGTCCCGCCCACCAGCACGAGGGAGACCACGAACTCCCACCAGCGGAAGGACCCTCGCCACCGCGCCACGGTGAACAGCACGACCAGGCCGCTGCCCACCCAGCTCACGACGTTGGCCGTCATCCCCTGGTCGGGCGGGTCCAGGGTGACGGCGAAGATCGCCAGGACCACCCCGACCAGCCCGAGCACGCGGACCCACGGCGCCAGGTGCAGGCTCGCCGTGTGCAGCATGGCGATCGTCAGGACGATCAGGCCCAGGAAGAGCGGCGTCGTCCAGCGGGGGTAGACCAGACCGCCGGACAGCGCGACGGTGAGGTCGCCGTGCTGACGCACCCCCGGCGCGGCGAGGACCACGGCGGACGCGAGGACCAGCCCGGCCAGCCCCAGCGCCACGATCGCGCGCAGCCCTGGTGGCCAGCCCGCGGACCGCAGGCGTCCCTACCGCACCGGCTCGACCACGACGAGCGTGACCACCTCGGCGACGACCGCCGCGGCCGTCCGGGGCACGGTGGCGAGGCTCACGGCCCCACCTCGACGAGCCGCCCGGAGCTGTCCATGACCCAGACCCCGGCGCCGGCCAGGGCCGCGAAGTCGACCTGACCGCGGAGGCCTCCGAGCGTCCACCGCCCGACCACCTCGCCCTCCCGGTCGACGACGCGGAGGTGCTGCTCGTCGATCTGGAGGAGGTGGCGGTCCTCGGTGAGCGTCAGCGGAGCGCCGTCGCCTCGCCACAGCACGTGCCCGTCGGCCGGGTCCAGCCCGACCGTCTGCTCGTTGTCGGCCACCGCGACGGCCCGGCCCAGCGACCCGACGGCGAGGCCGGACCCGCCGCCGGTCGGCACCGGAGCGCTCCAGGCCAGCGCGCCGTCGTCCAGGTCGCGCGCCTGCACGACCCCGCCGAGCCGGCTGACCACCCGGTCGCCCACCAGCGCCATCGCGTCGACGGGGTCCTCGGTGTCGGCGGTCCACAGCACCTCGCCCGACCCGAGCCCGTAACCGCGGGTGCGGCCGGCCCGGTCGGCCACGACCAGCGTGCTGCCGTCGCTGACGGGCTCCACGCGGACCTGGTCGGACAGCGAGGCCGACCACTGCTCCTCCCCGGTGGCGGGGTCGAGGACCGCCACCGCCCCTCCGGTCGTGGTGACGACGAGGTGGTCGTCGTCGACAGCCACCGGTGTGCTGAGAGGGACGTCGTCGAGGTCGTGGGACCACAGCCACTGGCCGCGCGGCCCGTAGGCCACGACCTGCCGTCGTCCGGTGCCGACCACCGTCACCTCCCCGGCGGTGGCGAGCGAGGTGACGTCGCCGCCCGGGTGCCCGACCCAGGCCCGCACCATCGCCTCGCCCTGGCGGACCAGCCCGATCACGTCCTGGCCTTGGGTGTTGACCACCACCAGGCGGTCGTCACCGACCGCGGCCGGGGCCCGGTCCACCCCGAGGGTGGCCTCGCCGCCGGTCTGGGCGGCCTCCTCGACCGATCCGGCCACCACGACCGGGTGGTCGTGGACCGACCAGTCCTCGGCGCCGACGGCGAGGTGGACGTCCGGCTCGGTCGAGCCGTCGAAGCGCGGGGCTCCTGCGTCCTCCTCGGCGACGACCCCGGCGCCCTCGCACCACGTGTCGTCCGCGTCTTGGGTGAAGAACGGGTCGCCGTCGGACGCGAAGACGACCGTGCCGGTGACCCGGAGGCACCCGTCACCGGCCTCCTCGGCCTCCAGGCCGGCCTCGTAGGTCAGCGTGCCGTCGGACGTCGCCGTGCCCGAGCTGCTCCAGTCCGCGCCCGCGCGCACGTCGGCGGGCAGCTCGAGGAGCGGCGGGTCGAAGACCAGGGTGAACGCGCCGTAGTCGGCCAGCTGCTCCACACCGCGGTCGGTCAGCTGCCGCAGGGTGGTGGACTGCTCGCCGGAGTCGCCGTCGGCCACGTCGTACGTCGTGCGCGTGGTGCGCCAGATCCGCCAGTCGAACGGGTCGCCGTCCAGGGTCGTGGCCAGGGCGCCGCCGACGAGCGGCGGAGAGGTCAGCACCATCTCGGGACCGCTCAGCCGGGCCTCCTCGGAGACCGCCACGCCGTCACTGTCGCGGCTCACGACCCGGGTGCCGTCGGGCGGGACCAGTGCGGTGGCGGCGTTCTGCGGGTCGCCGTCGGCCACCACGTCGGCGCTGCCCCACCACAGCAGCCCCGCCACCAGCGCGGCGGCACCCGCTACCGAGACACCCGACACGACCCCCGACCGCACGCGCCCATCCTCTCCACCCCTCGGGGTGGTCAACCCTCCAGGTCGCCGTCCACGTAGACCCAGCGGCCGCGGCGGCGCTCGAAGCGGCTGCGCTCGTGCCGCGCGCCCGCCGTCCCGCGGCGCTCGTAGGCCGCCTCGAACTCCACCACGCCCGTCTGGTCCTCCGGCCCGCCGTCGACCACGCCCAGCACGGTCAGCCCGGTCCACGTCAGCCCGGGGTCCGGCTCGATCGACTCCGGCCGGGTGCGCGGGTGCCAGGTGCGGAAGACGTGGTCCAGCTCGCCCCGCGCGTACGCCGCGTAGCGCGAGCGCATCAGCTCCTCGGCGGTCGCCGCCTCGGCCGCCCGCCGGTGCAGGCGGCCGCAGCACTCGTCGTAGCGTCGCCCGGAGCCGCACGGGCAGTCGAGGCGTCCCATGGCTGCACGCTAACCACCACAACCCATCGGGGGGCCAGGACCATGACGAACACCGAGGCGCTGCGCGCGGAGCAGCGCGAGGTGCGCGAGGCCATCGAGGCCATCGGCCACGCGATGTACCGGGTGAACGAGGCGGTCGAGCGGATCCGCTCGGCGCGGACCCTGGGGACCATCGACACCTGGTTCGGCGGCGGTCTGTTCACCAGCCTGGTCAAGCGGGACGAGCTCGACCGCGCGGACGTGTTGATGCGCAACGTCGACCTGGCCCTGGCCGGCGTGCGCAGGGAGCTGGCCGACATCGGGGTGACCGAGGAGCTCGGCGGCGTGGGGCAGGACCCGCTGCACCGCACGCTGGACGTGTGGTTCGACAACCTGTTCTCCGACCTGGCGACCCAGAGCAGGATCAAGGACGCCGGGCAGCGGCTCGAGACCCTCGACTCCGCCCTCACCCGCGTCCAGTCGGTCCTGGGCCGTCGGGAGGCGAGCCTCTCGGAGCGGATCCGCGCCGCGGAGGATTAGAGATCGGCTCGTTGGTCACCGGACATGGATGTCCGAACAGAACCCTGACCTGATCCCCGACGCCCAGATCGTGCTCCAGCAGCTGGCCCAGAGCACCGCGTTCGTGCCGCAGGAGCAGGTGGCCGGCGCCGACGAGGCCCCCGAGGGCGCGATCGCCCTGCCGGTCATCGAGCAGGACGGGCAGCACTTCGTGCCCGTCTTCACCTCCTCCGAGGCGCTGGCCTCGGCGGGTGCCGACCCCACGACGGCCGTCGAGATCCCCGTGGTCCAGCTGGCTGCCGGCTGGCCGTCGGACGACCTGTGGCTCGCCGTGGACCCGGCCGGCCCGGACGGGCTGACCCTCCCGGCCGACGTGGTCCGGGCCCTGCCGGCCCTGGCGGGTGCCGGAGGGGACGGCGCCGGGGCCTGAGCCGGCCGAAACGGAGACCGCTTCCAGTTGTTGGGGCCATGGGTAGCGTGGAGGCGTGACTTCTGCTCCCACCCCTCCGCCCGCCGTCGGGACCCTCGGCGAGCTGCGCGCCTCCGGCCACGTCCAGAAGACGCTGCGCACCGAGCTCCGCGACAACCTGCTGGACGCGCTCCGCGAGGGCCGCGACCCGTGGCCAGGCCTGCACGGCTTCGAGGACACCGTCATCCCGCAGCTGGAGCGGGCGATCATCGCCGGCCACGACGTCGTGCTCCTCGGCGAGCGCGGCCAGGGCAAGACCCGGCTGCTGCGCACGCTGGTGGGGCTGCTCGACGAGTGGACGCCGGTGATCGCCGGCTCCGAGCTCGGCGAGCACCCCTACGAGCCGATCGTGCACGCCTCGCAGCGCCGCGCCACCGCCCTCGGCGACGACCTGCCGGTGGAGTGGCGGCACCGCGACGAGCGGTACGCCGAGAAGCTGGCCACGCCCGACACCTCGGTGGCCGACCTCATCGGTGACGTCGACCCGATGAAGGTCGCCGAGGGCCGCTCGCTGGGCGACCCGGACACCATCCACTTCGGCCTCATCCCGCGCTCGCACCGCGGTATCGTCGCGATCAACGAGCTGCCCGACCTGGCCGAGCGGATCCAGGTGGCGATGCTCAACGTGATGGAGGAGCGGGACATCCAGATCCGCGGCTACGTGCTGCGCCTGCCGCTCGACGTCCTCGTGGTGGCGAGCGCCAACCCCGAGGACTACACCAACCGCGGGCGCATCATCACCCCGCTCAAGGACCGGTTCGGTGCGGAGATCCGCACCCACTACCCGACCGAGCTCGAGGACGAGGTCGCGGTGATCCGGCAGGAGGCCGAGCTCGTCGCCGAGGTCCCCGACCACCTGGTGGAGATCCTGGCCCGGTTCACCCGCAACCTGCGCGAGTCCTCCTCGGTCGACCAGCGCTCGGGCGTCTCCGCCCGGTTCGCCATCGCCGGCGCCGAGACGATCGCCGCGGCCGCCATCCACCGCGCGACCTCGCAGGGCGAGGACGAGGCGGTCGCCCGCGTCGTCGACCTGGAGACCGCGATCGACGTGCTCGGCGGCAAGATCGAGTTCGAGACCGGCGAGGAGGGCCGCGAGAACGAGGTCCTCACCCACCTGCTCCGCACGGCCACTGCCGAGACGGTCCGGCACACCTTCCGCGGGCTCGACTTCGCGCTCCTGGTCGAGGCGCTGGAGAACGGTCGGATGGTCACGACCGGCGAGCAGGTCACGGCCCGCGACTTCCTGGCCGGGCTGCCGGTGCTCGGTGAGTCCGAGCTCTACGACGAGATCTGCGACCGGCTCGGCGCCACCAACGACGGCCAGCGCGCCGGGGCGGTCGAGCTGGCCCTCGAGGGCCTCTACCTGGCGCGCAAGATCAGCAAGGAGTCGGGCGGCGGCGAGACGGTCTATGGCTGAGTCACCCCACCACACCGCTCGGAGGGGGCGCTGCGCGCCGTCGACTCTCGCCCTGTCGGGGACCCCGACATGAGCAACCGCCACACCTCCAAGCAGGTCCGCTCGCGCTACGGCCGCTACGGCGGGGGCGACCCGCTGGCGGCGCCGGTGGACCTCTCCGAGGCGCTCGACGCCATCGGCCAGGACGTGATGGCGGGCTACTCGCCGGAGCGGGCGATGCGGGAGTTCCTGCGCCGGGGCGGCAAGGACCAGCGCGGTCTCGACGAGCTGGCCCGCCGGGTCGCGGAGCGCCGCCGCGAGCTGCTCTCGCAGCACAACCTCGACGGGACCCTGCAGGAGGTCAAGGAGCTCCTCGACCACGCGGTGCTGGAGGAGCGCAAGCAGCTCGCCCGCGACGTCGCCCTCGACGACGGCGACCGGGCCCTGCGCGAGATGCAGCTGGAGAACCTCCCGCCCAACACCGCTGCCGCCGTGAGCGAGCTGTCGTCCTACGACTGGCAGAGCCGCGAGGCGCGCGAGGACTACGAGAAGATCAAGGACCTGCTCGGGCGCGAGATGCTCGACCAGCGCTTCGCCGGCATGAAGCAGGCGCTCGAGAACGCCACCGACGAGGACCGCCAGGCCATCAACGAGATGCTCGGCGACCTCAACGAGCTGCTCGAGAAGCGCAACCGGGGCGAGGACAGCCAGGAGGACTTCGAGGAGTTCATGGCCAAGCACGGGGACTACTTCCCCGAGCAGCCCGAGACCCTCGACGAGCTCCTGGACGCCATGGCGGCCCGCGCCGCCGCGGCGCAGCGGATGCTCAACTCGATGTCGGCCGAGCAGCGCGCCGAGCTGATGGAGCTGTCCATGCAGGCCTTCGGCTCGCCGGCGCTGATGGAGTCGCTCTCGCGGCTCGACTCGAACCTGCAGTCGCTGCGGCCCGGTGAGGACTGGGACGGCTCCGAGGGGATGGACGGGCCCGAGGGACTGGGGCTCGGCGACGGCACCGGCGTCTTCCAGGACCTGGCCGACCTCGACCAGCTGGCCGAGCAGCTCTCGCAGTCCTACGGCGGCGCGCGGATGGACGACCTCGACCTCGATGCGCTCGCCCGCCAGCTCGGGGACGACGCCCGCGTGGACGCCAAGACGCTGCAGGAGCTCGAGCGTGCGCTGCGCGACGGCGGAACGCTGCGGCGCGGCTCCGACGGCAACCTCCAGCTCACCCCCAAGGCCATGCGCCAGCTCGGCAAGGCCCTCCTGCGCGACGTGGCCGACAAGATGTCGGGCCGGCAGGGCAACCGCGAGCTCCGCCGCGCCGGGGCCGCGGGCGAGCTGTCCGGGGCCACGCGGCAGTGGGAGTTCGGCGACACCGAGCCCTGGTCGGTGCCCCGCACGATCACCAACGCGGTGGTGCGCACCGCGGGCGAGGGACGCGACCCGCGCAGCGGCGTACGCCTGACCATCGAGGACATCGAGGTCCAGGAGACCGAGGCCCGCACCCAGGCCTGCGTGGCGCTGCTCGTGGACACGTCGTTCTCGATGGCCATGGACGGGCGCTGGGTGCCGATGAAGCGCACCGCCCTGGCCCTGCACACGCTGATCAAGTCGCGCTTCCGCGGCGACGCGCTGCAGCTGATCGGCTTCGGGCGGCACGCCGAGGTGATGGACATCGAGGAGCTCACCGGCCTCGACGCCATGTGGGACAAGGGCACCAACCTGCACCACGCGCTGCTGCTGGCCAACCGGCACTTCCGCAAGCACCCCAACGCCCAGCCGGTGCTGCTGATCGTCACCGACGGCGAGCCGACCTCCCACCTCGAGCCGAACGGCGAGGTGTACTTCTCCTACCCGCCGCACCCGCTGACGGTGGCCTACGCCGTCCGCGAGCTCGAGAACTCCCGGCGCCTCGGTGCGCAGACGACGTTCTTCCGGCTGGGCGAGGACCCTGGCCTGGCGCGCTTCATCGACTCCATGGCGCAGCGGGTCGAGGGCCGGGTGGTCGCTCCCGAGCTCGACGACCTCGGCGCGGCCGTCGTGGGCTCCTACCTCGGCTCGCGCGGCGCCTCCGGCTCCTCGATGCCGCAGCGCGGCGGGTACGGCGACTGGTTCGGCGGGCGCGGGTTCTGGGTCGGCGACTAGCCCACCGGGTCACCGCATTCGGTGTCGCGCCGGCGCGGTCCTCACCTACGCTCGCGCGGTGCCCGTGTTCCGGAAGCCGCCGTCCGAGCCGGACGCCCAGCTGCCCCTCACCGCCGACCAGGCGGCCACCCTGCGCCGGCTGGTGCGCGAGGCCTTCGCGATGCACGGGCGGGAGGTCACCATCGAGGCCGACCACGTCCGTGACGACACCGGCGCGGAGTTCGGCCTCTGGAACCTGGCCGTCCTGTGCGGACAGCACCGCGAACGGAAGTGGCCGGTCCTGGTCGGCACCCACGTCGGCAACCTGATCTCACCCGGCAACGACATCGAGGCCCTGCCCGAGGAGCAGCTCCTGGACCTGGTGCACGTGCGGCTGCAGTCCGGGGACGCCGGCTTCGACGTGGGCGCGCACGCCGTCGACGAGGTCATCCCCGGCATCTCGACCGTCCTGGCGGTGGACCTGCCCACCATGGTCTCCTCGCCGAAGACCTCCTACTGGGACGAGCGTGGCGGGGTGGCGCGCTGGACCGAGGTCGGCCGGCGCAACCTGGCCGCGCTCGTGGGTGCACCCGACATCGAGTTCCACCGCGTCGAGAGGGGTGAGACCTCCTTCAGCCTCCTGCTCGGCGAGTCGTTCTTCACCGCCAGCCTGGCGCTGGTCCTCGACGACACGATCCGCCGCTACGACCCCTCCGCCGACCTGACCCACGGCGTGCTGGTGGCCTTCCCGAACCGGCACCAGCTGGTGTGGCGGGCCGTCGACAGCGCCTCGGTGATCCCCTCCCTCAGCAGGATGGTGGCCTTCACCACCATGGGCTTCGACGAGGGCGCGGGCCCGGTCTCAGGCGAGGTCTTCTGGCGTCACCAGGGCCGGTGGGAGCAGCTCACGACCACCCGCGACGGGCGGCCCGTCGTGAGCGTCAGCCCGGAGCTCCAGGCGGTGCTGGAGAGGCTGGTCTGACCGCCGGGCCGAGCAGCCGCTCCAGCAGGCGGGGGTCGCTCGGCCAGGCCGCCAGCAGGGTCGCGCGGGGGACGCTGCGCGCGGCGTACCTCAGCAGGAGCACCACCGCCACGACGTCGTCGAGCGGACCGATGACCGGGAGGAACTCCGGCAGCAGGTCGATGGGCGAGAGCACCCAGACCACGGCCACGAACAGGGCGACCTTGGCCCGGCGGGGGACGTCGGGGTCCTTGCGGAGCGTGCGCGCCGTGGTCACGCACGCGGGCAGGAACTCCGCCACCTGCCGGAGCAGGCCCGGTGGCAGCCGGGAGGCCAGGAGCACCATCGCGAGGCAGCCCACGAGCCACGACCCCAGCCCGATGCCCGCCACCAGCAGGATCCGGTCCACGTCCCGAACCTAGACCGGCGCAGGTCATGATCCTCAGGTGGACCTGACCGTCGTCGTCGTCAACGTCGTGGGCTGGATCGGGATGGCGCTGCTCATCGGCGCCTACGCCCTGGTCACCACCGGCCGGATCACCGGCCCCAGCCTGACCTTCCAGCTGATGAACCTGGTGGGCGGGGCGGCGCTGATGGTCAACTCCGCCTACTACGGCGCCTGGCCCTCGGCGGTGCTCAACGTGGTGTGGGTGGTCATCGGCCTGGTCGGACTGGCCCGGGCCCGGCAGCGGGGCTCAGCGCTCGCGGAGCACTGAGGCGAGCTCCTCCACGCCGTCGATGAGCCGCGGGCCGGGCCGGGCCCACATCCCGTCGGCGTCGACGGCGTGCACCCGGACGCCGGCCGGCAGCTCGTCGGCCAGCGCGTCGGCCTGGGCCTGCGCGCCGGCCCGGTCGTAGCCGCACGGCGCCACCACCACGACGTCGGGACGCGCGGCGTGCAGGTCCTCCCAGCGGATCCGGCCCGACCTCGCGCCAGGCGTGCCCAGCACCGACTGGCCGCCCGCGAGCTCGACCATCTCGGGGATCCAGTGCCCGGGGGCGTACGGCGGGTCGGTCCACTCCAGCACCGCCACCCGCGGCCGGTCGAAGCCCATGGTGCTGCGCCAGACCGCGGCCATCCGCTGCCGCAGCGACTGCACCAGGTCGGCGGCGGCCTCCTCGCGACCGGTGGCCCGGCCGAGCAGCAGCACCGAGCCGAGCACCTCCTCGAGCGTGTGCGGGTCGACCGTGAGGACCTCGGCGGTGCAGCCGAGGTGGGCGAGGGCCTCGTCGACCGTGGCCACGTCCACCGCGCAGACCGCGCACAGGTCCTGGGTGACCACGAGCGTGGGGTCCAGGGCCCGCAGGGCGTCGGCCTCGAGGTGGTAGAGGTCCACGCCGTCGGCCACCGCCCCGACGACGAAGGCGTCGATCTCCGCGGGCGTGAGGCCCGACGGCATCGCCGAGGTCGAGACGATGGTGCGGGTCCGGGCCTCCGCGGGGGTGTCGCACTCGAACGTGACCCCGACCACGTCGTCGCCCGCGCCGAGCGCGAACAGGATCTCGGTGGTCGAGGGGAGGAGGGAGACGATCCGCACGGCGCCCAACCTAGGGTGTCGACGGTGGCCGACCCGACACTGACCGTCCTGGTCCTGCTCGGGGTGGCGGCCCTGGCCGCCGGCTTCGTGGACGCGGTCGTGGGTGGCGGCGGGCTGATCCAGCTCCCGGCCCTGCTGGTCGGGCTGCCGCACGCGTCCCCGCTGCAGATCCTGGCCACCAACAAGCTCGGCTCGATCTGCGGCACGACCGTCAGCTCGGCGACGTACTACCGCAGGATCCGGCCCGACCCCCGCACCTTCCTGCCGATGATGCTGCTCGCGCTGGCCGGGTCGTTCACGGGGGCCCTGGCCGCCTCGCGCATCCCGCGCTCGGCCTTCGAGCCGCTGGTCCTCGTGGTGCTGGTCCTGGTCGGCGCCTACGTCCTGCTCAAGCCGGGCGTGGGGGAGGCCACCGAGCTGCGGTACGGCGGCGGGCAGCACCTGGCGGCGGCCATGGGCGTCGGGGTGGTCATCGGCTTCTACGACGGGGCGCTCGGTCCCGGGACCGGCAGCTTCTTCGTCTTCGCGCTGGTCGGGCTGCTGGGCTACAGCTTCCTGGAGGCGTCGGCCAAGGCCAAGCTGGCCAACTGGGCCACCAACCTCGGGGCCCTGCTGCTCTTCGTCCCGCAGGGTGGCGTGCTGTGGGAGGTCGGCCTGGTGATGGGCGCGTGCAACCTGGTGGGCGCCTACGCCGGCGCGCGGGTCGCGGTCTCCCGCGGCGCCGGGTTCGTGCGGGTCTTCTTCATCGTCGTGGTGAGCGCCTTCATCGTGCGGATCGGCGGCGACGTCCTCGGCGTCTGGTGAGGAGCGGCGCAGACCGTAGGCTCGGGCCATGAGCATCCCCGTCGAGCTCGACGACCTGGCCACCGCGCTGGAGGACTTCGGCGCCGGCTACCTGATGACCACCTCGGGCGACGCCGTCAAGGTGGTGACCGTGGAGCCGGCACTGCAGGACGGCGTGCTGCTGGTGACCCGGCCCGGCAAGGGCACGGTGCGCAACCTGGCGACCAACGCCGCCGTCACCCTGGTCTTCCCGCCGCGGGAGGAGAAGGGGTTCTCCCTGCTGGTCGACGGCACGGGCGCGGTCGACGGCGAGGACGTGCGGGTCAGCCCCGCCACCGCCGTCCTGCACCGCCCGCAGATCCACGCCGACGGGCCGCCACCCCCGCCCTCGGCCGGTGACCAGACCGACAGCTGCGGCAACGACTGCGCCCCGGTCGTCGCGACGGCCTGAGCCCGGGATGACCGTGCGCTGGGTCACCGCCTTCCTCGACCTGCCCGAGGAGCACCACGACGACGCCGCCGACTTCTGGTCGGCCGTGACCGGCTACGCGCTGTCGGCGCGGCGGGGAGCGGACGGCGAGTTCACGACCCTCGTGCCACCCGACGGCGTGGACCACCTCCGCCTCCAGCGGGTCGCCGACGGCGCCCGCGTGCACCTCGACCTGCACGTCGACGACGTCGACGCCGCGGCCGACCGGGCCGAGGGGCTCGGCGCCACCGCCGTCGACCGGTCCGCCGGCGGCCTGGCGGTCCTGCGCTCACCGGGCGGCTTCACCTTCTGCCTCGTGCCTGGTGCGGCCGGGGTCCGCACTGCTCCGACCACCTGGCCCGACGGGCGCACGTCGTACGTCGACCAGGTCTGCCTCGACGTCCCGCCGAGCCGGTACGACGCCGAGCTGGCCTTCTGGACCGACCTCACCGGCTGGCAGCGGCGCGACCCGCGGCCGGGCTCGGAGTTCGGCCGGGTCACCGGGCCGCCCGAGCAGCCGCTGTTCCTGCTCCTGCAGCGCCTCGACGACGAGCAGAAGGCCGTGACCGCCCACCTCGACTGGTCGGCCTCCGACCCCGAGGCGGAGGTGGCCGCCCACGTCGCCGCCGGCGCCGAGGTCGAGGGCCGCTTCCGGGGCTGGACGGTGCTCCGCGACCCGGCCGGGACGGCCTACTGCGTCACCCACCGCCGCCCGGGCGACCGGCCCGACGGGAGCGACGAGGTCTCGAACCTGACCCGCTTCCTCGACGAGCAGCGCGAGGTCCTGCGCCGCAAGGCCGGCGGCCTGGACCACGACCAGCTCCTGCGCTCCCTCCCGCCGTCCGACCTGACGCTGGGCGGGATGGTCAAGCACCTCGCGTTCGTCGAGGACTGGTGGCTCGGGCACACCCTCCGCGACGAGCAAGACCCCCTCTGGGCCGCCGTCGACTGGGAGGCCGACGGCGACTGGGACTGGCACTCGGCGGCCGAGGACACCGTGGACGAGCTGTGGTCGCTGTGGGAGGCGGCCGTCGCCCGGTCGCGGGAGGCCGTCGCGGCCGACCCGCGCCCCGACCGGGAGGCCGCGCGGAGCCGCCGCAACGGTGAGCCCTTCCGGCTGCGCTGGCTGCTCGCCCACCTCGTGCAGGAGTACGCGCGGCACAACGGCCACGCCGACCTGATCCGGCAGTCGATCGACGGCCAGGTGGGCGACCAGCCCTAGCGGTGTCCTAGGCCGCCGCGAAGCCGGGGAGGTTGTCCGTGAGGATCTCGCGGAAGGCCACCTCGGCCTCCAGCTGGCTCAGGATGCCGATCGCGCCGAGCCAGGTGCGGTGGATGAGCAGGTAGGACGGAGGCAGGTTGATCTTCAGCGCCACCGTGTACGACGGGTCGCGCGGGTTGTTGACGCGCTGGAACTGGGTCTGCATCCACTCGCGGGAGAAGCGGAAGCGCTCGGCCTGGGTCGGCTCGACGAACGGCGAGAGGTAGTCCAGCAGGAGCCGGGGGTCGATCTTGACCTTGTCCTTGATGAACCCCTCGCGGCGCAGGCCCTCGAGGAGCTGCTCGTCGTCCTGGATGGCCGCGATGCGGATCAGCGACCCCATGGCCACCGGCAGCTCGCCCTCGGGCAGGCGGGCGACCGCGCCGAAGTCGAGCACGCCCATCCGGCCCGGTGAGCCGTCGGCCGCCGGGAGGATCCGGAAGTTGCCGGGGTGCGGGTCGGCGTGGAGCATGCCGGTGCGGGCGGGACCGCCGACCAGGAACCGCACGAAGAGGTCGCCGTAGTGGTCGCGCTCCTCCTGCGTGCCGGAGCCGATGACGGCGGCCAGCGAGGTGGGGGAGTCGAGCCACTCGGTGACCAGGGTGGTGCCGCCCGCGGCCACGACGTCGGGCACGACGATGTCGGGGTCGTCGCGGTAGGCCGCGGCGAAGGCGCGCTGGGCCTCGGCCTCGAGGCGGTAGTCGAGCTCCTCCTCGGTGCGGGCCTGCATCTCCTCGATGAGCGGCTTGACGTCGATGCCCGGCACCAGCGGCCCGATCGTGCGGGCCAGCCGGGAGAGCTGCTTGAGGTCGGCGCGGAGGGCCTCGCCGGCGCCGGGGTACTGGACCTTGACCGCGACGTCGCGGCCGTCGTGCCACCGGCCCTTGTGGACCTGGCCGATGCTGGCCGCGGCGGTCGGCCCGCCGTCCAGCCAGACCAGCTGCTCGCGCCAGTCGGGGCCGAGGTCCTGGGCCAGGATGTCGCGGACGGTCTGGGTGGGCATCGGTGGCGCGGAGTCCTGGAGCTTGGTCAGCTGCTCGCGGTAGGGCCCCGCGACCTCCTCGGGCAGCGCCGCCTCGAGCACGCTTAGTGCCTGCCCGAACTTCATGGCGCCGCCCTTGAGCTCGCCCAGCGTGCGGAAGAGCTGCTCGGCGGTGCGCTGCTGGATCTCGCTCAGCACCGCCTCGGCCGGAGCGCCACCGAGGCGCCGGCCGAGGCCGATCGCGCTCCGGCCGGCGTACCCCAGGGGCAGGGCGGCCAGACGTGCGGTGCGGGCTGCGGCCCTGCGGGGAAGCTCTCGGTCCGGCACGTCCTCCATTGTCCCTGACCGCACCTGAGGAGGTCGGCCGGTGCTGCCGGCGGGGGCCTGCTCCAGCCCTCTCCTAGGGGGGTTACGGCCGGACCGGAACTTTCTGGTTCGCCGGACAGCCGCCGCAGCGCGCCCACACACTCGGAGGTGGTGCACAGGCACCGCCGGCGGCACGGGGGGCCGAGCCGAGAACCAGGGGGAACGACATGAACAACTTCGACGTGATGACCAGGCCGACCGACGCAGCAGCCGTGCTCGACGCCTACGCCAGCGCCGTCAACAGCTCCGCCGTGGGGGCGGACCACGAGGACCAGGCCACCGAGGTGGACGAGGTGAGCGAGGTGGACGAGGTGTCCGAGGTGGAGGTGGACGAGCAGGCCCAGGTGGAGGAGCCGGCCGACGTGCCGACCGCCACGGGCTCGATGGCCCGGCTCATGGAGCTGGCCGCCGGCAGCGCCGACGAGCTGCTGGCCGAGGCCCGCGCCGAGGCCGAGCAGCTGACCACGGCGGCCCGCGAGGAGGCGGACCGGCTGCTGGCCGAGGCGCACGCCGAGGCCGAGCAGCTCCGGGCCGACAGCGCCCGCGAGCGCCAGGAGGCCGAGACCGAGATCGCCGACCTGCGCCAGGACGGTGCGGACTTCCAGACGCGGATGCGCGATCACCTGCACGAGCTCCTGGCCAAGGTCGAGACGGCCGAGGTCGTCTGACCCGGCCCTGGGCCAGCCGGCTCCGGCCAGACCTCTCCGGCCCGCCCACGGACCCTCCTGCGGCGCGCCGGTGGGTACTGTCCTTGGACAACTTCACTCACACGGAACACACTGGTCACCACCACACGTCCGCCACCGCGCCAGCGGAGGCGGGTGTCGGGGCCCGGATGTCACGGCTCGACCGCGTGAGGCAACGGGACGACACACCCTCTGGGGAGACCAATGAGTGCATATGACGAGACGACGGCCCCAGTGACCGACACGCCTGCGGCGCGAGCGGACGGCATGGCCCGTCTCCTCGAGCTCGCCGCCAAGAACGCCGACGAGCTGCTGGCCGAGGCCCGCGCCGAGGCCGAGGAGATGACCTCGTCGGCCAAGGCCGAGGCGGAGCGCATCGTCGGCGAGGCCCGCTCGGAGGCCGAGCGCCTGCGCAAGGAGACCGAGGACAACCGCAACCGGTCCACCGGTGAGATCGCGCGCCTGCGCCAGACCGAGCAGGAGCACCGCGAGCGCATGAAGTCGCACCTGCAGGAGATGCTGGCCAAGGTCGAGGCCAACTCCATCGGCTGACGCCGCCGGGCGGGACACCGCCCGGCTGCGCCCCGCCGGTTCAGCCCCGCAACGAGCCGGGCTTGAAGCGGCGTACCTCCTGCGGCCAGCCGCAGCCCTCGGCGATCCGCCCGGCCCAGTGCCGGGCCGCCTCGTCGTCGGGCACGTCGACGATGGTCAGGCCGCCCAGCCACTCCTTGGTCTCGGCGAACGGACCGTCGGTGAACAGCAGCGTCCCGCTGGTGGCGTCGGCGCTGACGGCCTCCTCGATCTCCTCGACCAGCCCGCCGGCGTAGACCAGCACGCCCGCGGCCTCCATCTCGGCCACCGCGGCGCGTGAGGGCTCGACCCGCCCTTGGAACCACTCCTCGGAGTGGTCACCGACCCACTGCTGGTTGAAGTAGATGAGGTACTCGGGCATGTCTGCTCCCTGCGTCCGGGCGGACCCGTCGCCCGCCGCCACCAAGGCTACGAACGGCGGGCCGCCGGTACGACAGGCCTCAGGCCGGGAACTTCACCCCGGTGTTGGCGTGGCAGCGGTAGCCGAACGGGTTCTTCGCGAGGTACTGCTGGTGGGCGTCCTCGGCGTAGTAGTACGGCGTCTCGCTGGCCGGCCGGATCTCGGTGGTGATCTCGCCCAGCCGGCGCCGCTCGAGCTCCTTGCCGTAGACGGCGGTCAGCTCGCGCGCGACCTGCTCCTGGTCGGGCGTGGTCCAGTAGATCGCGGAGCGGTACTGGGTGCCGACGTCGTTGCCCTGGCGGAAGCCCTGGGTCGGGTCGTGGACCTCGAAGAACTTCTTGACCAGGTCGGCGTAGGAGACGACCTTCGGGTCGAAGACGACCCGGATCGCCTCGGTGTGGTTGGTGCGGCCGCTGCAGACCTCCTCGTAGGAGGGGTTCGGCGTGCTGCCGCCGGCGTACCCGACGGAGGTCGACCAGACGCCGGGCAGGCCCCAGTAGATCTCCTCGGCGCCCCAGAAGCAGCCGAGGCCGAAGATGGCGACCTCGTGGCCGGCGGGCACCTCGTCGGTGACGACGGGGGCGTCGAGCACGCGGTGGCGGGCGCCGCCGCGGAGCATCGGCTCGGAGCGGCCGGGCAGCGCCTGCTCGGGCTCGACGAGTGTCGACTTGGTGCGGGAGAAGATGGACACGAGCTCTCCTTCTGTTCTGCAGGCCCTCGATCGGGTCCCTGCACAGTGTCCAACACACCCCCTGAGCGTTACGTTCCCGGCCACAGGGTGCTTGGGCTCACCGCGTCGGTGGTTGAGGAGGGCGTTCTGCGCCCAGCGGTGGTTGAGGAGGGCGTTCTGCGCCCGTCTCGAAACCGGTTGACCTGGTGCTGGGTGGTGGTGGGGTCCCAGCCGCGGGTTGCGAGGTTTCGAGACGGTTGCTGCGCAACCTCCTCAACCACCGTCGGGG
>CAZEPK010000057.1:0-18063 GCA_964514085.1 uncultured Nocardioides sp.
GCCATCGCGCGGGTGATCGCCCGGGAGTCCGGTGGTCGGGTGCTGGTGGTGGCCGAGGCCAAGATCATCGAGGCCGACCCTGCGCTTCACGACCAGCGGGCCGAGGCCGAGCGCCGCCGTCGCTACGTCTCTTCCGGGCGCACGGACGAGTACGGCCTGCGGACGGTGATCGCGCGGGTGGAGGCCGGGGACGCGGTGTGGGTGGAGGCGACGGTGGGGCGGGTCGCGGAGATCCTCACCGACCGCTACCCCGAGGCCACGGCGGATGAGGTGCGGTCGATCGCGTTCGGGTGGCTGGCCCGGCCCGCCGAGCTGCTCCAGCTGTTGCTGGAGCACCGCGACGCTCAGGAAGAGCTGGAGCTGGGCGAGGAGGTGGAGCCCAGCAGGGCGACGGCGTTCCCCGCCGACCTGCTCGACGCGCTCCGCGAGGTCGACCTCACGCCCATGGCCCCGAAGGCCGTCCTCTACGTCCACCTCCACGAAGCCGCCGTCGAAGGCGCCGGCGGCATCGCGCGGGTCGAGGGACTCGGCCCCGCCACCCTGACCGGCCTGCAACAGCTTCTGGCGCGCACCGCGCTGACCGTGAAGCCAGTGCTGGACCTCTCCGACCGGGTCCGCTACACGGCGTACGAGCACCCGGAGTCGCTCAAGGAGCGGGTCCACCTGGTCGCCGGTGGGGACTACTGGCCCTACGCCACCTCCACCAGTCGCAAGGTCGACTACGACCACCCGATCCCGTACGACGCTGAGCAGGACATTCGGGGCGGCCCACCCGGGCAGACCGGCACCCACAACTCCGGCCCGCTGAGCCGGCGACACCACCGCTGGAAGACCCACGCCGGCTACCGCGCCCGACAGTGCGGCGCGGGCCGGTACGTCTGGCTGACCCCGCACGGGCTCGGCTTCCTCGTCGACCAGCACGGCACCCGACCGATCGACCGTCGGCACGCCCAGATGATGCTCGACGCCCCACCCGGTGTCGACGCCTACCCCGGAGTCCAGATCGAGCTCAGCGGGAGGAGCTGGGGACCCTAGAAGCCGCGGTCCGCCTGCTGCAGCTGAGACACGGCGTCCGGCGGCCCGTCCAGCGTGACGTCGCGCAGCTCGGAACGCCCGAAGAAGAAGAGCACCAGCTCGGGCGGGCGGCCGGTGACCACTACCGGGTCGGCACCCTTGCGCACGGTGGCCGACTCGGGCGGGAGGTCGCTCCAGGCCGTGCGACGGATGACGATGGGCACCTTGGCCTTGCGGCTGGCCAGCCGGGCGGCGCCCTTGATCAGCCGCCACAGCTCGTCCTCGTCGGCGGCCGACAGCCCACGCGGCTCCCAGCCCGGCTGCGCCCGGCGCAGGTCCTCGTGGTGGACGAAGTACTCCAGGGTGTTGGCCAGCCGCTCGACGCCGGGGAGGCGGAACGGCGTGAGGCCGGGGTCGCGGAGCCTCTGGACCATCTCCGGGAACGGTGCGCGCGCCGCCTTGGCCATGGCCCGCTCGGTCAGCCCGGCCAGCGCCGGGATCGAGATCCCGGCCGCGCCCGGCCGCGGACTCTCCCGGACCAGCAGGTGCGCGACCAGGTCGCGCGTGGTCCACCCGCCGCAGAGGGTGGGTGCGTCCGGGCCGAGGGCCAGGGCCGTGTCGCAGAGGTCGTGCCGCTCACGACGGGCGAGGGAGAGGGTCACGAGCAGACGGTAGCCACCCCGGAGTTCGTCCAGCGTCGGTGCTCGGGAATAGCCTGCGGGGTCGGCCCGGTTGCCCGGGGACAGCGACGAAGAGGTCCAGGAGAGCGTGGTTCGGTGAGCGAGTCGGGTGCGACGACACGGGCTGCCACCACCGCCGAGGGCTTCCGGGTCATCTGGGTCGCGATCAAGCGCGAGCCGTGGGTCTTCACGCTGTCCACGATCGGCAGCCTGCTCTTCGGGGCGCTGACCGTCGCCGACGCCTGGGTGCTGGGCTGGTCCACCCAGCACGTCGTGCTCCCGGCGTTCCGGGACGGCGAGATCGGCGCCGGCATGCTCGTCGCGGTGCTCGGGCTCTTCCTCGGCGTCGCGCTGCTGCGCGCGGTCGGCATCGTGGCCCGCCGCCTCGGCGCCGGCATCATGCAGTACCGCATGCAGGCGCACAGTCGCCGCGCGGTCACCCGCCAGTACCTCTCCCTGCCCATGGAGTGGCACCAGCGCCACCCCACGGGCGAGCTGCTGTCCAACGCCAACTCCGACGTCGAGGCCGCCTGGGGGCCGATCGCGCCGCTGCCCATGGCGGTCGGCACCGTGGCGATGATGGTCATCGCCGTGGTGCAGCTGTTCCTGGCCGACATGGTGCTGGCCCTGGTCGGCCTGCTGGTCTTCCCCGCGGTCATCGCCGCCAACCTGGCCTACCAGCGGTTCGCCTCGCCGCTGATGACCCGCGCCCAGGAGCTGCGGGCCGAGGTCAGCGAGATCGCGCACGAGTCCTTCGACGGCGCGGTGGTGGTCAAGACGCTCGGTCGCGAGGGCGAGGAGACCGAGCGGTTCGCGGCCAAGGCCCGCGAGCTGCGCGACGTCAACATCCGCGCCGGCCGCATCCGTGCGGCGTTCGACCCGACCCTGGCCGCGCTGCCCAACATCGGCGTGCTCGTGGTGCTCGCCGTCGGCGTCAGCCGCGTCCTCAACGGCGCCACCGTGGCCGGCGACGTGGTGACGGTCGCCTACCTGCTCACCATCGTCTCGTTCCCGATCCGGTCCATCGGCTGGCTGCTCGGGGAGTTCCCGCGCAGCGTGGTCGGCTTCCGCCGCGTCAGCCGCGTCGTGGAGGCCACCGGCGAGATCCCTTACGGCGCCACGCCCGCCCCCGCCGGCGCCCACGGCGCCCGGCTCGAGGTCCAGCACCTCGGCTACTCCTACGTGACCGACCAGCAGCTGCTCCAGGACGTCGACTTCACCGTGGAGCCGGGCCGCACCGTGGCGGTCGTGGGTGCGACGGCGTCGGGCAAGAGCACGCTGACCGCGCTGCTGGCCCGCCTGGTCGACCCCGACCGCGGCCGGATCCTGGTGGACGGCGTGGACCTGCGCGAGCTCGACCGCGGCCAGCTCGCCAGCATCGAGGCGCTGGTGCCCCAGACGGCGTTCCTCTTCGACGACGACGTCCGCGGCAACGTCACCCTGGGCGCCGACGTCTCCGACGAGCAGGTGTGGGCCGCCCTGCGCGCGGCCCAGGCCGACGGCTTCGTGGCGGCGCTGCCCCACGGCCTCGACACCAAGCTGGGCGAGCGCGGCACCTCGCTCTCCGGCGGTCAGCGGCAGCGGATCTCACTGGCCCGGGCCCTGGTGCGCCGGCCGCGCCTGCTGGTGCTCGACGACGCCACGTCGGCGGTCGACCCCGAGGTGGAGGCCCGCATCCTGGCGTCGCTCCGCGACGGCCACCTCAGGGGAGACACCGACGCGACGCTGGTCGTCGTGGCCTACCGCAAGGCCACCATCGCCCTGGCCGACGAGGTCGTGCACCTCCAGGACGGCCGGATCGTCGACCGCGGCACGCACGCCGAGCTGCTGGCTCGCTCCCCGTCGTACGCCCGGCTGGTCAACGCCTACGAGCACGGCGAGCACCCCGACGTCGAGGAGCTGGCGGGGGAGGCGTCGCGATGACCACGCTGGCCGACCCCGGCACGACGATGGACTCCGGCGAGGACATCGCCGCCCTCGACACCATCCGCCGCGGCATCGCGGTGAGCCCCGAGCTGACCGAGGGCATCCGCGGCACCCTGGCCCTGGCGGTGGTGGCCTCGCTGGGTCAGGTGATCGTCCCGATCGTGGTCCAGCAGACCCTCGACCACGGGATCAACGGCAAGGGCGGCCCCGACGTCTCCTTCACCGTGCTGATGGGCGTGGTCGCCGCGGCCGCGGTGGCGGTCACCAGCTTCGCCTCCTACCTCATGACCGGGCGGCTGTTCACCACCTCCGAGCGGGGCCTGGCCACGCTGCGGATCAAGGCCTTCCGCCACGTCCACGACCTGCCGGTGCTCACCCAGAACACCGAGCGCCGCGGCGCGCTGGTCTCCCGGGTGACCAGCGACGTGGACCAGGTCAGCCAGTTCCTGGTCTTCGGCGGGCTGTTCTTCATCATCAGCGCCGGGCAGGTGCTGATCGCGACCATCGTCATGCTGATCTACAGCTGGCAGCTCGCCATCGTGGTCTGGGTGGCCTTCGCGCCGCTCTTCCTCTCGCTGCGCTACTTCCAGCGCAAGCTGTCCGCGGCGTACGGCGTGGTCCGGCGCCAGATGGGCGCCATGCTCGGCGCGATCTCCGAGCCCGTGGTAGGGGCGGCGGTCGTGCGGTCCTACGCCGTGGAGGGCCGCACCCAGGCCCGCATCGACGAGGCCATCGACGAGTTCCGGGCGGCCTCGACCACCGCGCAGAGGTTCACGGTCGTCTCCTTCTCCCTCGGCGGCATCTCGGCCGGCCTGGCCAACGCGGGCGTCATCATCATCGGCGTCTGGCTCGGCTTCGCGGGCGACCTGACCGCCGGGACGGTGCTGGCCTTCGCCTTCCTGGTCACGCTGTTCGTCGGCCCGGTGCAGATGGGCACCCAGATCCTCACCGACGCCCAGAACGCCATCGCCGGCTGGCGGCGCGTCATCGGCATCCTCGAGACCCCGGCCGACCTGGTCGACCCCGGCCCCGACGGCGAGGTGCTGCCGCGCGGGCCGATCGACGTGCGCTTCGACGGGGTCTCGTTCGCCTACCCCGGTGGACCGCTGGTGCTCCAGGAGATCGACCTCGCGATCGAGGCCGGGCGCCGCATCGCGGTCGTGGGGGAGACCGGGTCCGGCAAGTCCACCGTGGCCAAGCTGCTCACCCGGCTGATGGACCCGGTCGAGGGGGCGGTGCTGCTCGACGGGGTCGACGTGCGCCGGATCAGGCAGGAGTCCCTGCGGCGCAGCGTGGTGCTGGTGCCGCAGGAGGGCTTCCTCTTCGACGACACCATCACCGCCAACGTGCGCTACGGCAAGCTCGACGCGACCGCTGACGACATCCGCGCCAGCGCCGCCGAGCTGGGGCTCGGCGACTGGCTGGCCGGCCTGCCCGACGGGCTCGACACCCAGGTCGGCCAGCGCGGAGAGTCGCTGAGCGCCGGGGAGCGCCAGCTGGTCGCGCTGCTGCGCGCCCACCTCGCCGACCCCGACCTGCTGGTGCTGGACGAGGCCACCAGCGCGGTCGACCCCCAGCTCGAGATGCGCATCGGCCGGGCCCTGGAGCGGCTCATGAGCGGGCGCACCTCGGTGACGATCGCGCACCGCATGTCGACCGCCGAGTCCGCCGACGAGGTCGTGGTCGTCGACCGCGGCCGGGTGGTGCAGCGCGGCCCGCACGCCGAGCTGGTGGCCCAGCCGGGCAGCGTCTACGCCGGGCTGCACGCCTCCTGGGTGGCCCAGCAGGGCCGCTGACCACCGTCGGCCGGGGCTGGGTTGGCACAATGAGCGGGTGTCCACCACCGCCCTCGACCCCGCCATCGCCGCCCGGCTCAAGCGCACGGCCGACGGCCTGGTGCCGGCGGTCGTGCAGCAGCAGGGCACCGGTGAGGTGCTGATGCTCGGCTGGATGGACGACGAGGCGCTGGCCCGGACGCTCACGACCGGGCGGGCGACGTACTGGTCCCGCAGCCGGCAGGAGTACTGGGTCAAGGGGGAGACCTCGGGCCACCGGCAGTGGGTCCGGGAGGTGCGGCTCGACTGCGACGGCGACACCCTGCTGGTCACCGTGGACCAGGAGGGCCCGGCCTGCCACACCGGCGCGCGGACCTGCTTCGACGCCGACCTGCTGCTCCGCCTCGATGCCTGAGGCCCGCCGCACCTTCGGCCCGGCCGTGCTGCTGGGCCTCGCCGGCGCGGGGCTGGCCGCCTTCGCCGGCTCCCAGACCTGGGTGGCCGGCAGCACCTGCGGCGGCCGTCAGGTCGGGGCGGTCGCCCCGGGTGACGCCCCGGGCGTCACCGCGGTGGCGCTGGCCCTGCTGGCCGCGTGGGGCGTCCTGCTGGTCACCCGCGGCCGGCTGCGCCAGGTGGTCGCCGTCCTCGTCGCCCTGCTCTCGCTCGGCCTGGTCGCCACCGTCGTGGCCGGGCGCGGCTCGGCGCAGGACTCGGTCCGCAGCTCGCTGAACGCGTTCGGCGTGGACTGCGTGCAGCTGGACGTGCGGGCGTGGTTCTGGGTCGCGGTCGCCGCCCTCCCGCTGGCGGTGCTGCCCGCCCTGGCCGCGGTCCGCTGGGTGCCGGGCTGGCCCGAGATGGGGCGCCGCTACGACGCGCCGGCCGACGCCTCCCGGCACGCGGGCTCGCACCCCGGGGCCACCACCCCGGCGGCGCCCGCCAAGCCGCCCGAGGAGCAGGAGAACCTGGACCTCTGGAAGGCGATGGACGAGGGTCGCGACCCGACGGCGTGAGCACCCCATAGACTTCGGACCATGTCAGCGCACCACGGGAACACCCCGGCCGCCTGGTCCGCCGTCGTCGTGGGCCTGGTCGGCTTCACCGTCGGAGGGGTCGGGCTGATGTTGCAGCCGGTCAGCTACCCCGTCTTCTGGGTCGGCGTCGCGATCACCGTGGCCGCCGGCCTGGTCTTCATCGTGATGGACCGCCTCGGCCTCGGCGACCACTGACGCCGGTGCTCAGGCCTGCCGCGTGAGCGTCGTCCTGGTCCGTCCCGAGCCGCCGACCACCCGCGCGGGGCGGATGCTCGCGCCGCTGGCGACCATCGTCGGGCTCTCGCTGGCCACCCTGGCCCTGCACCTGCGCGACCCGCACCAGCACGGCAGCTGGGGCCTGTGCCCCAGCGCGGCCCTGGGCTTCTGGTGCCCGGGCTGCGGCGGCCTGCGCGCCGTCAACGACCTGACCCGCGGCGACGTCGGGGCGGCGCTGTCGAGCAACGTGGTGGTGACCGCGCTGATCCCGGTGGCCACGGTGCTCCTGGCCCTGTGGGCGGTCGACCGCTGGTTCGGCCGCACCCGGCACGTGCCGTGGGAGCGGCTGCGGCCGCTCGTCGCGGCGCTGCTCACGGTGCTGGTGGCCTTCACCGTCGCGCGCAACACCGGGGCCGGCGCCTGGCTGGCGCCCTGAGCGAGCCTTCTGGCCCGCCCAGGGCGGCGCGTCAGTTGCTGTCGAAGTTGTAGTAGAAGTTGCCGGTCGCCGACAGGATGATCGAGATCACCATCCACACGATTCCGATGATCCCGAGGACGAAGCCAGCGGTGGCCAGACCGGAGCCACCCTGGCCGGACGCTGCGATCTCCTTCTTGGCGCTCTGACCGAGGATGATCGCGGCGATGCTCACCAGCCCGCAGCACAGGAGGCCGACGATCCCCGTCACGAGCGACCAGACGGCCTTCGTGTTCGTGCCCGCGGGGACGGCGCCGGGCACGCCGCCGTACGACGGGGGAGGGGGCGGCGGTGGGTTGTCGTAGCTCACGAGCGGGGCTCCCTACGGGTTCGGGCCGGACCTGTGGTGCCCGGCCGAGTGCCCGGGACACTACCGCCGAGAGAGCGGCTCAAACCCCAATGACAGACTTGTTCGAGAAGCCCGTCCGATCGCTGCCCAGGAAGTGAGCGCCCCATGTCTGTCCTCGACGACATCGTCGCCGGTGTGCGGACCGACTTGGAGCGCCGGCGCTCGGGCACCAGCGAGGCCGACCTGCGCGCCGGGCTGGCCGACGTGGACCCGCCGCGCGACCCGATGCCGGCGCTGCGGGCCCCGGGGTCGAGCGTGATCGCCGAGGTCAAGCGGCGCAGCCCGAGCAAGGGCGACCTGGCCGAGATCGCCGACCCGGCCGCGCTGGCGCGGGCCTACGCCGCCGGCGGGGCAGCCGCGATCAGCGTGCTGACCGAGGAGCGCCGCTTCGGGGGCAGCCTCGCCGACCTGCGCGCGGTCCGGGCCGCGGTCGACGTGCCGGTCCTGCGCAAGGACTTCGTGGTGGAGCCCTACCAGGTGCTGGAGGCCCGTGCCGCGGGCGCCGACCTGGTCCTGCTCATCGTGGCGGCGCTCGACGACGACACCCTGCGCCGGCTCCACGACCAGGCGCGCGAGCTGGGCCTCGCGGTGCTGGTGGAGGTCCACGACGAGGACGAGACCGCCCGGGCCGTCGAGCTCGGCGCCGAGCTGGTCGGCGTCAACGCCCGCAACCTCAAGACCCTCGAGATCGACCAGGGGGCGTTCGGGCGGCTCGCCCCGCTGGTGCCGGAGGACCGCGTGAAGGTGGCCGAGTCGGGGATCTTCGGTCCCGCGGACGTGGAGCGGCACGTCGCCGCAGGCGCCCGCGCGGTGCTGGTCGGCGAGGCACTGGTCAAGGACGGCGACCCCGAGGGCGCCGTCCGTGCGATGACCGGGATCACGGCATGACCGGCACGGTGACCGGCCAGGTCGGCCCCTTCGACGCCGACGAGCGCGGCTGGTTCGGCGACTTCGGTGGCCGGTTCATGCCGGAGGCCCTCGTCGCGGCGCTCGACGAGCTGACCGCGGCCTGGCAGGAGGCGATGGCCGACCCGGCCTTCATCGCCGACTTCGACGCCATCCTCCGCGAGTACGCCGGGGTGCCCTCGCTGCTCTACGACGCCTCCCGGCTCTCGGAGAAGGTCGGCGGCGCCCGGATCCTGCTCAAGCGCGAGGACCTCAACCACACCGGCGCCCACAAGATCCGCAACGTGCTGGGCCAGGCCCTGCTCACCAAGCGCATGGGCAAGCAGCGGGTGATCGCCGAGACCGGCGCCGGCCAGCACGGCGTGGCCAGCGCCACGGCCGCGGCGTACTTCGGGCTCGACTGCACCGTCTACATGGGCTCGGTCGACACCCGCCGCCAGGCCCTCAACGTGGCCCGCATGGAGCTGCTCGGCGCCACCGTGGTGCCCGTCGACAGCGGCAGCGCCACCCTCAAGGACGCCATCAACGAGGCGCTCCGAGACTGGGTCAGCACCGTGGACCACACGGCCTACCTCTTCGGGACCGCCGCCGGCCCCCACCCCTTCCCGACGATGGTCCGCGAGTTCACGCGCGGCATCGGTGACGAGGCGCGCGCGCAGTGCCTGGAGCTGACCGGGCGGCTGCCCGACGCGATCGCGGCCTGCGTCGGCGGCGGTTCCAACGCCATCGGCCTGTTCACGGCGTTCCTCGGCGACCGCGACGTGCGGATCTACGGCTTCGAGCCGGGCGGGGACGGCGTGGAGACCGGACGCCACGCCGCCACGATCACCGCCGGAGAGAGCGGCGTGCTGCACGGCGCCCGTACCTTCGTGCTGCAGGACGAGGACGGGCAGACCGTCGAGTCGCACTCCATCTCCGCCGGCCTGGACTACCCGGGCGTGGGCCCGCAGCACGCCCACCTGGCCAAGAGCGGGCGGGCCGACTACCTGCCCATCACCGACGCCCAGGCCATGGACGCGCTGGCCCTGCTGGCCCGCAGCGAGGGCATCATCTGCGCGATCGAGTCCGCGCACGCGCTGGCCGGTGCCTACGACGTGGCCCGCGAGCTCGGGCCGGACGGGCTGGTGCTGGTCAACCTGTCCGGACGCGGCGACAAGGACATGGAGACCGCTCGGGAGTGGTTCGGCCTCGGCCAGAAGACGACGCAGCAGCTGTGAGCGTCTCCGTCGCCTTCGACAAGGCCCGGGCCGACGGCCGGGCGGTGCTCGTCGGCTACCTGCCGGCGGGCTTCCCCGACGTCGAGGGTGGGATCGAGGCCCTCCGGGCCATGGTCGACGCCGGCTGCGACGTCATCGAGGTCGGGCTGCCCTACAGCGACCCGGTGATGGACGGGCCCACGGTCCAGGCCGCCGCGCAGCAGGCGATCGACCGGGGCTTCCGGACCAGCGACGTGATGAGGACCGTCGAGGCGGTCGCGGCCACCGGCACTCCGACCGTCGTGATGACCTACTGGAACCCCGTCGAGCGCTACGGCGTGGAGCGGTTCGCGCGCGACCTGGCCTCCGCGGGCGGCTCGGGCCTGATCACGCCCGACCTGACCCCCGACGCCGACCCGCAGTGGCCGACGGCGGCCGACGCCCACGGCCTGGACAAGGTCTACCTCGTCGCGCCGTCCTCGACCGACGCACGGATCGAGATGACCACCGCCGCCTGCCGGGGCTTCGTCTACGCCACCGCCGTCATGGGCGTCACCGGCGCCCGGGCCACGACGAGCGACCTGGCCGGGCCGCTGGTGGCCAGGACCAAGGCGCTCACCGACCTGCCCGTGGGCGTCGGGCTGGGCGTCAGCAACGGCGCCCAGGCTGCCGAGATCGCGGCGTACGCCGACGGCGTCATCGTGGGCTCGGCCTTCGTCAGGACGCTGCTCGACCACCCCGACGACCGGGCGGCCGGGCTGCGTGCGCTCCGGGCGCTGACCGAGGACCTCGCGGACGGCGTACGCCGTGCGTAGGGCGGCCCTGGCCGTGGCCGCGCTGGCGCTGCTCGGTGGGCTGTCCGGCTGCGGGGGCGACGAGGTCAAGGCCGGCGACCTCCACGGCCACGTCATCGACCCGCCGTTCACCGTGTCCAAGGAGGCGCTGGTGGACACCGACGGGCAGCCCTACTCGCTGGCCGAGAACACCGACAAGCGGCTGACGCTCGTCTTCTTCGGCTACACCAACTGCCCGGACATCTGCGGGATGGTGATGGGCAACCTGGCCTCCGCCATGACCCGGCTGGACGCGCAGGACCGCGACCAGGTCGACGTGGTGTTCGTGACGACCGACCCGGCGCGCGACACCGGGCCGGTGCTGCGCCGCTACCTCGACCGCTACGACCCGAGCTTCATCGGCGTCACCGACGACCCGGCCGACCCGGAGGGCCTGCAGGCCATCACCTCGGTGGCCCGGTCGGTCGCGGTCGGCATGGGCACCAAGCTCCCGACCGGCGGCTACGACGTGAACACCCACACCACGCAGGTCACCGGCATCGACAGCGAGGACGAGGCTCCGATCTTCTGGAGCCAGACCACCTCCTCCGCGCAGTTCGCGCAGGACATCCACACCCTCCTGGGCAAGGCGTGAGCGCGGTGTCGATGGCGGCCTCGATGGCGATGGCGGTCCCGATGTCGATCCCCAGCCCCTCCAACGGCGTCTGGCACCTCGGGCCGCTCCCCATCCGCGGCTACGCGCTGGCGATCATCCTCGGCATCGTGCTGGCCATCTGGGTCGGCGAGCGTCGCTGGGCGGCCCGCGGCGGCCAGCCCGGTGAGGTCCAGGACCTCGCGGTCTGGGCCGTGCCGTTCGGCCTGGTCGGCGGCCGGCTCTACCACGTGGCCACCGACCACGAGCGCTACTTCGGCGCCGACGGGAGCCCGTGGCAGATCCTCTACGTCTGGAAGGGCGGCCTCGGGATATGGGGCTCGATCTTCCTCGGCGCGGTCGGCGGGATCATCGCCGCCCGGCGGCGCGGCATGCGGATCGCGCCGATGCTCGACGCCCTGGCGCCGGGCCTCCTCCTCGCGCAGGCGATGGGCCGCTGGGGCAACTGGTTCAACCAGGAGCTGTTCGGCAAGCCCACCGACCTGCCCTGGGCGCTGGAGATCGACCCTGCGCACCGGCCGCCGGGCTACGAGGACCAGGCGACCTTCCACCCCACGTTCCTCTACGAGTGCCTGTGGGACGTCGGCGTCTTCGGCGTGCTGATCGCCCTGGACCGGCGCTTCAAGTTCGGCCACGGGCGCATGCTGGCCCTCTACGTCATGGGCTACACGCTGGGGCGGGGCTGGATCGAGATGCTCCGGATCGACACCGTGGAGCTCAACGACGTGCACGGCCTGCGCTTCAACGTCTGGACCTCGATCGTGCTGTTCGTCGTGGCGGCGATCTACTTCGTGGTCAGCCTGCGGCTGCGCCCGGGCCAGGAGGAGTCGGCGTACGTCGAGGGCCGCGGCCCGCAGCCCGTGCTCACGCCCGCGGGCGAGGGGAGCGGTGCTGCAGACGCCGGCGCCCCGCTCGAGGAGGCCCCGGCTGTTCACGAACCGGAAACACGAGCGGGTCCACCCTCCGAGAGTTGATAGGCTGAACCGCTCGCTTGGGCCAATGTCGTCCCCTGCACCCACCAGCTGCACCAGACGGACCCCTCACCGGGTCCTCGACGACGACGGAGGATGGACCTGTGCCCTACCAGCACTCGTTCCCGCCGCCCCAGGGGCTCTACGACCCGCGCCAGGAGCACGACGCCTGCGGCGTGGCCTTCGTCGCGACCCTGACCGGTGAGGCCAGCCACGACATCGTGCGCAAGGGCATCACCGCCCTGCTCAACCTCGACCACCGCGGTGCTGCTGGTGCCGAGCCGAACTCCGGCGACGGTGCCGGCATCCTGATCCAGGTCCCCGACGCCTTCCTCCGGGCGGTCACCGCCGAGGCCGGCTTCGAGCTGCCGCCGCCCCGCTCGTACGCCGTCGGCACCGGCTTCCTGCCCGGCGACGACGAGGAGGTGGCCAAGACCCGCCGACGGATCGAGGAGATCGCGGCCGAGGAAGGCCTCACGGTCCTCGGCTGGCGCGAGGTCCCCGTGGACCCGGCCTCGCTGGGCAAGACCGCGGTGGGCGTCATGCCGCAGTTCGCCCAGCTCTTCGTCACCGCGACCGGTCAGCGGCTGACCGGGATGGCGCTGGAGCGGATGGCCTACTGCCTGCGCCGGCGGGCCGAGCGGGAGACCGACGCCTACTTCCCCTCGCTGTCCTCGCGGACCCTGGTCTACAAGGGCATGCTGACCCCCGCCCAGCTCGACCAGGTCTACCCCGACCTGCGCGACGAGCGGATGGCCTCGGCGCTGTGCGTGGTGCACTCGCGCTTCTCCACCAACACCTTCCCGAGCTGGCCGCTCTCGCACCCGTTCCGCTTCATCGCCCACAACGGCGAGATCAACACCGTCATGGGCAACCGCAACTGGATGCGGGCCCGCGAGGCGCTGCTCCGGTCCGACCTGATCCCCGGCGACCTCGACCGGCTCTACCCGATCTGCACCCCCGGCGCGTCCGACTCCGCGTCGTTCGACGAGGTCCTCGAGCTCCTGCACATGGGCGGTCGCTCGCTGCCCCACGCCGTGCTGATGATGGTTCCTGAGGCGTGGGAGAACGCTGGGCCGGACAAGGGTGGCGAGATGGACGCCGCCCGGCGCTCGTTCTACGAGTTCCACTCCGCCCTCATGGAGCCCTGGGACGGGCCGGCGTGCGTGGTCTTCACCGACGGCGACCAGATCGGCGCCGTGCTCGACCGCAACGGCCTGCGCCCCTCGCGCTACTGGGTCACCGACGACGGCCTGGTCGTGCTGGCCTCCGAGGTCGGCGTGCTCGACCTCGACCCGGCCAGCATCGTCCGCAAGGGCCGGCTCCAGCCCGGCAAGATGTTCCTGGTCGACACCGAGGAGCACCGGATCATCGAGGACGACGAGATCAAGTCGACCCTCGCCTCCGAGGCGCCGTACGCCGAGTGGCTGCACGCCGGGCTGGTGCACCTCGACGACATCCCCGACCGCGAGCACATCGTGCACACCCACGCCTCGGTCACCCGTCGCCAGCAGATCTTCGGCTACACCGAGGAGGAGCTGCGGGTCCTGCTCACCCCGATGGCCAACACCGGGGGCGAGCCCCTGGGCTCGATGGGCACCGACACCCCGATCGCGGCCCTCAGCGAGAAGCCGCGGCTGCTGTTCGACTACTTCGCCCAGCTCTTCGCCCAGGTCACCAACCCGCCGCTGGACGCCATCCGCGAGGAGCTCGTCACCTCGCTGGCCGGGTCGATCGGCCCCGAGGCCAACCTGCTCGACCCCACACCGGCGTCCTGCCGCCAGATCGTGCTGCCGTTCCCCGTCTTCTCCAACGACGACCTGGCCAAGATCCGCCACATCAACCGCGACGGCGACATGCCGGGCTTCCAGTGCCACGTGACCCGCGGCCTCTACGACGTGGAGGGCGGCGGCGCCGCCATGGCGGCCCGGATCGACGAGATCTGCGCCGAGGTCAGCGAGGCGATCGCCGAGGGCGCACGCATCATCGTGCTGTCCGACCGCCACGCCACCCAGGAGCTGGCGCCGATCCCGTCGCTGCTGCTCACCGGCGCGATCCACCACCACCTGGTGCGCGAGAAGACCCGCACCCACGTCGGGCTGCTGGTCGAGGCCGGCGACGTGCGCGAGGTGCACCACGTCGCGCTGCTCATCGGCTACGGCGCGGCCGCGGTCAACCCCTACCTCGCGATGGAGTCGGTCGAGGACCTGGCCCGCGAGGGGCACTACGTCAAGGCCGAGCCCGAGGTGGCCGTCAAGAACCTCATCAAGGCGCTGGGCAAGGGCGTCCTGAAGGTGATGTCCAAGATGGGCGTCTCGACCGTGGCCTCCTACACCGGCGCGCAGATCTTCGAGGCGGTCGGGCTCTCGCAGGCCGTGGTCGACCGCTACTTCACCGGCACCACCTCCAAGCTGGGCGGCGTCGAGCTCGAGGTCATCGCCGAGGAGGTCGCGCTGCGCCACCGCACGGCGTACCCCCGCGGCGGCATCGCCCCCTCGCACCGCGAGCTCTCCGTCGGCGGGGAGTACCAGTGGCGCCGCGAGGGCGAGCCGCACCTCTTCGACCCCGAGACGGTCTTCCGGCTCCAGCACTCCACCCGCACCGGGCGCTACGACGTGTTCAAGCAGTACACCTCCCGCGTCGACGAGCAGTCGAGCCGGCTGATGACCCTGCGCGGGCTGTTCCGCTTCAAGGACGCCGAGCTGACCGGCCGGCAGCCCGTCCCGATCGAGGAGGTCGAGCCGGTCTCCGCGATCGTCAAGCGGTTCTCGACCGGCGCCATGTCCTACGGCTCGATCTCGCAGGAGGCGCACGAGACCCTCGCGATCGCCATGAACCGGCTGGGCGCGAAGTCCAACACCGGTGAGGGCGGCGAGGACGCCGACCGGCTCTACGACCCCGAGCGGCGCTCGTCGATCAAGCAGGTGGCCTCGGGCCGCTTCGGCGTGACCGCGGAGTACCTCACCAACGCCGACGACATCCAGATCAAGATGGCGCAGGGCGCCAAGCCCGGCGAGGGCGGCCAGCTGCCCGGCCACAAGGTCTACCCGTGGGTGGCCAAGACGCGGTACTCCACCCCGGGCGTGGGCCTGATCAGCCCGCCGCCGCACCACGACATCTACTCGATCGAGGACCTGGCCCAGCTGATCCACGATCTCAAGAACGCCAACCCCGCCGCCCGGGTGCACGTGAAGCTGGTGGCCGAGGTCGGCGTGGGCACGGTCGCGGCGGGCGTGTCCAAGGCGCACGCCGACGTGGTCCTCATCTCCGGGCACGACGGCGGGACCGGCGCCTCGCCGCTGACCTCGCTCAAGCACGCGGGTGGCCCGTGGGAGCTCGGCCTGGCCGAGACCCAGCAGACGCTGCTCCTCAACGGGCTGCGCGACCGGATCGTCGTGCAGGCCGACGGGCAGCTCAAGACCGGTCGCGACGTGGTGGTCGCCGCGCTGCTCGGCGCCGAGGAGTACGGCTTCGCGACCGCGCCGCTGGTGGTCTCCGGCTGCGTGATGATGCGCGTCTGCCACCTCGACACCTGCCCCGTCGGGGTGGCCACCCAGAACCCCGTGCTGCGCGAGCGCTTCACCGGCAAGGCCGAGCACGTCGTGAACTTCTTCGAGTTCGTCGCCGAGGAGGTGCGCGAGCACCTCGCCGCGCTGGGCTTCCGCTCGCTCGAGGAAGCCGTCGGCCAGGTCGGCTCGCTCGACATGGTGGAGGCCGTCGACCACTGGAAGGCGGCCGGGCTGGACCTCAGCCCGATCCTGCACGCCCCCGACCGCGAGGCGTTCCCCGACCAGGACCTGCGCCGGACCAAGGCGCAGGACCACGGGCTCGAGAAGTCCCTCGACGTGACCGAGCTGGTGCCGTTGTGCGAGCCGGCGATCGAGCGGGGCGAGCCGGTCCGCGCCCAGCTGTCGATCCGCAACGTCAACCGGACCGTCGGCACGATCCTCGGCCACGAGGTGACCAAGAAGTACGGCGGCCAGGGCCTGCCCGACGGGACCATCGACGTGACCTTCACCGGGTCCGCCGGCCAGTCCTTCGGCGCCTTCCTCCCGCGCGGGATCACCCTGCGGCTCGAGGGCGACGCCAACGACTACGTCGGGAAGGGGCTGTCGGGCGGCCGCGTCGTCGTACGTCCCGACCGCGCCGCGACGTTCCGCGCCGACGAGCAGATCATCGCCGGCAACGTGATCGGCTACGGCGCCACCTCCGGCCGCATCCACATCCGCGGGGGAGTGGGCGAGCGCTTCGGCGTGCGCAACTCCGGCGCCTGGGCCGTCACGGAGGGCGTGGGCGACCACGCCTGCGAGTACATGACCGGCGGGCGGGTCGCGGTGCTGGGCGGGACCGGCCGCAACTTCGGCGCCGGGATGTCCGGCGGTGTGGCCTGGGTGCTCGACCTCAACCCCGGGCGGGTCAACACCGAGCTGGTCGAGCTCGGGCCGGTCGAGGGCGAGTCCGCGGCCGACCTCGAGCAGCTGGTGCGCGACCACGCCGAGGAGACCGGCTCGGAGGTGGCCGCGGCCCTGCTCGCGGACTGGCCCGCGGCGCTGGCCCGCTTCACCGAGATCATGCCCACCGACTACCGCACGGTCCTGGAGGCCAAGGCCAAGGCCGAGGCCGAGGGCCTCTCGGAGTCCGAGGTGGCGACCGCGATGATGGAGAGTCTGCATGGCTGACCCGAAGGGCTTCCTCAAGGCCGGGCGCGAGGTCGCGCACCGCCGCCCCGTGGAGGAGCGCGTCAAGGACTGGGAGGAGGTCTACCCCGACGGCATCGGCCGCGCGCTGCTGCCGATCATCACCACCCAGGCCGGGCGGTGCATGGACTGCGGCATCCCGTTCTGCCACCAGGGCTGCCCGCTCGGCAACATCATCCCCGAGTGGAACGACCTGGTCTGGCGTGACGACTGGGAGGGCGCGATCGACCGGCTCCACGCCACCAACAACTTCCCCGAGTTCACCGGGCGACTGTGCCCCGCACCCTGTGAGACCGCCTGCGTGCTGGGCATCAACCAGGACCCGGTGACGATCAAGAACGTCGAGGTCTCGATCATCGACCGGGCCTGGGAGCGCGGCTACGTGCGCCCGCAGCCGCCGGAGTGGCTCTCGGGCCGGACGGTCGCGGTGGTCGGCTCCGGCCCCGCCGGACTGGCCGCGGCCCAGCAGCTCACCCGGGCCGGCCACACGGTCGCGGTCTACGAGCGCGCCGACAAGATCGGCGGGTTGCTCCGCTACGGCATCCCCGAGTTCAAGATGGAGAAGAAGCACCTCGACCGGCGCCTGGACCAGATGCGCCGCGAGGGCACCGTCTTCCGGGCCGGGGTCGACGTGGGCGGCGAGCTCACCGCCGAGTCGCTGCGCGACCGGTACGACGCGGTGGTGCTGGCCATGGGCGCCACCGCCGCCCGCGACCTGCCGATCCCCGGCCGCGAGCTCGGTGGGATCCACCAGGCGATGGACTTCCTGCCGCAGTCCAACCGCGCCTCGCTGGGCGAGCCGGTCGAGTCGCAGATCGTGGCCACCGACAAGGACGTGGTGATCATCGGCGGGGGCGACACCGGCGCCGACTGCCTCGGCACCTCGACCCGCCAGGGCGCCCGGTCGATCACGCAGCTCGAGATCATGCCCGAGCCGCCGGACTCCCGCCCCTCGACCCAGCCCTGGCCGACGTACCCCATGACGTTCCGGGTCTCCTCGGCGCACGAGGAGGCCGGCGACCGGGTCTACTCCGTCTCCACCCAGGAGTTCCTGGGCGACGAGGACGGCCACGTCCGGGCCCTGCGCCTGGTCGAGGTGGTCTTCCGCGACGGCAAGCTGGAGGAGGTCGAGGGCTCCCAGCGCGAGATCCCGGCCCAGCTGGTGCTCTTCGCGATGGGTTTCGTGGGCCCCGAGAGGCCGGGCCTGGTCGAGCAGCTGGGCGTGGACCTCGACGAGCGCGGCAACGTCGCCCGCGACGCGTCGTACATGACCTCGGTGCCGGGCGTCTTCGTGGCCGGCGACGCCGGTCGGGGCCAGTCGCTGATCGTCTGGGCCATCGCCGAGGGCCGGGCCGCGGCATCCTCGGTCGACCAGTACCTC
>CAZEPK010000058.1:0-17784 GCA_964514085.1 uncultured Nocardioides sp.
AGTGTTCACGATGACCCGACACATCGTGTCCACGATCCGCTGACACATGACACAGCGCGGATCTGCACGTCGATCCGCAGACGAATCGTCAGGCGGCGCAATTTCATCCGGCCCCTCGCGCTCGGGTAGCCTCTCCGGCGGTGGCGTGTCCGAGCGGCCTAAGGAGCACGCCTCGAAAGCGTGTGTGGGTGCAAGCCCACCGTGGGTTCAAATCCCACCGCCACCGCCAGCCAGTACTCGGCGGCATCCGATCACCGCGAGATCCTCGTGCGGGTGCCGCCGAGCGGCGTCTCCGGCCGAGTCGGACCGGCGTCCTTCAGGTCGTGGGGGCCGGCAGCTCGAGCACCCGCGAGTGCCGCAGCCGCCACAGGAGGTACGCCGTCCCGAGGCGAGCCCGCCCGTAGCCCTCGAAGGGGTCGAAGCCGAGCAGCGACGTCACCGTCTCCAGGCGGGCCTGCATGGTGCTGTGGTGCACCCCGACCACGCGGGCGGCCTGCCTCAGCGACTGGGCACGGACGACGGCGTCGAGCGTCTCGGCGCCCCAGGCGTGGGCCATGACCTCGTCGAGCAGCGCCTCGTCGGCTTGGCGAGGCCCTTCCGGCACGTCGGCCAGCAGGCCGATGAGGCCGCCGAAGTCGTCAGCCAGCACCGAGGCGACCGCGGGAGGGTCGCAGAGCCGCAGCGCGACCAGGGCGGTGCGGAAGGAGTGGTGCAGGTCCTCCACCGTCGTTGCCGTGCCGATGCCGCTGGGGGCTGCGGCCACCGTGCGCTGGTCGGCCGGGAGCACCAGCACGTGGATGGTGCCGAACCGGGTGGCGACGACGTCCTCGGGACCCTGCGGGTGCTCGGGCCACAGGGCGAAGAGCGGGGCGCAGACCACGCGGTAGCGGGCGTCGGTCCGCAGCCCGAGCGTCGTGGCCGAGACGCACCGCGCCTCGACGTCGACCTCGCCGTCGAGCAGCAGGCTGAGGTCGCGGCGGTGGTCGCTCTGGCGGCCCCGGCCGTGGCGGATCCGGATGGCCAGGGCCAGCCGCTCCAGGATGATCGCGTCGTTGGCCTGCCGCTCGCCCTCCCGCTCGAGCCAGACGGTCAACCCGTCGCTCGCGTCCAGCCGGAAGCCGGGCCGCACGACGGGCCTCTCGTCGTCGGCGTGGTGGCCGCGGGCGTCGATGCGCACGGTGCGCGGCGGCGCCTCCGAGCCGAAGCCGGCCACGCACCCGGCCAGCGACGCGGCCGCGGCCAGGAGTGCGCGGGTGTTGACGTTGCCGACCATCAGCTCGTCGAAGCAGGCGATGACGCGCAACCCGAGGCTCGCGCTGGGGTCGAGACGTGCGATGCGGCCGAGCAGCTCCTGCACGTCGACCTCCTTCTGCTGAGCGAGCGTAGTCCGCGGGACCCCGGCCCCACGGAACTCAGTCGGCGATGATCCGCTCGACCCAGCCGTTCCTGGCCTGGATCATGGCGCGGCCCACCGCGGTGTGCGGGGCGAAGATGTCGCAGGCGTGGAAGGCGCCCGACCACACGTGCAGCTCCGCGTCGCCGCCCGCGCGCCAGATCCCGTCCGCGTAGGCGATGGCCTCGTCGCGGAAGATCTCCGCGGCTCCCACGTCGATGAACGCCGGCGGGAGGCCGGACAGGTCCTCGGCGCGCGCCGGGGCGGCGTATGCCGAGACCACTGGCGTCCCGCGGTCCTCGCCGAGCAGCGCGGTCCACCCGGTCTCGTTGCTGACCCGGTCCCACACCCCCACCCCGTCGAACTGATGGGTCGAGGCGGTGCTGCCGCGGTCGTCGAGCATCGGGTAGTCGAGGACCTGGCCACGCAGGTCGGGCCCACCCCGGTCGCGGGCCGCGAGTGCGAGACCTGCGGCCAGCCCGCCACCGGCGCTCGCCCCCGCCACCAGCAGGCGGTCGCGCCGGATGCCCCAGGCGGAGGCCCGCGAGGCGGCGGCCTCCAGGGCGGTGTACATGTCCTCGAAGGGCACCGGGTGCGGGTGCTCCGGCGCCAGCCGGTACTCCACGGTGACCAGAACCGCGCCCAGGTCCCCGACCCAGTCGAGGACCAGGTCGATCCCGCTGAAGCGGTCCCCGAACATCAGCCCGCCCGAGTGCGCGTAGACCACTCCGGGTCGCTCGCCCGCGGCCCGCTCCGGCCGCAGGACCGAGACCACGAGCTCGTGACCGTCGGGCGTGACCAGCACGTCGTCGGTGCGCGCGATCCCCTTGGCCTCCAGGAGGTCGTCCACCGGTGGCGCGGCGTACGACGTGCGCATGAACGGGATCAGGTCCGGCGTGATGGTGGGCGGGAACATGCCGCCCACGACCGCGAGTCCCGCTCGGAGCTCCGGGTCGAACGGAGGACGAGCGACGTGCGGGTCGTCGATCTCCACGTCGGTCCTCCCCACCGCTCCAGCACAGCGCCCACGAGCCTGCCGTGCCAACCGCCACGTGGCGGTCCTCGCGCCGCGGACCCCGCCATCTTGTCGGTACCGGCCAGGAGGCGCCTCCACGACCGTGGGGTGGACCGGACGGGGAGCCCGTCCCCTTCTCCCGAGGAGCTCGACGTGTCCACACAGATCGACGGAAGCGGGATCGACCGCGTGCTGGCCCGAGCCGTGGAGGGAGGTGCGGTGCCCCACGTGGCGGCCATCGCCGCCGACCGTGACGGGGTGTTCTACGAGGGCGGCGCCGGCGTGCGGGTCGCGGGCGAGTCGGACGACCCGGTCGGGCCCGCCACCCACTTCCGGATCATGTCCATGACCAAGATGGTCTGCACGGTGGCCGCGCTTCAGCAGAAGGAGCGCGGCGAGCTCGACTTCGACGCCCCGGTCGAGGAGTACGTGCCGGAGTTCGCCGACGTCAAGGTGCTCGAGGGCTTCGACGGCGACCGGCCGATCCTGGTGGAGCCCCGGAGCAAGGCGACCGTGCACCACCTGGTCACGCACACCTCGGGCCTCGGCTACTGGTTCTGGAACGAGCAGCTGGTGAAGTACGAGGCGGCCACCGGGGTCCCCAACGTCGTACCCGGGTCCATGGCCGCCTTCGAGGCGCCCATGACCGCGCACCCCGGCGAGAGGTACGTCTACGGCATCAACACCGACTGGCTGGGCCGGGTCGTCGAGGCGGTGGCCGGGCAGAGGCTGGACGCAGTCGTGGAGGACGGCATCGCCGGCCCGCTCGGGATGACGGGCACGACGTTCCACCCCGACCAGGCTCAGATGGACAACGCGGTCACCGTGCACGTGAAGGGCGAGGACGGCACCTGGGGCTCGGCCGGGAACGTCCTCAACCCCGAGCCCGACTGGTGGGCCGGTGGTCACGGCCTGTTCTCCACCCCACGCGACTACATCCGCTTCGAGCGGGCCCTCCTGCGAGGCGGTGAGCTCGACGGCGTCCGCATCCTCCAGGAGGCGACGGTCGACGCCGCCTTCCGCAACCAGATCGGCGAGCTCGACTTCCCGGCCGAGATCCCCACGGCGGACCCGCCCATCACCGACACGATGTACGCCGGACCGGGTCACAAGTGGGGCTACGGGCTCCTCCTCAACACCGAGGACGTGCCGGGAGGGCGCCGCGCCGGGACCGGCTCGTGGGCCGGCCTGTTCAACACCCACTTCTTCGTCGACCGGTCCACCGGCATCTGCGCCTCGATCTACACCAACTCGCTGCCCTTCATCGTCCGCGACGAGGCGTGGAAGCTGTACGGCGACTTCGAGGCGGCGCTCTACGCGGCGCTCTGAGTCCGCCGTCGGCGCCGGGTCAGACGAGCAGGGCGAGGGCGAGCGGCGGGGAGGGCTCCGGTGCCGGCTCGGGCTCGGCGGCGTACCGCAGGAGCATCGGCTCCCGCTCGGTCCGGGCGGCGCCGACGGCGAGCACGGCCAGGCCGCCGACCAGCACGACCAGGGCGAGGACGAGGCCGGCGGTGCTCGGTCCGGCGGTGCCGGAGGCCGCCCAGGTCCGGGCCTGGTCGGCGGCGGGTGCGGCCAGGCCGTAGCCGCCGTCGCGGTCCTGGCCCTGGCTGCTCATGGCCATGAAGACCACGGCCAGCACGGCCACCGCCCAGAACAGGCCGACCTTGGCCAGCGCGCGGACGACCGTCTCGCGCAGTCCTCGCGGCCTGGTCCCCATGGACTCCAGTGTCCAGCAAGGACGCCGGCGGGCACTGGGCCTTTCGGACATTTGCGCAAGGGGTGGTCTGGTCCGGTGGCGGCGGCCGGCCACTAGCGTCGGCCGCATGAACCAAGCAGTCCGCGTCGAGCACGACGGTCCGGTGACCACCGTCGTGCTGCACCGCCCGCACGCCCGCAACGCCGTCGACGGACCGACGGCACAGGCCTTGGCGGACGCCTTCCGCGCCTTCGACGCAGACCCGGCCAGCAGCGTGGCGGTGCTGTACGGCGACGGCGGGACCTTCTGCGCCGGCGCGGACCTCAAGGCCATCGGGACCGAGCGGTCCAACCAGGTGACCCCCGACGGCGACGGACCGATGGGCCCGACCCGGATGCGGCTGGGCAAGCCGGTCATCGCCGCCGTCGAGGGGTACGCCGTGGCGGGCGGCCTCGAGCTCGCCACCTGGTGCGACTTGCGGGTGGCGGCGGCGGACGCGCGGCTCGGGGTGTTCTGCCGCCGGTGGGGAGTGCCGCTCATCGACGGCGGGACCGTCCGCCTGCCGAGGCTGGTCGGCACCGGGCGGGCCCTGGACCTCGTCCTCACCGGCCGCGAGGTCGACGCCGAGGAGGCCAGGTCGATGGGGCTGGTGGACCGGGTGGTGCCGACCGGCCAGGCCCGGCGGGCCGCCGAGCAGCTGGCCCACGAGCTCAGCGCGCTGCCGCAGGTCTGCCTGCGCGAGGACCGGCTCTCCGTGCTGGAGCAGCACGGCCTCGGCGAGGAGGAAGCGATGGCCAACGAGCTGCGCCACGGGCTGGCCAGCCTGCAGGCCGGTGCCCTGGAGGGCGCCCAGCGGTTCGCTTCCGGCGAGGGCCGGCACGGCGGGGCCGCACCGAGTGCGCGCTCGTGAGCCTCAGGGCCGGTCGCTGACCTGGATCAGCTCGTTGCCCCGGGTGTCGTCGAGGCAGACGGCGACCAGGGTGCCGGGCCGCTTGCCGTTGTAGACGTCCCAGCCGATGTCGAAGCTGACCTGGCGCAGCTCGCCGTGGGCGTTGCGGATCAGGGCCGAGGCGGGGACGGCGTCCTGGCCGAACCCGCCGTAGGAGCACCGGTGGTCGCTCACGGCGCGCGCCACCACCCGCTGGGCCGGGTCGGCGTCCGGGCGGTCCGCCGGGGGCGGCCCGGAGCCGGCCGTGCCCAGGCCGCCGGCCACCGCGAGGGTGAGCAGGCCGCCGAGCGTGGCGCCCTTGAGCACCGCCAGGACCACCCTCGCCGGCCGACGCGGGGTGGCACGGTGGCGGGGCGTCTGCACGCAGGGACAACGAGCCCGCGAGGTCCGGGTTCCGCCGGTGTGGACCACCGCACACACTTTGGGCGCGTTCCGTACGGGAGGATGTGGCCATGTCATGGTTCGTCTCGCCTGACGAGGTCACCGAGCGGCTGGCCGCCACCGGCTACCTCGCCGACCCGGCCACCGCCACGACGGCCTACCTGGCCGGGGCGCTGGAGAAGCCCCTGCTCGTCGAGGGCCCGGCAGGTGTGGGCAAGACCGAGCTGGCCAAGGCGGTCTCCCGCGCGACCGGCGCCGAGCTGGTCCGGCTGCAGTGCTACGAGGGCCTCGACGAGGCCCGGGCGCTGTACGAGTGGAACTACAAGAAGCAGCTGCTCCGCATCCAGGCCACCCAGGGCGAGGCCGCCTCGTGGTCGGAGACCCACGACGACATCTTCACCGACGAGTTCCTGCTGACCCGCCCGCTCCTCACCGCGATCCGCCGCGCGGAGCCGACCGTGCTGCTCATCGACGAGGTCGACAAGACCGACGTCGAGGTCGAGGGCCTCCTGCTCGAGGTGCTGTCGGACTTCCAGGTGACGATCCCCGAGCTGGGCACCCTCGAGGCCGTGCGCCGGCCGTACGTCGTCCTCACCTCCAACGCCAGCCGCGAGCTCTCCGAGGCGCTCAAGCGCCGCTGCCTCTACCTGCACCTGGACTACCCCGACGAGCAGCGCGAGCTCGAGATCGTGCTCAGCCAGGTGCCCGACCTCGAGGAGCGGGTGGCCGGCCAGCTGGTGGCCACGGTCGGCCGGCTCCGCGACCTGGAGCTGAAGAAGGCGCCGTCGATCGCCGAGTCCGTCGACTGGGCGCGCACCCTCATCGCCCTGGAGATCCGCGACCTCGACGACAAGGCCGTCGACGACACGCTCGGGGTGGTCCTCAAGCACGCCTCCGACCAGGAGCGCGCGATCCGCGAGCTGCGCCTGCGCAAGTGAGGCCGCGCCGATGACCGGGGGGCTGCTCGAGCGGCACATCGCCTTCCTGGAGGCGTTGCGCGGGGCCGGGCTGTCGGTCTCGCTGGCCGAGGACCTCGACGCGGTGGCCGCGCTGAGCGCGCTGCGCTGGGACGACCGGTCGACCGTGCACGACGCGTACGCCGCCACGCTGGTCAAGCGGCAGAGCCAGCGCCCCACCTTCGACGCGCTCTTCGACGTCTACTTCCCGGCGCTGGTCGGGGAGGGTGCCCGGCGCGAGCCCGACGACGCGTCCGGCGGGGGAGCGGACGGGCCGGTCCGCGACAACGCGGCGGCGCTGGCCGAGCTCCGGGAGCGGCTGGCCGAGGCGCTGGAGTCAGGAGACGATGAGGCGCTGGCCCGCCTCGCGGTCGAGATGGTGGGCCGGTTCGGCGCGATGCCCGGCCGCGGCCCGGGGCTGTCGAGCTGGTCGGCGTACACCGCGCTGCAGCGGGTGGCGCCCGGCGAACTGGTCGACCGGATCGTGCAGGCGCTGCTGGCCGAGGGCCGGACCGAGGAGGAGGCGGCGCGGGTCGCGGGCCGCCGGGTCGGGGGCTTCACCCGACGGGTCGAGGACGACGCCCGCCGCCGCATCGCCGAAGAGAAGGGGCCCGACCACGTCGCCGACGTCGCGGTCCGGCCCAGCATCGACCGCCTCGACTTCACCTCGGCCCGCAAGTCCGACCTCGAGGAGATGCGGCGCGAGATCTACCCGCTGGCCCGGCGGCTCGCGACCAGGCTGACCCAGGAGCACCACGCGCGTCGGCGCGGACCGCTCGACTTCCGGCGCACGGTGCGCGCCTCGATCTCCACCGGCGGCGTCCCGATCACCACCCACCACCGGCCCAAGCGCCCGCACCGCAACGAGCTGGTGGTGCTCTGCGACGTGAGCGGGTCGGTCGCCAACTTCGCGCAGTTCACGCTGCTGCTCGTCTTCGCGCTGCGCGACCAGTTCCAGAAGGTGCGGGCCTTCACCTTCATCGACCACGTCCACGAGGTCTCACACCACTTCAGGCCGGGTGCGGACGTCGTCGACGTGATGGCCGACCTCGCGGCCAGCACCGCCCACGCCGCGCTGTGGGGGCGGACCAACTACGGGCGGGCCTTCACCAAGTTCGTCGAGGAGCACCACGACGCGCTGGGGCCGAAGTCGTCGCTGCTCATCCTGGGCGACGCGCGCTCGAACTACTCCGACCTCGCGCTGGACAAGCTGCGGGAGATGGAGCACCACTCCCGGCACGCGTGGTGGCTCAACCCCGAGCACCGCCGGCACTGGGACACCGGCGACTCGGTGGCCGCGAAGTACGGCGAGGTCGTGCCCATGGTGGAGTGCCGCAACCTCACCCAGCTCGGGCAGTTCGTCCACGACATCCTCTGACCGCGGTCGCGGTCACCTGATCTCAGGTGACCCCGTCACTTCAGGCCCGAGATCTCGGTGCGGAAGTGCAGGAGTCACCTGAGATCAGGTGACCCCTGCAGCGCGCGCGGTCAGGCGGGGCCGAGGTAGCCCAGCCCGCGCAGGCGGTCGAGCTCGGCGGCCACCTCGGGAGAGCCGTCGGCGGCGCGGGCGCCGGTGACGTAGACGCCCTCCGAGGACGTGCCGGCGGCGTCGAAGACCACCGTGGTGCGCCGGGCGTCGCCGGCGCCGACCAGGGACCCGAGCACCGCCACCGGGTCGGCGCGGTCCTCCAGGGACAGCATCCGGGTCTGGCCGCCCAGCCGCGGGACGTGGGCGGCGGGGGCGCCGGCGGTGACCACCTGGTCGACCACGAAGCCGAGCCGTCGGTCGGCCGCCGCGAGCTGTGCGGCCACCACACCTCCCGCGCCGGTGCCGACGACCATGACATGCGCGTCGTCGTCGACCGCAGCGGCGATGGTCCGGGCCACCTCGGCGGCGTACGGCGAGAGGTCGCCGGCCACCAGCGCGGGACCTTCCGCGGGGGTCGGCTCGGCGGGCGGGCGCCCGACGTAGGTGACGTAGCGACCGGGGGCCGTGCGGTGGACCAGCACCCGCCCGTCCAGCGACTCCAGCGTGGTCATCAGGTCGGCGAGCGACGTGGGGACCGGCGGTGCGGTCGAGGCGGGCTCGGCGGGCGGTGGTGGTGCGGCGAGCAGCCCGGCGGCCACGTCGCGGAGGGCGGCCGAGGAGTCCTGCCGCAGTGGGTCGACGCCGAGCGCCTGCAGACCCCCACGGGCGGCCTGACGGCCGGGTTCTCCCGGGATGGACCCGGCCGTCAGCGCCGACCGCATCTGGAGGCCGTCCAGCAGCCCCCCGCCGCCCGAGACGACGTGGTCCAGCAGCTCGGGGTGCTCCGCCGCGAGCTCGCCGAGGTAGGCGGCGACGCCGTCGCGGTCGAGGGCGTCGGTCTCGATCAGCCCGGCCGTCACGATCGCGCCGCCCAGCGCGACGTGGGGGGCGAGGTAGCCGAGAGCCCGGCCCGCGACCGCGCCCAGGCTCTGGTAGGCCGCCTCGCGGAGGTCGTCGATCCACTGGTAGGTCAGCACCGTCGCGCGGACCACCAGGGCGTCGGCGTCCAGCTCGATCGAGCGGGAGAGCAGCCCGTGCTTGCCCGTGGTCGCGGCCCGGACGTCCACCTCGGCGCGCGCGTGCGAGGCGGGCGAGAGGTCCGCGGAGTCGGCCACGGCGTCGTCGCGCAGCACCTCGGTGCCGAGCGCCGCCATGGCGCGCAGCTCCTCGCCGGAGCGGTCGAAGACGTCGGCCAGCCCGAGGAGCTCGGCGTAGCGGTCGGAGCGCTCCGAGACCCGGACCGTCACGACGACACCTCCGCGAGCACGGGGGCCAGCTCGGCGGCCAGGTCCTCGGGGATCACCCGGGCGACCTCGAGCCGCAGCCCGTCCTCGTCGCGGTGGGCGCGCAGCGCCCGCCAGCCGTCGGCCACCAGGGTCCAGGCCAGCACGCCGACGGTGGTGGTCTCCTGCCCGGACACGTCGGCCACCAGGGCGCGCAGGCGGCCCCGGGCCTCGGTGGCCAGGCCGGTCAGCACCGAGGTGGCCTCCGCGGGCGCCAGGGTCCGGCCCGCCCCGTCGGTGACGGCGCCCGGGTGCTGGTCGACCAGCACCGGGACCAGGTCGGCGCGGTGCGTGCGCGCGGCCTCGATGGCCGCGTCGGCGAGCTCGTGGGGCAGGTCCAGCCGGTCGGGCACCACCGAGTCGGCGAGAGGCAGATCCTCGGGCACCACGGCGACCCTGGCCAGCTCGGCGGCCCAGGCCCAGGTGGGGAACCAGGCCAGCTCGAAGACCAGCCCGTCCTGGGTGGAGAGGGCAGCGACCGCGCCGCCGTGCTGCCGGTGCCACGACTTCACCTGCACCACGCCGGCGGCCACGTCGAGGTCGACCGCCACGCTGGGGGTGGCCAGCAGGCCGAGGGCGCCGCGGATGCCGTCGTCGACCGCGCCGTCGTCCGGGCCGCCGACCAGCAGCCCGCGGCGGGAGAGCGAGGCCGCCGGGTCGTGGAGGCGGCCGAGCGCTTCGGCGTACGTCGTGCGGTCCTCGGCCCCGCGGCTGCGGCCGAGGCGGTCGTCCAGGCCCCCCTCGGGACCGAGGTCGCGCAGGTCGAAGGGGAGGGGCGCGCCGTGGGCGCGCTCGGCCACGAAGCGCAGCTCGGGCAGGGTGAGGGCCACCCGCCGGGGCAGGCCGTCGAGCAGGTCGTGCAGCGTGGGCCGGGGCGGGCCGAGGTCGATGGTGGCCATGTCAGCCGCGGTCGCCCGTGCCGGGCAGCGTGACCGCCAGCCAGTCCTTGTGGCCCGGCGCCGGCGGCTCGAAGCGCGGGAGGGCGCCGTCCTCGAGCAGCGCGGTGGCCCGGCGCTCGGTCTCGGCGATCGAGTCCTTCAGCTCCTCGACCAGGTGGGTGTGGGTGTCGAGCGTGGCCGCCGCGGTGTCGTGCCGCTCGGCGGCCTCGCGCAGCCGGGTCGCCCGCTCGCGGATCCGCTCCCGCATCGCGTCACCGGCCCGGCCCTCCCAGCTCACGGCCTCGGCCTGTGCCACGAGGTGGTCGGCCATGGCCCTGATGCCGTCGCCCTGCTCGCGCAGCCGCCCGGCGTGCTTCCGCATCACCTCCGGCTCGCCGTACACGCTGGCCACCTACCCCCTCACCTGTGGGCGAAACTCAGGGGTTCCGCGTGATCTGGAAGAGCTGGCTGCTGACCGAGCCGCCCTGGCCGAGGTAGCCGTGGTCGTGCAGCGACTGCACCGCCTCGACCACCGACGGGTCGGTGGAGGCGTCCACCAGCCCGGCGCCGTCCTCGTAGGCGCCGTAGGAGTGGTGCCCGGTGATGCCGCCCCCCGGGCGCGCGTCGAAGGTGACCGTCGTCTGCTCGACGGAGTCGGGGTTGGGGGCGCCGTCGAGCTGGGGGACGATGTCGCCCTCCTGCTCGAGGGACAGCACGTGGGAGCCGGAGGGGAAGCCGTCGACCTGGGCGGTCGGGGAGCCCGCGGTCACCACGTCGGTGACCTGGTAGCCGTGCTGCCCGGCGAGCATCGAGACCGCCTCCATACCGCCGAGCGAGTGCCCGACCACCATCAGCGGCTCGTCGGCGCCGACCCCGGCGACCTCCAAGGCCTGCAGGACGCCCTGGAGGTAGGCGTCGGGCCGGCCGCTCATCGCGTCGAGGTCCGACTCGAGGTCGCGCACGTCGGCGTCCTGGTCCCACGGCGGGTTGAAGTCGTCGGTGCCGGGGAGGTAGAGCACGTGCCGCACGGTGCCGTCGGCATCGGTGATCGTCTGCACCTCGATGGTGCCGTTGGCGGGCGAGTCCGGTCCCGTCGACAGCGAGGCGACCTCGTGGAGGTGCTCGAGCAGGTCGCGCACCGTGCTTGGTCGGGCGCTGCCGGTCCCGGCCGGGGCGTACGCCGTGACGAGCGGCCGCCCGGGCGAGCCGTAGAGCTGCGTGAGCAGGCCTGCCGACGCCGGGCCGCCGAGCCCGTCCACCAGGTGCTCGACCAGCCCGGGCCAGCGCGTGAGCAGGTCGGGGTCGGCGGCGATCGCCAGCACGACCGCCGGGTTGAGGACTGCGGCGGCCAGGTGGCGGTCGAGGACCTGCACCGCGGCGCGGGCACCGTCGTCGGCCGCTTCCAGGCAGTCGATGGCCAGGCGTACGGCGACCGCGTCCGCCTCCCACCCGAGCGAGGCCGCCACCACCCCCTGCGGTCCGCCGGTCGCCTCGAGCACCGCGGCCTCGGCCCGGGCGCAGGTCAGCGGGGAGAGCAGGCCGGACTCCACCAGGTCGGGGTCGCGCATCACCCGCAGCCCGCTGGTGCCCCACTCGCGCAGCCGGTCGCCGGCCTGGTCGAAGGCGTCGGCCAGGCGGCGGGCCGCCGACCACGAGGCCGTGATCCCGGCCGCGCCGCCGCGGACGTCGACGACCACCGGGTCCCCAGGGTCGCTCGCAGGGTCGCTCACGGTCGGGGTGGTCACGAGAGCCCCGGCAGGTCGACGAGGAGCCAGTCGCGGTGCCCGCTCGGTGGTGGGACGAAGCGGTCGAGCAGGTCGTCGAGCGGGTCCGGCAGGGCGTCGGGGAGCACCGCGTCGACCAGGCCGGCCAGCCGGTCCCTGGCCGCCGCCACCATCGACATCACGGTCCGCTCGATCGAGGCGATCAGCTCCTTGAGGCGGTCCACCTCGTCGGCGTGGTGGTCGAGGGCCGCCGCCGCGTCGTCGGCCAGGGTCGCCGTCCGCCGCAGGGCAGAGGTCTGTGCGTGGACGCTGGCGCGCATCGCGTCGGCCGCCAGGCCGGTCCAGGCGACCGCCTCCGACCGGGCCAGCAGCGCGTCGGCCTCGGCCCGCAGGGCCGTCCCCTCGGTGCGCATGGTGCGGGCCAGCTCGCGGATGGCTCGGGTGTCGCCGTACATGCGGGCCTTCTGCCCGCGACCGCCGGTGCTCGAAACCGCGGGTTCAGAGCACTGTGGAGATCCGCTCGAGCGCCTCCTCGATGACGGCGGCCTCACCGGGGAAGCTGATCCGCACGAAGCGCTGCCCCACCTCGGTGTCGAAGTCGACGCCCGGCGCCAGGGCCACCCCCGTGCGGGCGAGCAGCTCGTGGCAGAACCCCATCGTGTCGTCGGTCAGGTGCCCGACGTCGGCGTAGGCGTAGAAGGCGCCGTCGGCCGGCGCGAGCTCGGTGATGCCCAGCCGGGGCAGGCCCTCGAGCAGCAGGCGGCGGTTGCCGGCGTAGCGCTGCACGTGTCCGTCGAGCTCGGCGTACGTCGCCTCGTCGAACGCCGCGAGGCAGGCGCGCTGGGCCAGCACCGGCGGGCAGATCGTGAAGTTGCCGGTCAGCACCTCGCAGGCCCGCCGCAGCCGCTCCGGCACCAGCATCCAGCCGATCCGCCAGCCGGTCATCGAGAAGTACTTGGAGAAGGAGCAGAAGACCACGGCCTCGCGGCTGGTCTCCCAGGCGCTGCGGGCGAGCGCCTCGCCGCCCGCCAGGGGTGCGTACTCGATGCCGTGGTAGATCTCGTCGCTGATCAGCTGGACCTGCTCGGCCTCGCACCACCGCGCCAGCGCCGCGAGCTCGGCGGGCAGCAGCATGGTGCCGGTCGGGTTGGCCGGGCTGGCCACGACCAGGCCCTTCAGGCCGTGCTGGGCGTGCAGCGCGGCGACCTGCTCGACGGTGGGCTGGAACCTGGTCCCCGGCCCCGTCGGGACCTCCACGACCTCCACGCCCAGCGCGGTGAGCACGTTGCGGTAGCAGGGGTAGCCAGGCCGGGCCATCGCCACCTTGTCGCCGACCTCGAACGCCGCGAGGAAGGCCAGCAGGAAGCCGCCGCTGCTGCCGGTGGTCACCACGAGCTCGTCGGGGTCGACCACCACGCCGTGGGTGCGGAGGTGGTGGCCCGCGATCGCCTCGCGCAGCTCGAGGATGCCGACCGCGGGCGTGTAGCCGAGGGGGTCGCTGCCCTGCAGCAGCCGCACCGCCTCCGCGCGCACCGGAGCGGGTGCGCCCGTGCTGGGCTGGCCGGCCAGCAGGTCCAGCAGGTCGCCGTGGGTGCGCCGCCGCTGGGCGGCCGCCGCCAGCAGGTCCATGACGTGGAACGGCGGCACGTTGGCCCGGCTGGCCACCTGCCAGCGGTCGGCGGCTGTCGTCACCGGGCCTCGATCGCGTCGAGGTCGCGCAGCGCGAAGCGCAGGTGCTCCCAGCTCTCCTCCATCACGACCTGCACGCAGTGGCGGACGCTCACGCGGTGCGCAGGATCGTGCGGCCCCGGCCGTTCCTCGTCGAGGAGGTCCGCGCTGGCCTCCGCCAGGAAGTCGCGCACCCTGGCGACCCGGTCCGCCCGGGCGGCCAGCACCTCGTCGTAGGGCGGGACCTCGGTGGAGGAGAGCCCGTGGCCGAGGCCGAGCGGGTGGAAGTCGTCGGTGCCCCAGCCGAGCGCCCCCTTGCCCAGCCAGATGTCGGTGGCGTGCACCAGGTGGCGCAGCGTCTCTGCGAAGGACCACTCGCCGTCGACCTGCTCGTCGACAGCGCCGGCCGGCAGAGCCGCGGCGCGTGCGATCGCTGCGTCCCAGGCGTCCTCCACCGCCCGCCACGCCTCCCGCAGCCCTGCGGGATCGGTGGCCCGCCACAGCGCCCGGCCGGGGAAGCGCCGGTTGAGCTCGCCCTCGACGTACGCGACGACGTCGACGCCGTTGACCCTCAGCGGCTTGCCGAACGGCAGCCACGGCGCGTCAATCTCCATGCCCGAGATCTCGGACCCGCGGATGACCACGTCGGAGAGGTCGGACTCGACGAACCTTGCGCCTCGCAGGTCGCGGTCGCGGAACTCCTCAGCCATGGAGTGAGGTTACGGGTGCGCGAGTCACCTGCAGGAGTCACCGGTCAACCGGTGACTCCTGCGGTTCTGGCCCGAAACTTCGGTGGAGAAGTGCAGCGATCACCGGTTAACCGGTGACTCCTGCAGCCGGCCGAGTGACCGCTGCAGCGTGCCGGCCCGCGCGGCGGCCGAAGAAGCTGCCCTCGCCGAGCTGGGTCCCGGAGCAGTAGCCGGCGCCGTCCTGGGCCAGGTTGGAGGCACAGGCGCCGGCGGCGTACAGCCCGCCGACCACGGACCCGTCCTCGCGCTGCACCTGCCCGTCGACGGTGGTGCGCAGCCCGCCGAGGGTGAAGCCGGCGTACAGCGCCTTGCCCAGGGTCAGGTCGTAGGCGCCCCACGGGCCCTGGTCCTGCGGGGCCAGCCAGTCGGGGTGCTTGTGGAAGTCGGGGTCCTCGCCGCGGGCGGCGTGCTCGTTGTAGCGCTCGAGGGTCCGGGCCAGCGAGCCGGCCGGCAGGTCGAGGCCGGCCTCCATCTCCTCGACGGTCTCCCAGCCGTCGATCAGCGGGCACAGGTTCATCCGCTGCTCCTCGAGGTGGGCGCTGTCGACGATGAGGTAGGCGACCTGCCCCGGCTGCTGCATCACGTGGTACGACGTCCGCGCGTGGTAGCTGTCCTCGGCCACGAACCGCTCGCCGAGCCTGTTGACCACCAGCCCCTTCACCAGCACCGACGGCGGGTAGAACGGCGCGGTGATGAACGGCTCGTCCATGTGCCTGAGCTCGCCACCGACCGAGGCGCCGAGCCGGATGCCGAGCCCGTCGTCGTACGTCGAGCCGAGGGTGAACAGCTTCGAGCCGAGCGCGGGGGTGTGGGCCTGGACCATGTCGGGGTTCATCACGAACCCGCCCGCGGCCAGGACCACCGAGCCGGCCCGCACGGAGCCGGTCGTGTCGAAGGACCTCCACTCCACGCCGACCACGGCGCCCGAGCCGTCGGTGACCAGGTGGGTCACCCCGGTCTCATAGCGGACCTCGACGCCCGCCTCCTCGACCCGGTCGCGGAGCAGGTCCATCACCATCTTGGTGCCGTCGGTGTCACCGGGCACGGGCACCTTGTGGCCGCGCGGCGCGGGGCGCGCCTGCTCGAGGTAGGGCCAGACCTTCTCGTTGCCGGTGAACATCAGCCCCTGCGTCCCGGGCTGGATCACCGCCTTCTCCGGGTAGTAGGTGCGCTCGAACTCGAAGCCGAGCGCCTCCAGCCAGTCGAAGTGCTCGACCGAGTCCTCGCAGTAGGCGCGGATCTTGTCGGGCTCGGGGTCCTTGGCCGTGGCGGTCAGGTAGGCCACCATCTCCTCGACCGGGTCGTCGTGACCGGTCGCGAGCTGCACCGCCGTCCCGCCGCCGAGGTAGAAGTGCCCGCCGGACAGCGACGAGGTGCCGCCGTGCACCGCCGCCCGCTCCAGCAGCAGCACCCGCGCGCCGGCCCGCGCGGCCTCGAGCGCGGCGCAGCCACCGGCGATGCCGAAGCCGACGACCAGGACGTCGTACGCCGGGGTGTCGGCGGGGAGCGCGGCCTCGGAGCGGACGTCGGGGAGATCGGTGCCGGCCACGAGGCCAGACTAGAACAAGTTCTAGTTGTGCGGAACGTCGACGGAGGCGTAGCTCCAGGCCGTCGAAATCGGGGAAGCCGCAGGGCCGTCGGACTGCTTAGGCTGCCGCCATGAGCGCACCGAGCATGAGCATGAACAAGGTGATCCACTGCGCCGTACGCCGTGACCTGAGGCGGTTCCGCGTCGCGCTCGAGAGGTTCCCCGACGGGGACCGGAGCCGCGCATCGGCCCTGCACCGTGCCTGGGAGAACTTCGACGCCCAGCTGACCGACCACCACGAGGGCGAGCACGAGATCGCCTGGCCCGCGCTGAAGGCGATGGGCGTGGCCGACGGCTCGATCTCGACCTTCGACGAGGAGCACCACGCGATGGCGGCCGACCTCGCGACGACCCGCACCGCGATGGGCCAGCTGGCCCGCACGGCCACGCGCGCCGACGCCGACGCCGCCGCGGCGGCGATGGCCGGGCTCGAGTCGACGACGCTGACCCACCTCGACCACGAGGAGCAGGAGACCGAGCCCGTGCTCGCCGCCAGCCACGGGAGCCCGGCGTACCAGCAGATGTCCAAGCAGTTCAGCCGTCGCTCCGGCATCGGCACCGCCGGGACGTTCTTCGCCTGGATGGAGGACGGCGCCTCGCCCGAGGAGCGTGCGGCGCTGCGCCAGAGCGTCCCCGGGCCGGTGCTGGCCGTCATCGGCACGGTCTTCGGGCGGAGGTACCGCAAGGAGGTGGCGCCCGTGTGGGCGTCCACGGGCTCCTTCTGAGCCCGGCGGGGTGCTGACCTCCCGGTAGGGTGAGGTTCCGCCACCCCGATCGTGCGAGGTGACATGAGCATCGACGTCCACCAGCTCGACGTCTTCGTGCTGTGGGGCTCGGCGGTCACCTTCCTGGCGATCCTCGCCGTCCGCGTCTCCTCGCGCACCCGGCTGCCCTCCCTCCTGCTCTACCTGGCCATGGGTGTGGCCCTCGGCGAGTCGGGGCTCGGCATCGGCTTCGAGGACGCCGAGCTGGCCCACTCCCTGGGCTTCCTGGCCCTGGTGGTGATCCTGGCCGAGGGCGGTCTGACCACCCCGTGGGCCGACGTGCGCCCCTCGATGCGGATGGGCCTGTCGCTGGCCACGGTGGGCGTCGCGGTCAGCGTGCTCGTCGTGGCGGTCGGCGCCCACTACCTGCTGGGCCTGCGGTGGGAGACCGCGGTCCTGCTCGGCGCCATCACCTCGCCGACCGACGCCGCGGCGGTGTTCTCCGTGCTGCGGGTCGTCCCGCTGCCCAAGCGGCTCACGGGTGCGCTAGAGGCGGAGTCCGGCCTCAACGACGCCCCCATCATCGTGATCGTCACGATCATCTCGACCGGCGGCCTGGACGAGCACGGACTGCTCCACAACGCCGCGCTGGTGGTCTACGAGCTGGTGGGGGGCGTCGCGCTCGGGCTGGCCGTCGGCTTCGCGGGCGCGTGGGTCATGCGCCGGGCCGCGCTGCCGTCGTCCGGGCTCTACCCGCTCGCGGTGATGGCGTTGTGCCTCCTGGCCTACGGCACGGCGGCCGGGGTCCACGCCTCCGGGTTCGCCGCGGTGTACGTCGCGGCGCTGGTCCTCGGGAACGCCGAGCTCCGCCACCGCGCCGCCACCCGGTCCTTCGCCGAGGGGCTGGCCTGGCTGGCCCAGATCGGCCTGTTCGTGATGCTGGGGCTGCTGCTCTCGCCAGGACGGCTCGACCTGCGCACCGTGCTGTTCGCCGTGGTGGCCGGCTTGGTGCTCACCTTGGCGGCGCGGCCGCTGTCGGTGGCGGTCAGCGCGGTGGTCCAGCCGATGCCGGCCCGCGAGCTGGCCTTCGTGTCGTGGGCCGGGCTCCGCGGCGCCGTACCGATCGTGCTCGCCACCATCCCGCTGGCCGACGGCGTCCGCGACTCCGAGCGCCTCTTCGACCTGGTCTTCGTGCTCGTCGTCATCGACACCCTGGTCACCGGTCCGACGCTGCCGTGGGTGGCCAAGGTGCTGCGGGTGACCCGGCGCTCG
>CAZEPK010000059.1:0-17642 GCA_964514085.1 uncultured Nocardioides sp.
ATCTCGGGCGTCAAATCGCAGACGACGGTCTCGCCCGCCTGCTCGGCGCCGAGGTCGGGCGCGACGTGGACCTCCACAGCGTCCCGCCGGTGACGGGGATGCTGCGGCTCGGCGCCGGTTGCTCCATCGAGCCGGAGGTCGACCTGAGCGGCTTCTGGGTCGACGGCGACGTGGTGCACCTCGGGCCGGTCCGGGTCGGCGCCCGGGCCCGGGTCGGCGCCCGCAGCATGCTCTGCCCCGGGGCCGACGTGGGCAAGGACGCCGAGGTCGCGCCGGGCTCGTCGGTCTTCGGGTCCGTGCCGGACGGCGAGTACTGGTCCGGCTCCCCCGCCGTGCGGATCCAGAAGCGCGCCCGCGGGCCGTGGTCCGACCGGCCGGTGACCGCCCGGGCCTGGACCGTGGCGTACGGCGCCGTGGCGGTGCTGCTCTCCTGCCTGCCGATCCTGGCCGTCCTGGCCGGCGCCGCGCTGCCCGTGCTGCTGGCCGACGAGCCCACGTCGTACGCCGACCTGCTCGGCCTGCTCCGCTGGCTGCCGGTGTCCGCGCTGGTGGCCCTGCTGGCGCTGGCCCTGCTGGTCCTGCTGGTGGTGCGCGTGGCCGCCCTCGGGGTGCGTCCCGGGGTCCACGCGGTCCGCAGCGGGGCCGCGCTCGCGGTGTGGACCACGGTGCGGGTGCTCGACGACGCGCGCACCTGGCTGTTCCCGCTCTACGCCTCGAGCCTGACCCCGACGTGGCTGCGGCTGCTGGGGGCCAGGATCGGGACGGACGTCGAGGCCTCGACCGTGCTCATGGTCCCCTCGCTGACCCAGGTCAACGACCAGGCCTTCCTGGCCGACGACACCCTGATCGGCGGCTACGAGCTCGGAGGCGGCTGGCTGCGCGTCGAGCGGGTCAAGATCGGCAAGCGCGCCTTCGTGGGCAACTCCGGCATGACCGCGCCGGGCCGCCGGGTGCCGAAGGCCTCGCTGGTCGCCGTGCTCTCGGCAGCGCCTCGGCGCAAGACCGCGCACGCTGGCGAGTCCTGGCTGGGCAGCCCGCCGGCGCCGCTGCGCCGCACCGCCGAGGCCAGCGACGCCGGTCGCACCTACGAGCCGCCCACCCGGCTGAAGGTGGCCCGCGCCCTGGTCGAGGCGGGCCGCGTCGTGCCGGTCGCGCTCGGCGGCGGGCTCGCGGTCGTGGTGGCGGTCGCGCTGGCCCGGCTCCTCGACCATGCGTACGGCCTGCTGCTGGCGCTGCTGCTCGCCGCACCGCTGCTGGCCCTGGCCGGACTGGCGGCGGCACTCGCCGCCGTGGCGGCCAAGTGGCTGCTGGTGGGCCGGATCCGCCCCGGGGCCCACCCGCTGTGGAGCTCGTTCGTGTGGCGCAACGAGCTGGCCGACACCTTCGTGGAGGTCGTCGCCGCGCCGTGGTTCGCCCGGGCCGTGGCCGGCACCCCGCTGCTCAACGTCTGGTTCCGGTTGCTGGGCGCACGGATCGGGCGCGGCGTCTGGTGCGAGACCTACTGGCTGCCCGAGACCGACCTGGTCGAGCTGGGTGACGGGGCCACCGTCAACCAGGGCACCGTGGTGCAGACCCACCTCTTCCACGACCGGATGCTGACGATGGACCGCGTGGTCCTCAAGCGGGGCGCGACCCTCGGTCCGAACAGCGTGATCCTCCCCGCGGCGACGCTGGGGCGGCACGCTACGGTCGGTCCCGTGTCGCTGGTCATGAGGGGTGAGTCCGTGCCGGACAAGACCGTCTGGATCGGCAACCCCATCGGTCCCTGGGTGACCGGCGAGTGAGAGGTCTCGCCTCGCGGCTGGGCAGCCACTCCGACCTGCCCACGGCCGACCCCTACCTGCCGGGACACGGTGACCCCTCCTGGAGCGCGACGCACTACGCGCTGGAGCTCGACTACGAGCTGGTCGGCAACCAGCTGCGCGGCCAGGCCGTCATCGACGCGGTGGCCGAGGAGGACCTGACCCGCGTCGTCCTGGACCTGGCCGGCCTGGAGGTCGCCAAGGTCACCGTGGACGGCAAGGCCCCCGCGAAGTACGCCGCCCGCGGCGACCGGCTCGTGGTCGGCCTGGCCGGTGCGCTCGCGGCCGGCACGGCGTTCCGGGTCTCGGTGAAGTACGCCGGCGCGCCGCAGCCGCTCGTCGAGGACCACCACGGCGACGCCGGCTGGGAGGAGCTGGAGGACGGCGTGATCGTGGCCGGCCAGCCGCACGGCGCGCCCACCTGGTTCCCCTGCAACGACCGCCCCGACGACAAGGCGTCCTACTCCATCGCCGTGACGACCGCGGCCGACTACACGGTGGTCGCCAACGGCGCGCTGGCCGAGCGGCGCCGCGGCTCCTCCACCTGCCGGTGGCGCTACGAGCAGGCCGAGCCGATGGCGACCTACCTCGCGACCGTGCAGATCGGGCGCTACGAGCTGCGGCCCTACGACGAGGCGCAGGTGCCGATGGCCGCCGCCGTCCCCGCTGACGCCGGCGCCGGCTTCGAGGCGGCCTTCGGCGACCAGCCCGAGATGATGGCGCGCTTCGTCGAGTGGTTCGGTCCCTACCCGTTCGCGGCGTACACCTCCGTCATCACCTCCGACGACCTCGAGATCCCCCTGGAGTCGCAGAGCCTGTCGACCTTCGGGCGCAACTTCTGCGCCGACGACTGGGACGCCGTGCGCCTGGTGGCCCACGAGCTGGCCCACCAGTGGTTCGGCAACGCCGTCACCCTCTCGCGCTGGCAGGACATCTGGCTGCACGAGGGGTTCGCGTGCTACGCCGAGTGGCTCTGGTCCGAGGCGTCGGGACGCGAGAGCGCCGAGCACTGGGCGCGGCACCACCACCAGAAGCTGTCGGAGCTGGACCAGGACCTGCTGCTGGCCGACCCCGGGCCGGAGCTGATGTTCGACGACCGGGTCTACAAGCGGGGCGCCCTCACGCTGCACGCGCTGCGGCTCACGGTCGGCGACGAGCCGTTCTTCGACCTGCTGCGCGACTGGGTGGCGGACCACACCGGGGGCTCGGTCACCACCGAGGACTTCCGCGAGCACGCCGCGGAGCGGACGGACGCCGACCTCGAGGGTCTGTTCGACGGCTGGCTCACCCGGCAGGAGCTGCCGGACCTGCCAGCCGCCAGCTGACGTCGACCCCGGCCAGGGTCCCGACGTAGCCGTCGGGCAGGTCGAGCTCCCGCGTCGGCATCCCACCGCCGGCCTTGAACAGCGCCTCGGCCCTGGTGAAGCCGCGCCGGTCGAGGCCGTCGACGGGCGGGCCGTCGCGCTCCACGTCGACGCCGACGCGGCTCGTCCGGCTCCAGGCCACGGCGACCAGGCCGGCGGTGTAGGAGATGCTCACCTGCAGCGGGCCTCCCGACCCCGTCCGCGCGACCGGGCGACCGTGGACGGAGCTGCCACAGCGCGGGCACAGCCGCCCCAGACCGACCGCTCCCGCCTCCGCGCGCAGGACGGCGTGCGCCACGGCGCGCAGCTGCGACCGCTCCGGCTCCGCTGCCACCTGTCCATGCTCACAGGTCGGGGTCTGGTCTGCGCACCCCGGTCTGGCTAGCGTGCAGGGGTGGCCTCCGTCGATCGATCGCCCTGCCACCTGTGCGGGGCACCCGTCGAGATCGTGTCCGTCCCCGGACGACCGTCACCCGAGGTCCCCCGGCCGGCGCCGGTCCCGGTGCGGCTGTGCAGCAGCCTGATCTGCCCCAGCAACCTGAACGGCGCGGAGCAGGCCTTCTCCGCCTAGGCCCGGGACCCGCCGTACAGCCCGACCTGGACACCCGGCGTCCACCTCCCGGTCGTCGAGGCGCCATAGCGTCGCGCCATGACCGATCCCCGCCCCCACCAGACGCCGGCGGCCAGCCGGCGACAGCTCCTCACGATCGCGGGCCTGGGGCTCGTCGGGCCCGGACTGGGGGCCGCGCTCGGACCCGCCGACCGGGCCACGGCTGCCTCGCCGCTCCTGCAGGGCGCAGCCCGGGCGGGTCGCGGGCTGGGGCCGCTGAGCCCCGCCGGCCCGGAGCTCGCGCTGCCGCCCGGCTTCAGCTACACCACCTTCGGGCGGGCCGGCACGCCGATGAGCGACGGCCTGGCCACGCCGGGCGCGCACGACGGGCAGGCGCTGTTCAGGACCGGCCGGCCCGGGCAGCTACGGCTGCTGCGCAACCACGAGGTCGACCTCGACATCGCGGGAGCGCGTGCGAGGGCCATCGGGCCCCGCGCCGCCTACGACCGGAGCGCCCCGGGCGGTGTCACGTCGACGCTCTGGAGCGACCGCGGCGGCGTGCTCGAGAGCTTCCTGGTCCTCAACGGCACCTTGAGCAACTGCAGCGGCTCCCCCACGCCGTGGGGCACCTGGCTCTCCTGCGAGGAGACCACCGACGGCGTGGACGCCGGCTTCGACAAGCCCCACGGCTACGTCTTCGAGGTGCACCCGGGCGCCAAGGGACCCGTCGAGGCCCATCCCCTGAAGGACATGGGCCGCTTCGAGCACGAGTGCGCGCCCGTGGACCCGCGCACGGGCATCGTCTACATGACCGAGGACAACGGCGACCCCGGCGACGGGTTCTACCGGTTCCTGCCGCACTCCCCCGGCCACCTCCACAAGGGCGGTCGTCTCCAGATGCTCGCCATCGACGGCGAGCCGCGCTACGACACCGCGTCGGGCCAGCGCGTGGGCGAGACCCTGCCCTGCCACTGGGTCGACATCCGTCACCCCGACCCCTCGGACGCCGAGGACGTGCCCGGCTCGGTCTACCTGCAGGGGCGTCGCCTCGGTGGCGCCCGCTTCTACGGCCTGGAGGGCGCCAGCTGGCAGGACGGCGCGATCGTCTTCGTGGCCAGCGAGGCCGGCGACGAGGAGCAGGGCCAGGTCTGGCGCTACCGGCCCACGGGTCAGCACACCGGCCGGCTGACGCTGGTCTACGAGTCCCGCAGCGCCGAGGTCCTCAACCAGCCGGACGCCCTCGAGACCGGGCCGCGCGGGCTCGTGGTGATGGCCGAGGACGGCGACGGCGACGACCCCGGAGGCACGAACTTCCTGCGCGTCCTGACCCCGCGGGGCCGCATCGTCACCCTGGCCCAGGTCATCGAGCCGCTGGACCTCCACTACTGGGCGCCCGACGACTTCCCCCAACCCGGCAAGTTCGGCGCCTGCGAGATGGCCGGCCCGCGCTGGTCGCCGGACGGGTCCCGCCTCTTCATCAACGTGCAGTATCCCGGCGTCACCTGCGTCATCGAGGGGCCGTGGCACCGGCTCGGTGGCCGAGGCGCGGTCGGCTGACGGGGGTCCCCGCAGCCGACTTCCGGGGCGGGCAGCACCCTCGCTCGTGTCCTGAACTTCGGACGACACCGACGCCGCGGCCACGTCCGGTTCACCTGGCCCCGCGAGCCTCGGGGCATGCGAGTTGCGATCGTCAGCGAGTCGTTCCTCCCCCAGGTCAACGGCGTCAGCAACACCGTGCGGCACGTGGCCGACCGCCTCCGCGCCACCGGCCACGACGTGCTGGTCATCGCGCCCGGGCCCGGGCCGGACCTGCACCGCGACGTCCCGGTGGTCCGGGTCCGCTCCGTCGGGCTGCCCGGCTACCGCTCCTTCCCGGTCGGCCTGCCGGACCCGCTGGTCCACCGGGCCCTGGCCGAGTTCGCGCCCGACGTGGTCCACCTGGCCTCGCCGATCATGCTGGGCGCCGTGGGCCTGCGGGCCGCGCGTCGTCTGGGTCTGCCCACGGTGGCCGTCTACCAGACCGACGTGGGTGGCTTCGCCCGCCAGTACGGCCTGCACGCCGAGGCAGCCGTCTCGGGGTGGGTGGGCCGGCTGCACCGCCGCTGCACCCGGACCCTGGTGCCCTCGATGGCGTCCTACCGCCAGCTCGACGCGCTCGGCGTCGACGACCTGCACCTGTGGGGCCGCGGGGTCTCGCTCGACCTCTTCGGGCCCGAGCGCCGCGACACCGACCTGCACCGGCGCTGGGCCGCGGTCGGCCCGGACGGCACCGCCACGGTGGTGGTCGGCTACGTCGGCCGCCTGGCACCGGAGAAGCAGGTCCACCGCCTGACCGAGCTCGCCGACCTCCCGCAGGTGCAGCTGGTCGTGGTCGGCGACGGCCCGGAGTCCTCGCGGCTGCGACGCCTGCTGCCCGGCGCGGTCTTCACCGGCCAGCTGCAGGGTGCGGAGCTGGCCCGGGCGTTCGCCTCGCTCGACGTGTTCGTCCACACCGGGGAGTCCGAGACCTTCTGCCAGACGATCCAGGAGGCCCAGGCCAGCGGGGTCGCCGTGGTCGCACCGGCCGCAGGCGGCCCGCTGGACCTGGTCCAGCACGGCCGCTCCGGGCTGCTGTTCGACGTGGCCGACCGCGCGTCGCTGCGGCGCCAGGTGGCGAGCCTGGTCGACGATCCCGAGGCTCGGTCGGCGCTGACGCGGGCCGCCCTGGCCCGCGTCGCCGGTCAGACGTGGACGCGGCTGGTCGACGACCTGGTGCGGGTGCACTACGGCGCCGTGCTCGAGCACGCGGCCGTGGACCACGCCGCCTGACGGGTCGCCTGACGGTGGGCGCACCCGCGCGAGGGAGCCGGGCGACGTGGCGGGCGGCCACGCCGGCCCTGGCCGTGCTGACCGGGCTGGCCGGCGCGGCCGGCCTGGCCGTGACCGGACGCCAGGTCATCCGACGGCAGGCGGCCTCCGCCCGCGCGGTGATCGGCAAGCCCCTGGGCGAACGGCCCCACGCCGCCGACCGCACGTACAAGAAGTCCTACGGCGAGCCGCTCCAGCTGCTCCTGCTCGGTGACTCGATCGCCGCGGGCCTCGGCGCGGCCAAGCCCAAGCACACCCTCGGCGCGCAGCTCGCGGCGCGCGTCGCCAAGGGCACGCGGCGCGCCGTACGCCTGCACACGGCAGCCCGGGTGGGGGCCGAGACGTCGATGCTCCGCGCCCAGCTGGCGGGGCTGCCGCCGGGCTACCACGCCGACGTGGCCGTGGTCGTGGTCGGCGGCAACGACGTGATCCACCGGGTCAGGCCCTCGGAGTCCCGACGTCACCTGGCCGAGGCCGTCGCCGAGCTGCAGGGCCGCGGGACAGCGGTGGTGGTCGGGACCTGTCCCGACCTCGGCGCGCTCACCGCGGTGCCCCAACCGCTCCGCGCCATGGGACGGCTGGCCTCCCGCCAGCTGGCCAAGGCCCAGCGGGAGGTGACCACCGAGCTGGGGGCCACGGCGGTGGACCTGGCCGAGGTGGTCGGACCGTTCTTCATCGCCCAGCCCGACCAGATGTTCTCCATCGACCGCTTCCACCCCTCCAGCGCGGGCTACAAGCGGACGGCCAAGGCGATGCTCCCCAGCGTCCTGGTCGCGCTCGGGCTGTCGGCCCCCGAGCCGTCGAATGCGGTCAGGTGAGCCGGGTCAGGTGGACGGTGAGGTCGGCGTCCACCGCGACGGTCGGTGGCAGCACCGCGGCGATGCTGCGCAGGGCCGCGGCCCGGTCGTCCTCGGCCAGCTGCAGGTAGGCCGAGACGGTCGCGAGGTGTCCGACGTAGTCGTCCGCGGGGAGGAGGAGGCGGCGCGGGACCGTCTCCTGGCGCACGTCGGTGAAGGCCGGCTCGGCGACGAGCTCGGTGCCCGGCCACTGCAGGTCGTCGGTCTCCGGAGTGCCGTCGGGCGAGGGCACCTCGTCGTCAGCGAGCCAGACCGCCCGAGCAGCCGCGACGGCATCCGCGAGGCTCGGGTCGGCCAGCCGGAACGGCCCTCCGAAGGAGGCGAAGACACCGCCGGGCCGCAACGCAGCCGCGACCCTCGCCCAGCGGCCGGTGGGCGAGGTCCAGTGCAGCGCGGCAGCCGCGTAGACCAGGTCGTGGTCCGGAGCCGGCGAGAGCTCCTCGAACGACGCCAGCACCGGCCGGACCGTCGGCGGGACGTGCCGGCGCAGCTCCTCCAGCATCGCCTCGTCCGGCTCGGTGGCGGTCACGACGACACCCCGGGCCGCGAAGGCCCGGGTGGCCTTGCCCGTGCCGGCCCCGATCTCCAAGGCGGAGCGCACCGGCCGGGTGGCGTGGTCGAGCACCAGCGAGACCAGCTCGTCGGGGTAGCCCGGCCGGAACCGCTCGTACGCCGCGGCCGCCGCCCCGAAGCTCAGCGCGCGCTCGACCACCCGGCCATCCTCGCCCACGCTGCGCCGGGCTGTGGGTCCGGTCGCACCAGCCCCAGCCTCAGGCCGTCGCTGCGGCCGCCGCCCGCCCGGCGGTGCGGCCGGAGAACAGGCACCCGCCGAGGAACGTGCCCTCCAGGGCGTTGTAGCCCATCATCCCGCCGCCGCCGAAGCCGTTGACCTCGCCCGCGGCGTACAGCCCGGGGAACACCGAGCCGTCGGCGGTGAGGCAGCGACCGGAGAGGTCGGTCTCCAGGCCGCCGAGCGTCTTGCGGGACAGGATGTTGAGGCGTACGGCGATGAGGGGGCCGGCCGCAGGGTCGAGCAGCCGGTGCGGGGACGCGGTGCGGATCAGCTTGTCGCCGCGGTAGGTCCGGGCCGACCGGATGGCCATCACCTGGGCGTCCTTGCTGAAGGTGTTGTCGAGCTGGCGGTCGCGCTCCTCGATGAGCCGGCGCAGCGGCTCCACCTCGAGGGCCGGGACGTCCTCGTCGGCGACCCGATTCATGCCGGCCACCAGGTCCTCGAGAGTCCGGGCCACCACGAAGTCCTCACCGTGCTGCTTGAACGCCTCGACCGGGCCGGGGGCGCCCTTCTTGACGCGCGAGAGGAGCAGCTTGACGTCCTTGCCGGTGAGGTCGGGGTTCTGCTCGGAGCCCGAGAGCGCGAACTCCTTCTCGATGATCTTCTGGGTCAGCACGAACCAGGAGTAGTCGTAGCCGGTCTGGCGCAGGTGGCGCAGCGTGCCCAGGGTGTCGAAGCCCGGGAAGTACGGCGCCGGCAGCCGGTTGCCCGCGGCGTCGAGCCACAGCGAGGAGGGCCCGGGCAGGATCCGGATGCCGTGGTTCTCCCAGATCGGGTCCCAGTTGCGGATGCCCTCGACGTAGTGCCACATGCGGTCGGGGTGGATGAGGCTGGCGCCGGCGTCCTGGGTGATGGTGAGCATCCGGCCGTCCACGTGGGCAGGGACACCGGCCACCATCCGCTTCGGTGGCGTGCCGAGCCGGGCCGGCCAGGCCTTGCGCACGAGGTCGTGGTTGCCGCCGATGCCACCGCTGGTCACGACGACCGCCTGGGCGCGGTGCTCGAACTCGCCGACGGCGGTGCGGCTGCTCGGCCGCCCGCGCTCGACCGACGTGGGCTCCAGGACGGTGCCGCGGACACCCACGACGGCGCCCGCCTCGACGACCAGCCCGTCGACCTGGTGCCGGAAGGCGAAGGTGATCCGCCCCGCGTCGGCGTGCGCGCGCACGCGGCGCTCGAACGGCGCGACGACACCGGGTCCGGTCCCCCAGGTGAGGTGGAAGCGCGGGACCGAGTTGCCGTGCCCGCTGGCCCGGCCGTCGCCGCGCTCGGCCCAGCCCACGACCGGGAAGAGGCGGAGGCCCATCTGGTGCAGCCAGGACCGCTTCTCACCGGCCGCGAACTGCAGGTAGGCCTCGGCCCACGCGCGCGGCCAGCGGTCCTCGTCGCGGTCGAACTGGGCCGAGCCCAGCCAGTCCTGCCGGGCCAGGTCGAGAGAGTCCTTGACGCCCATGCGGCGCTGCTCCGGGCTGTCGACCAGGAACAGGCCACCCAGGCTCCAGAACGCCTGGCCGCCCAGGCTCTGCTCCGCCTCCTGGTCCAGCAGGAGGACGCGGCGCCCCGCGTCCGCGGCCTCGGCGGCCGCCACCAGCCCGGCGATGCCGGCGCCCACGACGATGATGTCGGTGTCCACGTCTGTCTCCTCGGGTCGCGAGGGCGGCTGCCCGGGGAACAGGGTCAGGGCTGGCGGACCCGCACCGCAATTCTCCACGCTCGCGCTCGGGCCAGGAGCCCGCAGCCGCCGGTAGGTTGACCCGGCGATGCGGATCCTCTTCACGTTCATCGGTGGCCTGGGGCACTTCTACCCGCTGCTGCCGGTGGCCCGCGCCGCGCAGGCCGCGCGGCACGAGGTGGCGGTCGCCTGCTCGGGCGGGCTGGTCGACCGCGTCGAGGCGTCGGGGTTCCGGGCGCTGGCCACGAGCACCGCTCCACCGCCCGCCGCGCGGAGCCGCGACCTGACCCCGCTGGCCCCCGTCGACGCCCGCGCCGCCGAGGTCGAGTTCGCCGAGAACTTCGCCGACCGGGGCGCGCGCCGCCACGCCACGGCGGTCCAGGAGTGCATCGCCGCGTGGGGGCCCGACCTGGTGGTCCGGGACGAGGCCGACCTGGGCTCGGCGCTCGCCGCCGAGGTCCGGGGGATCCCGACCGCGACGGTGCTGGTCCTCGCGTCGGGACTGCTGATCCGACCGGAGCTCGTCGGGCCGCCCCTGGCCACCCTGCGTGCCGAGCACGGCCTCCCGCCCGACCCGGACCTGTCCCTGCTGACCCGCGGCGTCGTGCTGTCGCCGTTCCCGCCGTCGTTCCGCAGTCCGCGCTCGCCCGTCCGGCTCCCGGCGTCGACGTCGTACTTCCGCTCGGAGGCGTCTCCCGCAGTGCCCGGCGCCACGGCCCGGCCACCGCGCCGGCAGGTCTACGCCACGCTCGGGACGGTCTTCAGCACCGGCTCCGGCGACCTGCTCGAGCGGCTCGTCGAGGGCCTGGCCGAGGTGGAGGCCGACGTCCTCCTGACGGTCGGCCACCACGTCGATCCCGCGGACCTCGGGCCGCGGCCCGCGCACGTGAGGGTGGAGCGCTTCGTCCCCCAGGCCGAGGTGCTGGCCACCGCGGACCTGGTCGTCTCCCACGGCGGCTCCGGCAGCCTGGTGGCCGCCCTGGCCCACGGGCTGCCCTCGGTGCTGCTCCCCCTGGGCGCGGACCAGCCGCACAACGCGGCCCGGGCCGAGGAGCTGGGCCTGGCCCGGGTCCTCGACGCCGCCACCGCCACGCCGGAGGAGATCCGCCGCGGCGTCGAGGAGGCGCTGCAGGACGACGAGGCCCGCGTGCGGGCCCGACGGGTGGCCGACGAGATCGCGGCGTTGGCCGGCGTCGAGGCCGTGCTGCCCGTCCTCGAGCGCCACGCGGCCTCGGCTCCCTAGCCCCTCGGCCGTGCCGACTGTCCAGGCCGGCATGGTGCCGACCTGCTCGGGTACCCGCCGGCATGGACCACACCCTCGCCACCTCCGGCCGGACCAACCCCTTCGTGCAGGCGGTCCTGCGCATCGAGGAGAGCCGCGTGCTCGACGGCCCCAGTGCGGCGCTGGCCCCGCTGGCCGACGCCCTCCTGGCCGACCCGCGGCGCCGGGCGGCGCTGCAGGGTCAGTGGTTGGGCCACGCGGTGCACCCGCTGCTGACCTTCCTCCCCGTGGGCACCTGGACCTCGGCGCTCCTCCTCGACCTCAGCTCGCCGGTGCAGGGTCGGGCCGCGGCCCAGCGGCTGGTGGGTGCGGGCGTGCTCGCGGCGCTGCCCGCGGCGGTCACCGGGCTGGCCGAGTGGGGCGACGCCAGCCGGCGCGACCGGCGTACGGGCGTGGTGCACGCCGGCGCCAACACGGTCGCGCTCGTCTGCTTCGGACGGTCCTGGCTGGCCCGGCGCCGCGGCCAGCACGTGCGCGGGGTCCGGCTCGGTCTGGTGGGGGCGGCGGCCGCCGGAGTGGGCGGCTTCCTCGGCGGCCACCTGACCGAGGCCCGCAAGCTGTCCAGCCGGCACCCCCGCTTCGAGGACTGACGGCTCGAGGGACCCGGCGCTCAGCCCTCAGCCGGTCCGGCGGCGGAGCTGCGCCGTCAGGGCGGGGACCACCACCGCCGCCGCCACCAGGTGCAGCCCGACCAGCGTGGCCGTCGCGGCCGCGTCCGCTCCTGCGAGGAGAGGCGGGACGAGCGAGAGGACGGTGAGGAGGAGCGCCGCCCGGAGGAAGCGCTGCGCGGGGCGAGCGCTCCAGCGGAGCAGGGCCATGGCCAGGGCGGCGCCGAGGAGCGAGAAGAAGCCCGTCAGCACGGCGACCCCGGACAGCGGGACGATCTCGCCCCCGTCGGGCACCTCGAGCTCCACGCCCGCGACCCCCGCCAGCGCCGCGGCCGCAGTGGTGGCCACCGCCGCGGCGAGCGCCGCGACCAGACCGGCGAGGGCCAGGCCCCGCACGGGGTGAGCGGCACCGACCACGTCCGCCGTCGAGCCGGCGACCCCGGTGGCCATCACTCCGTGCCCTCGGCCGGCAGCCGCTCCGGCAGCCCGAGGCGCGAGAACTGGGCGGCGTGGAAGATCACGATCTCGGCCACCGCCCCGCCGGAGATGCGCAGCACGTCGACCGTCAGCGGCAGGTACGCCCTCTGGTCCGCGTGCCACAGGTACGCCGCGAGCGCCGGCTGCCGGTTCACCGAGGTCGGCAGGGTGCGGAGGCGGCCCAGGTCCAGGAAGCCGTCCGCGACCCAGTCGGCCAGCACCGCCTCGCGGCCGACGTGCAGGCCGGGCGTGGGCGGCATGGAGCAGCGGACGTCCTCGCGCAGCACCGCGGCGAGGGCGTCGAGGTCCTTGGCCATGCTGGCGTCGGCCACGCGGCGCACCAGCTCGCGCGTCGCTGCGTCGTCCTCGGCGCCGGTCCACTCCTGGCGCTCGGCCGGCAGGTGCTCGCGCAGGCCGGCGCGGGCCCGCTGCAGCGCGCTGTTGACGGAGTTGACGGAGTCGCCGAGCAGCTCCGCGACCTCCTTGGCCGGCCAGCCCAGCACGTCGCGCAGCAGCAGCACCGCCCGGGGACGCGGCGCCAGGTGCTGGACCGCGACCAGGTAGGCCAGCTCGATCGTCTCCCGTGCGACCGCGACGGCCTCCGGCCCGTCCGCGGCGCTGGCGGGCAGCTCGTCGAGCAGCCGGTCCGGGTAGGGCTGGAGCCACGGCACCTCACCGCCCGTGGCCGGTGCCGGCCGCGAGCGCGCGAGCAGGTCCAGGCAGGCGTTCGTGGCGATGCGGTACAGCCAGGCCCGGAAGGTCGACCGTCCCGCGAAGGTGTCCCGCCGCCGCCAGGCCCGCAGGAACGTCTCCTGCACGGTGTCCTCGGCGTCCTCGAACGACCCGAGCATGCGGTAGCAGTGCACGTGCAGCTCGCGCCGGTGGCGCTGGGCCAGCTCCCAGAACGCCGGTTCGTCGACCTCGACCAGGCTGCTCGGACCCGGGTCCCCCTGACCCGCGTCCTGCAGCCGCATGTCCACCGTCATCGGTGGGTCCTTCCTCTGGGCAGTGCCGTCGCAGGTATGACGGGTGCGGGCCCGACAACTCATCACTGCCCGCGGGTCCGAGTCAGACGAAGCGGACCTCCAGCGCCGCCACGAGGTCGCCGCGCCACGTGATGCGCATGGTCCCGGTCCCTCCGCGGGACCAGCGCACCGCGACCAGGTCGACGGGCCCGACGTCCGGGGCGTGGGCCGGGTCGATCTCGGTCTGCTCGATGGTGTCGTCCGGCGGCGCGCTCCGGTAGGCCTCCAGGATCGCGGCCCGGCCGACCGCATCAGGGACCGGCAGGCCCGGGAAGGACATCCGCGCGTCCTCGGTGAAGCGCTCGGCGAACCTGCCCCAGTCACCGTCCTGCACGGCACCGTTGAAGGCGGCCGTGTGCGCCGCCACGCGTCGCTGAGCCTCCACCTCACCGAGGCTAGGGCTCAGGAGATCCCCGCGGATCCCCCGAGGGTCTACTTCGGGGTGAATCCCGCACCCTCCGTCCCTCACTACGCTGCCCGGACACGTCGGCGCGGGGAGACCGGGGGGATCCCATCCGGGCCGACGCACAGAACGCCCTCCGCACCGCGGGTGCGGAGGGCGTTCGGCGCTCCCGGTCCGGCTCCGTCAGCGGCGCACCTCGAGGACGGCCCGCGCGAAGTCCTCGGGCGCCTCCTGCGGCAGGTCGTGCCCGGCATCGAGGAGGCGGTGGTCGAGCAGCGTGGTGAAGCCCGGCTCGTGCTCGGCCCGGGTCCGCGCCGGCGTCACCGTGTCGTGCTCACCGTCGAGCACGATGGTGGGCACGGTGATCGGCGGCAGCGCGGCGATCCTGCGCTCGGTCTCGTCGTACGCCGGGTCGCCGCCGACCAGCCCGTAGCGGTGCCGGTAGGAGTGCACGACCACGTCGACGAAGTCGGGGTTGTCGAAGGCCGGGCGGGTGGCCTCGAAGTCCTCGTCGGTGAAGTCCCAGGTCGGCGACCACTCCTCCCACAGCAGGCGGGCGAGCGCCGCCCGGTGCTCCTCCAGGCCGGCTCGGCCCCGCTCGCCGTGGAGGTAGTACTGGTACCAGTGCTTGCGCTCCAGGTGGGGCGCCGACGGCGACCCGCTGCCCGCGATGTCCTGGAGCAGGTAGCCGTTGCCGCTGACCAGCCCGCGCACCCGCTCCGGCCACAGGGCGGCGACGATGCAGGCCGCGCGACCACCCCAGTCGTAGCCGGCCAGGACGGCGGCCTCGAGGTCCAGCGCGTCCATCAGGGCCACCAGGTCGTGGGCGATGGCCGCCTGCTGACCCGAGCGCGGCGTGGCGGCGTCGAGGAAGCGCGTGCCGGCGTACCCGCGCAGGGACGGCACCACTACGTCGGCCCCCGCCTCGGCCAGCAGGTCCGCGACCCGGTCGAAGCTGTGGGCGTCGTAGGGGAACCCGTGCAGCAGGACCACCGGCCACCCGCCGGTCCCGCCGCTGCGCCTGACCTCGACGTCGAGGACGCCTGCACGCACGATCACCCGACCAAGCCTAGGCAGGCCCGGGGACGGCGCCGGGCGGAGGATGTGCTGGTCCGATCCCGGCCCACCTCGCGATCAGCCCGTGTGAGACGGGCGGCCGGGTGGTACCGAAGGTCATGAGGATCGCCCAGACCCTGACCGCCGCCGGCATCGCGAAGAAGGTCTTCGACGAGGCCCGCAAGCCCCAGAACCGCGCCCGCATCCGCTCCGCGGTGGAGAAGGCCAAGGCCCGTCGACGCAGGCGCTGACGGGTCAGCGGCCGGTGCCTGCCCTGGACGGCGGTGCGGTGCTGGTGCTGACCGGTCCCCCGGGGCCGGCAAGACCTCGACCGCCGAGCTCCTGGCCGCCACGCTGACGCGGTCGGTGTGCCTGGAGACGGACTGGTTCTGGAGCGTCGTGCGCGCCGGGAAGGTCGAGCCCTGGCTGGCCGAGGCCCATGAGCAGAACGGCACAGTGGTCGACGCGGCCGCGGCCGCGATGAGCCGGTACGCCGCAGGCGGATACGCCGTGGTGGCCGAGGGCATCCTCGGTCCCTGGTTCCTGCCGGTGCTCGCCGCGCCGCTGCGGGCGGCCGGCGTCCCGTTGCACTACGCCGTGCTCCGGCCCCCGCTCGAGGTCTGCGTCGACCGGGTGCGGTCACGAGCGCCAGCAGGGGGCAGCATCACCTCCGCGCCGGCGCGGCACATGTGGGAGCAGTTCTCCGATCTCGGCCCCTACGAGGCGCACGTCGTGGACAACGAGCACCTCTCGCCCGCCGAGGCGGCCGAGACGGTCCTGGGACTCGTCAGCGAGGGACACTTGCTCGTCCACGACCCCGCCTCCTGAGGACAGCGCCGTTGCGGGCCGGTCAGCCGATGAGGCGCCCGACGGTCTTCAGCGCCCCGTCGGCGTGCAGGTGCTGGAGGGCCTCGAGGTAGGGCTCGGTGAAGGCCGGCCGGTCCACGAGGTCGCCGAAGAGCTCACGGTGGGTCAGGAACGCGAGGGGCTCCTCCCTCTGCGCCCGCGCGCTTTCTCGCAGCACCTCGGCCGCGGGGTCGACCAGGTCGATCGGCGCCCCGTCCTCGTCGGTGCCCTCGCACCAACGGGCCCACCCGGCCACGACGGCCGCCGCGCACCGGACGTCGCGCCCGGCCGCCAGGTTGTCGTGCGCGGCCGGGAGCACGAACTTCGGGATGCGGTCCGAGGAGTAGGCGCAGATGCGGTCGAGGGAGTCCCCCAGCGCAGCGTTGGCGAAGCGCTCGACCAGCTGGTCGCGGTAGGCGGTCACGTCGATCCCCGGGACCGCCGGGAGCGTCGGGCGGACCTCCTCGGCGTACCGCCGGAAGAACGCCGACAGGGCCGGGTCCGCCGCAGCCTCGTGCACGAACCGGTGGCCGGCCAGGTACCCGAGGTAGCCGAGCGCCTGGTGCCCGCCGTTGAGCAACCGCAGCTTGAGCACCTCGTAGGGCTCGGCGGAGCCGACGAGCTGGACCCCCACCTCGTCGAGGGGTGGCCGCCCCGCGGGGAAGTCGTCCTCGAGCACCCACTGGGTGAACTCCTCGCAGACCACCGGCCACGCGTCGCGGACACCGAGGCGGCCCTCGACCTCGTCGCGCTCGGCGTCGGTCGTGGCCTTGGTGATGCGGTCGACCATGGAGCTGGGGAAGTGGACGGTCGAGCGGATCCAGGTGGCGAGGTCCGGGTCGCGGAGCGCCGCGGAGCCGGCCACGCTGTCCCGGGTCACCCGCCCGTTGGAGGGCAGGTTGTCGCAGGACATCACCGTGAACGGCTCGTGGCCGAGCCGACGCCGGCGGGCCAGCGCCTCCACGAGGTAGGCGAACGCCGTGACGGGTGGCCCGTCGCCGGCCAGGTCGTGCCGGACCGACGGGTGCTCCGGGTCGAACCGGCCGGTGACCGGGTCGAGGCAGTAGCCGCCCTCGGTGATGGTCAACGACACGATCCGGGTGGCCGGCTCGGTCAGCACCGCCAGCACCGCCTCCGGGTCGTCGGGACCCCAGAGGTAGCGGACGATCGAGCCCACCACGCGGAGCGAGGCGGTCCCGTCCGGCGCGCGCTCGAGCACGGAGTAGAGGCAGTCCTGGTCGGCCAGGACGTCGCGCATGCCCCGGTCCTCAGGGAGCACGCCCACCCCGCAGATGCCGAAGTCCAGCGCGGCGCCGGCCTCCATCAGCCGGTCGAGGTACCTCGCCTGGTGACCGCGGTGGAAGCCACCCACGCCGAGGTGGACGACCCCGACGCGGACGGCGTCGCGGTCGTACGTCGGGCGTCCGACGTCCTCCGGGAGCCGCTCGAGCGCCGCGGCGCCGAGCCTCCTCCGGTCGGGCACGAGTCGGGGGCCTGGGTCAGCGGATGCCGGTCTGGGCGACGCCCTGCACGATGCTGCGCTGGAGGACCAGGAAGACCGCGAACAGCGGCAGGATCCCGAGGACCGAGGACGCCATCGTCTCGGCGAACTGGATCGCCGACCCGCCGATGAGGCTGCTCAGCCCGACCGGGATGGTCTGCGACTTGGTCTGGGTCAGCACGAGCAGCGGCCAGAGGAAGGCGTTCCAGGTGGTGATGAACGTCAGGATCGCCACGGCCGAGGTCGCGGGCCGGCACAGCGGCATGCAGATCTGCCGGTAGATCCGCCACCAGCTCGCGCCGTCGAGCCGGGCCGCCTCGATCAGCGAGGACGGGACCTGCTTGAGGAAGGCGTGGAAGATGAACACCGCCACGGGTGCCGCGACCGCCGGCAGGATCAGCGCCCAGTAGGTGCCGAGCAGGTGCAGCGCCCGGAACTGCATGAACTGCGGGAGCACCAGGGACTCCATCGGGAGCATGATCCCGGCCAGCACCACGGCCAGCACCACCCTCTTGCCGGGGAAGTCCAGGTGCGCCAGGGCGAAGCCGATCATCGAGCA